>NZ_CP110139.1:3167500-3427500 GCF_025979885.1 Hymenobacter sp. YIM 151500-1
ACTCAGCCCCGTAGCCACCTTTCGCGAAGCTGAAGGTCTGACACTTGTTCTACCAACCGCTCAAGCCGAAAAAGCGGGTCTGGCCGGGGTCTATCTGTGTCGCTGGCTGACGCTCAACGTGCATTCCAGCCTGGAAGCCGTAGGGTTTCTGGCCCGCATCACGGCGCATCTGGCAGCGCACGGCATCAGCGTCAATCCGGTATCCGCTTTCTACCACGACCACCTGTTTGTGCCTGCCGCCCAGGCCGACGAGGTGCTGCGCCTGCTGGAGGAATTGCGCGGCTAGGCGGCCACGGCAGATGTTGTAGAAAAGCCGCTTCCGCGTTTGCGGAAGCGGCTTTTTCTTGGCGGCGAGTCAGTAAGGGCGGCGCTTTTTGGCAGCTACCTTTCCACCCCAGCGGGCGTAGCGGGCTGAAACCGGGCCAGACCATTGGCGGCAGCGGCTTGCACCTTCCGTTGCAGAAAGCCCGACCAGCCCAGCAGCCAGCCCATCGGCCCCAGCGCCTGCCGGGCCCAGCGCCAGAAGCTAAACTCGTCGTGGTGGGTACGGATTAGGCCATCCTGAAAGGTAAACCGGGCCCGAACTTGGTTGTGCACCGGGCGGCCGGTTTGGGAAAACGTGTAGCGGGCCTCCCAGTTGGCAGAGCCGCTGTGCTCCGTAGCCTGAATACCGTCGTAGGATAGGCGCAGGTCATGGCCCCGTTCGCAGAGCATGCGCCACATCTTCCCGATTGCGGGACCTTGCAGGTGAAAGGCCGCGTCTTCAAAAGTGGCGTCCGGATGGTAACAGGCCGCCATGCCGGCATAGTCACGGCGCTGAAAAGCCTGGTAGAAGCGGTGGAGCAGTTGTTCGTTTGCGTGCATAGCAGGTAGGGAGAAAGTGCGAGGAAGGCCGATGGTGGCCGCCTAAAGGTGCACAAAAAACACTGCCCGCCGGATGGCCGGCGGGCAGTGTCAGCGGGTGAAGCGTGGGGCCTTTTAGGCCGGTTGAGCGGCCTGAGCAGTAGCCTGCCGAAACACCGGCGCAAATACGGTTTGCACAAACTCGTCGAGGGTGGTGGGGGTGGTAGCGGCGGGGGTGCGCGGCTCGTTCACCATCACCTTTTCCTCGTTCATGTTGCGCGTCATTTCATCGTAGAGCGTGGCCATGCTTTCGGAGAGGCCGGCTTGCACCATGCCCTGCTTGGCCTGGTCGTAGGGAAACTGCACGTACTGGAGGTCGGGGCGGCCGATGGCCGGGCCGATGGCGCGGGCGGCGTCCTGCTGGGAGTAGTTCTGCGGGCCCAGCACGTAGTGCACCGAGCCGGCCTCAAGGTCCCGGTCAAGTAGCTCAGCGGCTTTGGCGGCAATGTCTTTGGTGGCTACCATCGGAAACTTCAGGTCGGGGCGCATGGCTGAGCCCATAATGCCCATGTGCTGAATCATGCCCACGTTGGCCAGCAGGTTTTCCATGAAGTAGGCCGGCCGCAGGTGAGCTACTTGCAGGCCATCTACGCCATTGAGGCGGGCTTCCTGATGGTACAGCCCCACTACCGGGCCCGTACCGGCGGGCTGGTCGGCGCCAATGCTGCTCAGGTGCACGGCCTGCCGCAAGCCTGCCGCGCGCACCGCCTGCACAATAGCCTCGCCTACTTCAGCCTGATAAGCCAGGAAGTCGGGCGTTTGCATGTTGGGCGGAATCATCAGGAACGCCGCGTCGGCGCCCCGGAGCACCCCGGTTAGGAAGCCGGCGTCGTGCAAGTCGCCGGCCGCGGCTGTGGCGCCGGCCTGGGCCAGGGCGTCGAGGCGGGCGCTGGGCCGCGCTACGGCCGTGACGCGGTGGCCCCGCCGCAGGAGTTCGTGCACGAGCGAAGTGCCAATGTTGCCGGTAGCGCCGGTTACGACAATGTGCTTTGCCATAGTCTTTTGAAAGCAAAAATGAGATGAATACGCACCGGGCATGACCCTCACGCCCGGAAAGCTGCTGCACCCTACCAGCCGGTGGTGGCGAGGCGAAGCGGTACAAAGGAAATGCGTTACCTTTACTTTTAGCAAGTACCTACGAAAAAGTACGGCACCTACTTTTTTCTCAGAAACACTGATAATCAGGCACTAAAAAATGAATAAAGTTACCAAGCAGCAGCAAGCCGAAGCCGGTTGGCAGACCCTTACCGAGCTGGGGCCGTTTGATTTCTGTCCCGTACGCACCACCCTCAATGTGCTGGGCGGCAAGTGGAAGCTCCTCATTCTGAGCAACCTGTTCAGCGGAGCCCGGCGCTACGGGGAACTGCGCCGCCTCCTGCCCGAAATCACGGAGAAGATGCTGATTCAGGAATTGCGGGAGCTGGAACTGGACGGCGTGGTGGCCCGCACGGTGTACCAGCAGGTGCCCCCCCGCGTCGAGTATACGCTCACCGAGCAGGGCCAGCAGGTAGAGCCCTTACTAGGAGCTTTGGTGAAATGGGGCGAGGGTTACCTGCTGCGCGACGGCCGCACCCGCCCAAACTGCCCCAGCTAGCCCGAGTTGCCTACCAAGAGCTAGAAGCTAGTTCCCCTCCTTGGAGAATTCCGCGCATCAAACAACTAGGCCAGGGGCGGTTGACCGGAGCGGGAGGATTGCTAGCGTTGGTTGCCTCACCCCAACCCCTCTCCGGGAGGGAGGGGCTCTAGTTCTAGTTTTTAGTTTCTAGCTTTTTAGTTGACCTTCTCCCAGCACCAACCACGCCTAATCCCTCCTCATTCGAGGAGGAGAACTAGCCCTAGCTCTAGGCCGCAACGTAGGTCTGTTAACAAGCCTACACAATTCAGTGAAGCTGTTTAGGAAATTGATAAAATGTCATGCTGAGCTTGTCGAAGCATCTCTCCCGCTTCGTTGCACTGCTAATCAGTTAGGCAGAGGTAGAAATGCTTCGACAGCCTCAGCATGACGTTCCGGTATGTTTTAAAAGACTTCCTACACAATTCAGTATTACTTTCTTACAACACCCAGGCAACGCTTGGGACGGTGGGTTCATCTTTAGGGCTGATGTTCAACCTAACCCTGCTACCTGCATGAAAACGTTACGCTTGTTTTGGCCTGCTCTGCTGCTGTGCGCAGTGCTTTTGTCGGCTTTTCGGATGGCCGCCGTCCGCGAAACCCGTTCGGTAGGCTCCTTCACGTCGGTGGGCCTGGCGGGCTCTATGAAGGTAGTGGTGCGGCAGGGCAGCCCGCAGAAAGTGGAGGTAGAAGGCGAAGCTGAAGACGTGGCCCACGTCGAAACCACCGTCGACAACAACCGCCTGCGCATCAATACCAAGCGCCAGAACGGCACCTGGGGCTACCGTTACAAAGGCCCCATCACCGTGTATGTGACTTTGCCAACCGTGCGGAGCCTGGCAGTGAGCGGCTCGGGCAGCCTGCAAGCTCCCGAGGCCCTGCAAGCCGACGACCTGGATTTGGCCGTCAGTGGCTCCGGCAGCATCAACCTGGCCCGCGTCACGGCCACTAGCATCAGCTCGGCGCTGTCGGGCTCGGGGTCTATTGAGGCCTCCGGCGCGGCTCCCCAGCACAACATCAGCGTGAGCGGCTCGGGCGGCGTAAAGGCGCCGAAGCTGGAAAGCAAAACGTGCAGCATCAGCATCAGCGGGTCGGGCAACTGCCAGGTGCGGGCCACCGAACTGCTGAAAGCCAGCATCATGGGCTCCGGCAACGTGTACGTGAGCGGCAACCCGCAGGTGAAAAGCTCGGTGATGGGCAGCGGCCGGGTCCGGCAGGAATAGCGCGGCGACTTTGCCAACTCGCCCCCTATCCAGGCAACTCGGAAGCACAAACCTAGTTCATTACCCCTTGAAGCCCCCGCTGCGGCGGCCAGCTCTGCTGGCTAGCTGCGGCGGGGGCTTCAAGTGCTATGCCGGACTGAAGCTGCTTGGTGGTAGTGACCGGGTGCGGGCATCTCGCGTGCTGGCTAATGGCTGACGCTTGCTCAGCTCAGCACGTGAGGTGCTTCATTCCATTCAGCAGGCTAGTCCTTTGGCTTCCTGTCCACAGACTTTGGAGCGCAACGCCTACCAGTCGAACAGGCCGCGGCGGGGCTGGTCTTTTGTCTTTGACTTAGACTTGCTTTTCGACTTAGACCGGTCTTTGTCGCCGCCGAACAGGCCATTTAATACGCCATCTTTCTTGTCTTTGATAAAGATGTAGCGCACGGAAAAGGCCGTCGGGAACCGGGCCCAGTCGTCGGAGTTGAACTCCACGGTGGGCTTGAAGTCGAGGCTGAGCACGAAAGGCACGAAAGCTACTTTGTATTCGATGCCGGCCAGGGCGTCGAGGCCGCCGAAGGTACCGGTGTCTTTGTGCCGCCCCAAGTGGCCGCCCGCCCCAAAGTAGTAGTTGAGGCTGGGGCCCAGAATGCCGAAGTGGCGCTCGGCCAGCACCGTGGCGCTTACCTCACGCGTGCCCACCAGCCCCAGGCCTTCGAGGGTGGTTTTCTCGAAAATCTTCTGCTGCACGGTCAGGCCGTAGTTGTTTTTGCCGAGGCGGATGCCGGCGGCGGTGCGGTATTTCTGGGCCTGGGCCGGGGCAGCCAGTAGCGCCACGCCCAGCAGGGCAGCCGCCGCCGCGCCGCGCCGGCCCCGGTAACAAAAGCGAAACGTCATAATCTTGTAAGAAGGGCGGTTAACTCCGTCCCGGTGAGGCCGTTTGAACGAGCACCATTGCCGCAAAGTACGCGCCACCATCCAAAAGTACGGCCCGTACGCTGCCGGCCCCTTACCTTGCCCTGCCTTTCCACCCGCCCTTTCCGCTCCACTCCCCGTGTACATTCACCACGTTGCGGCCTACCTGCCCGCCGAAATCATTACCAACGAACATTTTACCCGCCTCAACGGACTTTCGCACGAGTGGATAACGGAGCGCACCGGCATCCGGACCCGGCGCAAAGCAACGCCCGGCGAAAACACCAACACCATGGCCGTCGAAGCTACCCGCCGTGCCCTGGCGGGTGCCCCGGCCTTCCCGGCTGCGGACGTTGACCTCATCGTGGGCGCTACTTACACCCCGCACGACACCATCTACACCGTAGCTCACGCCGTGCAGCGCGAATTGCAGGTGTCTGATATTCCGGTGGTGAGCGTGTCGTCGGCCTGCTCGTCGCTGCTGAATGCCGTGGAAATTGTGGAAGGCTACTTTGCCTTGGGCAAGGCCCGCCGGGCCCTGGTGGTGGTGAGTGAGCACAATACCGCCTACAACAACGAGCACGACACCGTGGCGGGCCACCTCTGGGGCGACGGCGCGGCCACTCTGCTGCTGAGCCCGGAGCGCCTCGCTCCCACCGACCTGCACGTGCGCACCGTACTGACCGGCGGGGCCGGCAACGTGGGCAAGGCCGACGCGTCGGTGACGCTGAAGCCGGTGGAGCGCGGCATTGTAATGCCCCACGGCAAAGACGTATTCACGCACGCCTGCCAGTACATGTCCCGCGTAACCCAGCAGGTGCTGGAACGCAACGGCCTCTCCGTCGCCGACGTGGCCTACCTGATTCCGCACCAGGCCAACCTGCGCATTACCCGCAACGTGGTGCAGCAGCTGGGCCTGCCCGAGGAGCGGGCCGTGTCCAACATCGAGGAATTGGGCAACACGGGCTGCGCCGGTGCCGCCATTGCCCTGGCCGATATCTGGCCCCGCCTCCAGCCCTCCGAGCAGGTGGTCGTCACCGTGTTCGGCGGCGGCTATTCCTACGGAGCTATGCTGCTGGGGCGGTAAGTTTTTTAGGTAAGAGCCTTTCTCGCGGAGGTTCGCTGAGGTTGACGCAGAGGTCGTCCACTGCGAACCTCCGCGAAACCCTCTGCGGACCTCTGTGGACCTCTGCGAGAAATTGAAACATTCACCGCACCCGCACCAGCCGGGCCCGGCCGCTGGCCCCGGCCGAGTCGTTCCAGCGCACGATGTACCAGCCGGCCCGCAGCAGGCCGGGCGGCGCCAGGCGCAGCACGTTCACGCCCTGCTGATAGTCCAGCAGAGTGCCGCCCAGGTAGCGGCCCACCGCGTCGTAGAACCGCAGGGTGAGCGTGCCGGCGCCGGTGCCGAGGTATTGCAGCTGTAGGTTGTTGTCGGCGTCGGTGAGGGGGTTGGGGAAGAAGCGCAGGCCGTCGGTAGCCAGGGTGGCGTCGTCGGTGACGAGCACGGGGCGGGCGTTGTCCAACGTACCATCGGGGCGGCGCAGGCGCAGGCGGTAGTAGCTCAGGCCCGGCAGGGGCCGGGGGTCCGGGAGGCGGTATTGCCCGCTGGCGGCGCCGGCTGCCACGGCGCCCACCCGCTGCCAGCCAGCCGTGGTATCAACCGGAGCCCGCTCCACCACAAACTCCTGCACAAAGCACTCGGCGCGGGTGGTCCACTGCACCTCGGCGCCGGCGCTGCCCAGGTTGCGGGCCACCTGCCCCGTCAGCGGGGCGGGCAGCATGGGTGCCGGCCCGCAGGAGCCCGGCACGAAGCTTTTGGTGCGCAGCACAAACCGGCCGCCGGCAATGTCGCTGGCCTGGGCCAGGGTGCGGCTGCGCTGCCCGCGGCCAATAGCATAGTGCATCACGGCCGCAGGCAAAATCAGGTGGGAAAGCTGCTGGGCGTGCCCCAGCTCGTGCAGCACCACCGACTCAAAATCCAGCTGACTGCCTACCGGGCTGCCGGGCCCAAACTGCCAGGGTGCGGCATCATCGAGCTGCATGTCAACCTCGTGCACGCTGAAACGCACGGTGCCGTCGGGCTGGTAGCAGCCGCGGTAGTAGCTGGTGGTGCGGCCCAGCACGCCCGTCGGCAGCTCGCCGCCGCTGTCGAAGCCCACGGCGTTTTCGCCGTCGTCGGCGGGGCCGCGGCCGGTGCGGGGCGTGCCCAGCGCCCAGTTGATGCCGGTTTGGCAGCGCCACGCCGCCAAGGCCCGCTGAAAGGCGGCGCTGGCGGCGGTGTTGGCGTTCAAGCTGCTTTCAAACCGGAACGAGAGGCCGCCGGCACCGTTCTGGTCCTGGTGGCCCGCCACCACGCGCTGGCCCGTGCGCGAGTCCTGCACGTTGGTGGCCGCGTAGGTGACGACCACCGGCACGGCGCTCAGCGCCGCCACCAGCCCCGACGTGGTGACGCGCACCACGCCCGTCCCGGCCGGGTCGCCGGTGGCGCTATTGGAAGGTACCCGCACCCGAATCTGGGTGTCGGTCCAAGCTACGTAGTCGCCGTCCTGCACCCGCGTGAAGGTGTTGCCGCCGTCGTTGGCATTGCGAAACTCCACCGTGCCGCGCGCCGCCCCGAAGCCCGAGCCGCTGATGGTCAGCACCTGCCCTGTGCCGGCCGTTAGGGTCAGCGGGGCCAGCGTGCTGATAACCGGGGCCGCACCTTTGGCCGCGGTGGGCTGGCGGCGGGCCAGGGCTGCCGCCAGGGCCGGATTGGGCTGCACCTCCTGGGGCACGGCAGCGGTAGAAGCTGCTACTGCTTTATAAAAATCGGCATTCAGCTGCGGATACGTCCGAAATGGGTCGGCGGCGGTGGCCGTGGTCAGGTCGTAGCGCACGAAGCCTTGCTGGCTGGCATACACTTCCCAAGCCGGGCCGCCGGGGGCAGGTTGGGCCGAGGCGCGCAGAAAAAATACGCCCTGCTCGCCGGCCGCCAGGCGCAGCGTGTTAGTTAGCTGCTGCTGGTCGAGGCCCACGGTGCCGCCTTCGGTCAGCAGGGTCAGTTCGGAACCCGGCGCGGAGCCTTTCAACACCTTATATACCCGCAGCTGGTGGGCCGTGAAGATACGCCCATCGGCTGCCCGAAACCCTTGGCTGCCGAGCACTTCGGCTTCGAGCACTAGGGCAGCCTCGGCGGCACGTGCGGCCGGGGCTACCGGCGTCAGCAGGCAATGGGTTACGGGGCCCGAAGGCGCGGCTGGTTGGGGTTGGGCCTGGCTGGCGGCTGCGGCCGTCAGCAGTAACAAGAAAGTAGCTATGCGTTGCATTGAATGACGATATCGGGCCGTTATAGGGCGGCCATCGGTTCAAGGTACGGGTTTGAAAGCCGAACCCGCAAAAAAGAAATATGCACCGGCGCCGTCAACCTTTCGGCAGCCGGGCGTCTCCTATAACCGGTTTATCTTCTTCCTCTTATTTCTTTTCTTCGATGCATCGTTTTGCTTGGCTACTGGCGGCCGGTCTGGCCGCGCCTCTGGGCGTTGGGGCCCAGACTGTTCCCGCCGCCCCCGACACTACCACGGGCCGCTCGGCCGCCTGGCAGCACCGCACGTTGCTCAAGCTGGGCACCGGCCTGACGCGGGGCTTTGAGTTAGGCGGATTTTCCGGCCTTTCGGTGCCGGTGGTGCTGGGGGTGGAGCGGAGCATAACGCCGGGCTGGAGTGTGTATGCCAACGGCTTCACGGGAGTGCGAGTGTATCAAGCCGAGCGTTTTCAACAGATGTATCCCGGCAGAAGACGCAACCTGCTCAGAAGTCCTGGTTTCGACCTTGGCGTTCGGTGGTACTACAATCAAACCAAGCGCCAGGCGAAGGGCAAGCCCTCCGGACCGCTTATCGGCAACTACGTGGCGCTGCACTCGCCCACTCAGTTCTGGTATTCGGCTTACCGCCCTAACCGCTTCGTGTACGGCTACTCCGCCTTAATGCTAGTGTGGGGCCTGCAACGCCGCGTGGGCGGCCACGGTCTACTGGATGCCTACGTGGGAGCCGGCGTCAGCAACCCTCGCTACTTCCGATACGACGACCAAACCGGTGCCATACGCCAAGTGCGCCAGCTAGGCATTGCCACTGAGTTAGGAGTTAAGTTCAGCCTGATACCGTGAGGAGGTGAGGTGAAGAGGTAATGAGGTGACAGGTGACAGGTAAGAAGGAACGTCCTGCTGAGCTGGCCGAAGCATCTCTCCCGCTTCGTCTGCACGATTGAGATTAGCCCGCGGTAGAGATGCTTCGGCCAGCTCAGCAGGACCGTTCTTTCTTGCTTGTCACCTGTCACCTGTCACCTCATTACCTCTTCACCTCACCTCCTCAAAACAAGCTCCCCTGCACGGGCTGCTCGATGATGTGGGGCGGCGTTACGGCCAGGCCGGTTAGCTCGTGGAGGCGGTGCAGGAAGTGCTGGGCCCAGATGGGCGAGTGCAGGATGTCTTTCTGATGAATGAAGACGTACGCCTCGTGCAGGCCGGCTTCCAGCCAAGCCGCCAGACGCGCAGCCCAGTCCTCGGCGCGACGGAAGTCGGAGGCTACCAGGCCGTGGCCGTTGAGGCGCACCAGGGCTACGGGCGTGGTCAGGCGCTGGTGCAGCACGTCGCGGCGGCCGGCCACGTCGCTCAGCACCAGGGTTTTGCCCAGGGCCTCCAGTAGCGCCGACACCGCACTCAGCAGCTCCCTATCGGCGAACCAGCCGGGGTGGCGCAGCTCCACGGCCAGGGGCACGTAATCGGGAAAATCGAGCAGGTAGCGCTCCAGGCGAGGCAGATGCTCGGGCCCGAAGGTGGGCGGCAGCTGCAAAAACGCTCTGCCCAGCGTGGGTCCCAGGCCCTCGATGGCCCGGCAAAACGAGGTCGTCAGGGCCTCGGTGTTGTAGAGCTGCCGGTCGTGGCTGATAACCTGGGGCAGCTTGGGGCAGAAGCGAAACGTATCGGGTACGGCTCCGCGCCACTTGCGCACGGTGGGCGCGTCGGGAATGCGGTAATGGGTGGTATTCAGCTCGATGCTGTTGAACTGCCGGGCGTAGTGGTGCAGATAGTCACTGTCGCGGATGCCAGCCGGAAAATAGCTGCCGAGCCAGGCCTTGTTGGTCCAGATGGGGCAGCCCACGTACACCCGCGGCGGCGCCGGCTGTGCTACGCGCGCCCGCGCCAGCACCCCGGCCGTTTCGGGGTGGTCGGGTGGCAGGCGAAAGTCAACGTAGCGCAGGTCAGAAAGGCGGCCGAAATCCATGGGCCAAAGATACTTGGAGAGGTGGTGAGATGGTAAGGTGGTAAAAAACGTCCTGCTCCATCTGGCGTCCGCCCCGCGAAGCAGCTCTACCGCGGGCTACCTTCCACTGACTGCAACGGAGCCGGAGAAATATTCAGCCTACGCCTTCCTTTGGTTTGGCGGCGGCTCTGCACCCTGGCTTGGTGCGACACCTGCTCAGCGGGACTGTTTCTTACCCGCTACCTCCCAGGTCATAGTACATTTCCGCGACTTTTGCAACCTCCGATATTGCCAGGGTTACCCTGCGAAGCCAAAATTTTTTAACCGGCAGATAATCTTATTTGCCCGTGGGCTTCTCACCTTCTATCTATAATACAAAATACGCCTTCAGGAAACACAAACGGACATTTCGCCAAGTTCTAGTGAATAATTTAAATGCAAATTTTCTTTAAAAAGGTAAATTCATTATACTTGGCCTGTGCTATTCCAGGCGGAATTGCACTGGCAGTTTGGAAGTCACTTCTAGATTTGTCGCACTCACCAACCAAGAGCACAAAATGAAGTTGACTACACGACTGCATGTCTCGGGCTTGATGATGGCCATGTACCTCTTGTTGCTGCCGGCCTTCTCTGCGCCGGCCCGCGCCAGTAGGTTCAGTGATGATGAAAAAGCCCCGGCCGCTTCGGCCAAAAAGGCCACCGTTCTGCGGGGCCGCGCTTCCTGGTACGGCCGCGAGCATCAGGGCCTGCGCACCAGCAACGGCGAGCGGTTCGACCGCAACAAGTACACCTGCGCCCACAAAACCCTGCCTTTCGGCACGCGGCTGCGCGTTACCAACCCCCAAACCGGCAAGGCCGTGGTGGTGCGCGTTACGGACCGCGGCCCCTTCCGCCACCAGCGCATCCTCGACCTGGCCGAAATTGCGGCCCGCCCCCTGGGCATCGTTACGCACGGCGCAGTAGGGGTAGTAGCTGAAATAGTACCCGTCGACACCCCCCTGGGCCCCACCGACGCCCCCGCCGACCTGGCCCTGCTGGCCGCTGAACCCGCCGCTACCGCCGAAGCCGGCCTGCACACCGACATTCGTACGGGCACCACCGAGGCCCAGGACGTAGCCGCTACGCCCGAACCCGCCGCTACCTACGTTATTCAGGCCGGCACCTTCGGCGACCCGCGCAACGCTCAGGCCGTGATGGACAAGATTCAAAGCGTGGTAGACGCCAAAACGCTGGTGTCGGTAGCCGCCGCCACTACTGCGAAAGGCAAAACCGTGAGCCGGGTGTTGGTAGGCCGTTTTGCCACCTCCGCCGAAGCCGATGTGGTACGCCGCCGCTTGCAGCAGGTGGGCGTGTCGGGCCTGGTACGGCAGAGCGAGAATCTGTAGACACCCTATTTAGCTGATACTGAGAGAAAAGCCGCCGGCGCCTAGCGTCGGCGGCTTTTTCGTTGCAACCTATCGGCTGGTGCCAGGCTCCAAAGTACAGTTTTGTCTTCTACCTATGTTTTTATGCACAAAATAATGAAGAAGCTTTTGCTTTTAGCAGTAAGTAGCACCCTGGCTTTACCCACACTGGCGCAAACCGAACAAGGCTCCAAGCTAATAGGAGTGAGCGTGGGGGGCTTGGCCTACCGCACCGACAAAAAGAACAATAACTTTTCAGCGACGCTGTATCCGTCGATGGGGGTGTTTGTAGCCAACAATCTGCTGGTAGGTAGCAACGTGCTGCTAGGCTACCAGCGCTTACGCTTCGAAACCAGTTTTGCAGACCAAACGAGTCGGAGTTTTTCTTACGGCCTGACGCCTTTTGCGCGTTACTATGTGCCGGGCACTGGCCGGCACCGTTTCTTTGGGCAGCTAAGCGCAGGAGTACACTGGAACAGCTACCGCTCCAGAAAAGAGAGTGTAAACCAGCCCATTGAAACGAGCCGCCAGACAATCAGGTCCTTTACGTACGGGGGCGCGCTGGGCTACAATTATTTCCTGAGTCAAAATGCCGCTCTTGAAGTTACGGCCGGCTACAACCGTTACAGCCAGAAGCCTGGCAACGGCTCCTATGGTGACTTGGACATCCAGGCGGGTTTTTCCATCTTCCTCCCCTCCAAGAAAGCTGCTGCATCTGGTAACTAAATCCAGCTGGCACACTTCAGAAGCGGCGCGCACTCCGGCCCGGAGTTGCGCGCCGCGTTTTTTTGTCGGATGTTGGACTACGCTTTTCTCCGCCTGCCTATGCTGCGTTTCCTCAAGCCCGCTCTAGCCCTGCTCGTTAGCCTTACCCTTACCTGGGTGCTGAACACCAAGCAGGGCGACGTACCGCCCGTGGGGCGGCTGCTGAGTCCGTACCGGGGCTTCTGGCAGAACGGCGAAACAGCCGCCGACTTCCCCGTCCGCCAAACCCTGGCCCTGGCCGAACTGCACCAGCCCGTGCAGGTGCGCTTCGACGATAGGCGCGTGCCCCACCTGTTTGCCCAGAACGAGCACGACCTGTACTACGCCCAGGGCTACCTCACGGCCCGCGACCGGCTCTGGCAAATGGAGTTTATGACCCGCGTGGCAGCGGGGCGCATTTCGGAAGTAGTGGGGCCCAGGGCCCTGGAGTATGACCGGTTTCAGCGCCGCATGGGCCTGCCCTACGGGGCCGGAAAGTCGCTGCAAGCCATGCTGCAAAACGACACGACCCGGCAGGTGCTGGAGGCCTACTCGGCGGGGGTGAATGCCTATATCAGCCAGCTGCGGCCCCAGGACTATCCGTTTGAGTACAAGCTGCTCGACTACGCCCCCGAGCCCTGGCAGCCGCTGAAGTGCGCCCTGCTGCTCAAGCTCATGGCCTGGGACCTGAGCGGCCGCTCCGATGACCTGCGCCTCAGCAACATTCTGCGCAAATACGGCCCAGCGGTGGTGCGCGACCTGTTTCCTGGCTACCCCACCCGCGAAGACCCCATTGTGCCCGTGGGCACGCCGCGCGACTTTACGCCCCTGCCGGTGCCGCCCGTGCCCCCGTCGTTTCAGGCGGCCGTATCGGGGCGGGTGCCGGCGTGGGAGCCGGATGCCGAGCTGGGCTCCAACAACTTTGCCGTGGCGGGCAGCCGCTCGGCCTCGGGCCTGCCGCTGCTGGCCAACGACCCGCACCTCCAGCTCAACCTGCCCAGCATCTGGTACCAGGTGCAGCTGCACGCGCCCGGCCTCAACGTGTACGGCGTCACGATTCCGGGCGCCCCGGCCGTCATCATCGGCTTCAACGAGCACGTGGCCTGGGGCGTGACCAACGTGGGCGGCGACGTGCTCGACTGGTACCAGCTGAAGTTCCGGGACAGCACCCGCCGCGCATACTGGCACGATGGGCGCTGGAAGCCGGTGCGCCGGGTGGTGGAGCGCGTCCAAGTGCGCGGGCAGGCCGACCGTATTGACACCGTGCTTTACACCCACCACGGCCCGGTGGTGTACGACCAGGCCGAGGAGCCTTTCAACCCCCAGACGCCCGTGCGCCACGCCCTGCGCTGGACCGCCCACGACCCGGCCAACGAGGTACTAGCCTTTCTGCGCCTCAACCGGGCCCGCACTTACCAGGACTACGACCGGGCCCTGCGCACCTACGGCTCGCCGGCCCAGAACTTCATCTTCGCCAGTCGCCAGAACGACATTGCCATCCGGCCCAACGGCCGCTTTCCGCTGAAGTGGCCCGAGCAGGGCAAGTTTATTCTGGACGGCACCGACCCGCGCCACGACTGGCAGGGCTGGATACCGATGAGCCAGACGCCGCGGGTGCAGAACCCGGCCCGCGGCTTCGTGTCGTCGGCCAACCAGCACTCCGCCGGCCCCGACTACCCCTACTACCTGGGCTGGGACTACGCGCCCTGGGACCGGGGCCACCGCATCAACGAGCAACTAGCCAAGATGCGCCGCGCCACCCCGGACAGCCTGCGCCGGCTGCAAAACGACAACCTGGGCGTGAATGCCCGCCTCATGCTGCCGTGGATGCTGGCAACCCTGGAAGGCAACAAGATGACCGATAACTGTTATGGCCTGCTCGCTCCAAACTCTCCGGAATCCGCAGCCGCTCAAGAGCTGGCGAAATGGGACTACCACTACACCACCGACGCCGTAGCGGCTACCATCTTTGAGCTGTGGTATCAGGAGCTAGTGAAGCGGTTGTGGGATGATGACTTCGGGAAGAAAGCCACTGGCCTGGAAATGCGCCACCCCTCGCGCGACCGGACAAACCGGCTGCTGCTCTCTGAGTCAGGCAGCACGCTGAATTGCTTTCAAGGTGCTAGCCCGTGGATTGATGACCGGCGCACACCCGAGAAGGAAAACGTCCACGACCTGCTGACAGCTTCCCTGCACTTCGCCGTCGATTCTTTGACCCGCAAGTTTGGGCCGCTGGGGCCGAAGTGGCGCTGGGCCAACCAGAAGAGCACCGATATCAACCACCTGGCCCAACTGCCCGGCTTCGGCCACCAGGACATCGACTGCGCCGGCAGTCCCGGCACCGTGAATGCCACCGGGCCGCGCAACGGTCCGTCGTGGCGCATGGTGGTGGCGCTGGGGCCGCAGGTGCGCGCCTACGGCATCTTCCCCGGCGGCCAGAGCGGCAACCCCGCCTCCCCGCACTACGACGACATGCTCGAAACCTGGCGCACCGGCCGCCTCGACGAGCTGGTGTTTCTGCGCGCCGCCGACGAAAACCACCCGCGGGTGCGAGCGGCGTGGCGGCTGGAGTAGTGAGCTGCTCCCTGTGTTGTTTTCAAGCGTAACGTATCCTTTTTCTCTTCTGCTTATCTCTACCTGCGCGTGATGTTGTCTATTCTCCCCTTTTCGATTCGCCCGCTGCTAGCCCTGTGCCTGGCCGCTGGCTTGGCCACGCCGGCGCTGGCGCAGAAAAAACCTGCTTCAAAAGCACTAGCCGCCAAAGTTGCGCCTGCCAAGCCGCGCGTATTTGAGCCGTATGAAGTGCAAACGCCGCCAGAATACGCCGAGGGCCAGTATGCTCTGCAACAGTACCTACGCCGGCCGACGCCCGCTACCGACGGCCCCGTACGCGGCATCGTGCAGGTGTCGGCAGTGGTGCAGCCCGATGGGCGCCTCACCGACGTGTTTGTTGTTCGGGGCCTGAGTGCGGGGTGCAATGCGGAAGCCCTGCGGCTGGTGAAGGCCATGCCGCGCTGGCGCCCGGCCCGCTCCAACAACCAGCCCGTAGCTGCCCGCACGTCCCTGGTCTTCGGCTTCGAGCCGGCCGGCGCTACTGTTACCGTCCGGCAGCCGGGCGGCGACCTGGTCGGCCTGGGACAGCCGGTAGTCGAAGAGGTGGTGGAGAACAAGGCGTATATGTATGTGGAGCAGATGCCTGTTTTTCCGGGCGGGCAGGAACGGCTTATCCAATACATCCAGGCCAGCCTGCGCTACCCGGCCGAAGCGGTGGCCAACAAGGTGGAGGACAAGGTGTTCGTGAAGTTTATTGTGGGCCCCGATGGCAAGGTGGTCAAACCGGAAATTGTGAAGGGCATTGGGGCGGGCTGCGACGAGGAAGTTCTGCGCGTCGTCCGGGACTTGCCGGTGTGGGAGCCGGGCAAGCAGAACGGCCGCCAGGTATCGGTGTACTATACCGTTCCGGTCAATTTCAGCCTGCAAACCACGCCGGGGGCGCCGGGTGTTACTACTCCGCCACTGCCGCCAGTGCCCAAGCCGGAGGAGAAGGTGTACACCTACGTGGAGCAGATGCCTACCGTGCGCGGGGCCGTTGGCCCCAGCACGGCAGCCATCAGCGCGGCCCTACAAACGGCGTTGCAACTGCCGGCCGACGTAGTGAGTGGCCGCAGCGGCGGTACGGTGTACGTGAGCTTCGTGGTGCGCCCCGACAGTTCCGCTACCGATGCCAAGGTGGTGCGCAGCCTTTGCTCCGCCTGCGACGAAGCGGCTCTGGCGGCGGTGCGCGGCTTACCCAAGCTGGTACCGGGCAAGCAGAACGGCCGCCCGGTATCCGTGCAGCTGACCATGCCCGTGCCCATGTACGGTCCCGGCCACGTGTTTGAGGCTAATCAGGTGGCCACGGCCGCCCGCTTTCCGGGCAACGACGATGCCTTGCGCCAGTACCTGACCGACGCCTTGCGCACACCCAAAGTGCTGAAGCAGGAAAACCTGCAAGGCGCTGTGGAAGTGCGTTTTGTGGTACAGGCCGATGGTAAAGTGGGCGCCGCCGAAGTGAGCCGCCCCCTCTGCCGCAGCTGCGACGAAGAAGCGCTGCGCCTAGTGCGGGCTATGCCGCGCTGGACGCCCGCCCGTAACGCGGCCGACCAGCCGGTAGCTGTACGCCAGCGCGTGCTGGTTCAGATGCCTGCTCGCACCGTTCCTAACCGGATAGATTAGAGAAGCCAGTAGCTATTCCGAAGTATGAAAGGATTTCTTGCTCTTACCCTCCTTATTCTGCTGGCTACGGCCGCGGCTCAATTCTTCCTACCCTGGTGGAGCATCACGCCTCTGTGCCTGGCCCTAGCCGCCTGGCGCGGCGGCACGGGCGGGCGGACATTTCTGGCGGGCCTGCTGGGCGCGGGTCTGCCGTGGTGGCTGGGCGCGGCCTGGCTGAACACCCACGGCGCGGGCCTGCTGGCCGGGCGCCTGGCCACGCTACTGCCCCTGGGCGGCAATGGATGGCTGCTGGTACTGGTTACAGGCCTGGTAGCGGGCCTCGTGGGCGGGCTGGCGGCCCTGGCCGGCGCCTGGGTGCGGCAGGCCGTGGCTCCTCGCCCTCAGCCACAGCAATACTTACACAACGACGCATGAATGTAGAGACGCAACATCTTGCGTCTCCTCGTTGAACGGCTGGCATAGCACGTTCTGGAGCAACAATGTTAGCATCGATAAGACGTAAGCAGGCGTCTCTACGCAAATAAAAAGGCCTCATTCCGTGTGGAACGAGGCCTTTTTGCTATTGAACAGGCATTGGTCAAAACTTCGAGATAAAGGCAAAAGCCTCCAGCGTGTACTGACCCACGGAGCTGAAGTGGTTGCCGCCCTGGATGGGGTGCAGCTCTACCTGCGTGGCGCCGCGGGCCCGCATGGCGTTGTAGGCATCCTGGGAGTTGAAGAAGGGCACGTAGTCATCGGCGGTGCCGTGGAAGAGGGCCAGCGGGGCGCGGGGTTTCCAGTCGTGCAGGTCGTTGGCGCGGAAGGCGGCCGTGATGCCGGCGTCGGAGCCGCTGAGCACGCCTTGGCGGAACGACTCGGCGAAGAGCTGCTTGGGCAGGCGCGGCACGTCGCTGAACGGGTCGGCTTGCAGGCGCGCGGCCCAGGGCTCGTTGAAGTACATCGCCAGCGGCCGGTTGAGGTCGTACACGCGGTTGTAGGTGTGCAACACCCACACGTAGGTGCTCAGGAAGTTCAGCGGCTGGTCGGAACTGAGGATGTGCTTGGCGAAGGCCGACTTGTGGTAAGCCCCAGCGCCGGGGGCGCTGGCCGTTACGGGCAGCTCCTGAGCGTACTTTTCTTCCAGCAGCTTGTGCATGGCCATGGTGGCATAGCCGCCTTCCGAATAGCCCAGCAGGAAGTTTTTTGGCGTCAGGGCCACCTTCTCGCGGGTGCAAAACTCCCGCGCTGCCCGCAGCATATCCACCGACGCCGAAGCCAGCGAGGCGCCGTGCTCGTAGGGGTGCGGCAAGGCCTTGCAGGCGCCATAGCCAATATAGTCGGGGGCTGCCACCGCGTAGCCCGTAGAAGCCAGCACCGATACGGCCGTCCACAACTCGCTGCCCGCACTGTAGTACGACGGCGCCCGACGCTCATCGTCGGGCCGGATGGTGCCGTGCTGGTAGCTGATGACGGACACGGCCTGCGGAGCCACCGGCACCAGCAGGGCCCCGGAGGCGGTAATGCTCTTGCCATCCACGTTGCGGGTGGTGTAGGTGAGGCGGTACACCCGGATGGGGTAGCGGGCCAGGGAACCTAGCAGCGGAATGTTACCCACGCGGCCCGCCAGGTCGGCCGGCGTGTACTCGCCCAGCAGAGTGCCGGCCACCAGAACTGGGGCCGGGGCTTCGGGCGCCGGAGCTGCCGGTGTCGGGTTAGGCGAAGTATCGGAAGATTGGCAGCCGGCCGCCGAAGCGCCGGTTAGCGTCAGGCACAGCAGCCACGCGGCCAGACGACGTTGCACACTCACTAGCATCAGGTAGAAGTCTATCAGAAGTACGATGGGCTTCTATAACACGGGAGCGGGCAAAAAATTCGTTGGCCGGGGTGAGCACCAGGGCCAGCGTGCCCAACACGGTGCTGGCCGCCCGCAGCGCCGCCCCGCCCAGCAGCCCGGCCGCTTCCTCGGCCGCGGCGGCTAGTAAGAGAATAGTAATCAATAAAAAAAGCCGCACTACCTAGGTGCGGCTTTCATTCAGTAGAATGTATTAAATAGTTCTTGCTTCTATCGTTCGTTGCCCTCGTAATCAAAGGCTTTGAGTGTCCAGCTAATCAGTACCTCATCAACAAAGGCAACGAAGCTATTGTACACTACCTCCGGCGTATCCTCATCGGTATACTCGTAATTAGAAACCCAGAACACGACCGGGCAAGAAGGATTATTCTCAGCAAAGCGGGTATCAAAACAGTAAAAGTTGCCACCACCGTCTGAACTGAAGGGTACCAGATAGGGAAACTGAGGCACCATCACCTCCTCATGCTCTCTGCGGTACACCGCTTCCAGCGACATCGGCATATCCGTCTGGGCTCCATAAATTCCATACACTTCGTCTCCCATGATGCTGAACCCGTTGCTTTGAGCTAGAGCGGCTTTGTAGTCGGCGGGCAGCCGTACGCCGTGGGTTTCCTCAAATGCTTGAATCAGCGAAGGAACTGCCGGCGGGTTAAATTCGGCCACGTCAGGCGAAAACTTGCGCAATTCACTGAATAATTCTTCAACAGTTTTCATGGAGTTAATCCTTAGGAGCGTTAGGAAACTGTTTCTTCCAGTACTTTTTCTTAGCAATATTAAACTCGGTGCGCCTTAACTATAAATACAAAATCCCTTCAAAAATGAAGGGATTTTGTATTTATAGTTAAGGTACAGAAAGCTAAAAATCCGCTTCATCCTCTTCTTCATCATTTCCTGCTTCTAGCATTTTCTCCAACATACGCTGAAACAGTTCATCAGCTGTGTCGAACGTTTCATACACGCTGGTGCCTACTACCCGATCTGAAATTTCAAACTTGTTAGCTATCAGATTGTGGCGAAAAGCATCTATACCTGATTCGGCGAAGTAGATAAAATCTTTATCAGGTGTGTAAGCGAGACGAAGTTGAACGTTGGCCTCCAACAATCCTTGAATGTCAAGTTCATCGTTATCATGCAGCCGGGTTTCGCTGGCATACAGAACAACCCCATTCCATTCTAACCCGTCTGTTACACTCAGAATATTCAGGTAAGTATGAGGCAAGTTATAAGACAGGGTGCTAGCCACACGACTTTTAAATGCCTCAGCGGTCAGTTCGGAAAGGGGTAGTTGAGGTTGTATCTCATACTGCGTTAGCTGTTCAAGCACGGCTGACAGCAAATCTGTTAATTGAGTTTGGGCTTCCATATCGAAAAGTCAAGGTTGTGTACTAGGGTAGACAATTCCGCGGCTGTAAGTAGGCCATTTAATTATCACACTCTGTCCCGGAGTCAAGTGGCCTGTATTCGTTTTCTGGTATCCCGTTACTGCACTATGATAGGGGGTATTCTTTATCAGGAGCAGGTTGTTGAAACTATTATCTCCACCGTCATCTAGCGGAAGCTTATGGTGGACTTGCCAACCTGTAGGGACGTTACCACCTTGCATTATTTTTAATGCTTGATCGTCGAATCCGGCTTTCCGTAACTCAGCAACATACATAGGGTCATTGCTGATTTTCTTTAAAAATTTCGGCCGTATACTAGATGCGAACTTACGACGTAATGCATCGGTGTCAGCTTTGCTGCGTTTTGTGTAAGTAATATTCTCAAAGTGAAAACCAGGCAACCCTTGAGGTTGCTTTTTATAGCGGCCTATAACATCCAAATCCGCCACGCTCTGCACCCGAACGCCCTTGACCTTGGCCAACAAAGCCACGTACTCCGCTTCTTCCTGCTGGCTCAAGGCCCGGTACTCCCGTTCCCGTTCCAACTCGGCCAGGCGAATGGCGTCCAGGTTTGGCGGGTGGTTTTTCTGGAAGCTCTTCTCCGCGTCGTAGCCGGGGGCGTCGGCATCATTGGCCGGGGTGAGCACCAGGGCCAGCGTACCCAGCACGGTGCTGGCCGCCCGCAGCGCCGCCCCGCCCAGCAGCCCGGCCGCTTCCTCGGCCGCGGCCGCGGCGGCGGCCGGAGGGATGGTGCGCGGGGGCAAGGGCGGCAGGTGCGGCGGCAGCAGGGGCGGGGGCTGGATGAGGGCGCGGCGGCGCACCCGCGGGTCTTTCTCCCAGGGCAGGCGGGAGTAGAACTCCGTGTACTGCCCGTTCAGCTCGATGGCGGCCGGTGAGAAGCGCAAGGTCAGTTCGAGGGACGGCTGACCCTGCTGCCCTCGCGCATCGAAGCGAAACCCCAGGCGCGTACAGTAGGCGTCGTAAAAGACGAGGTGGCGCACGACCTGGCCCTGGGCTGTGCGCCAGACCAAGTGCCCGCTCTCCCGCCGCACGGAGTCGGCGGCCAGCTCGTCCCAGATGGACCAGCAGGCGGCTTCGCCCGTAATTGTTACCTCAATCGGGTGGCTGCGCACGCGCGTGCTGCGGCGGCCCGCAAAGTCGGTTTTCTGGCGCAGCCCCTGCCGGGTCGTCGTGCACAGCACCCGGTGCCGGGCTACTTGTAATTCCGCGTCCAGAACGGGCGTAGGCATTATGATACCACATTAGTAAAGTAGATACGGCTGCTACCTGAATGGCAGCAGGAAAATAAATCCTTCCACCGGCACCGCTTCGGAAAGAGACGCTACCAATGGAAGGCAATAGGTGTGTGAATAGAGCAGTACGGCAGCCAAGATAGGAAAACCAGCCAACTTCAGTACGGCTTACTGGCTCTTACCTTAAGCCCGCAAAGCCTACCCTAACCCAGAAACGGCCTTTGCTAAAGCCCATATGCTTCTTGCCAGCAAAATCTCCTACCTTCGGGGCCTCGTTTGCCTTCAACCCGTTTCTTTTCAGTGTCTTATTTTCGGACTGCTTCCCGCCTGACGGCCCCGCTGCTTGCTTCTCTGGGCCTTGCCTTTGCTCTTACCACGCTGCCCGGCTGCAGCACCACCCCCGAAAAAGCCGCTGCTACCGAGGCCGCGGCCGTGGCTCCCAAACCAGTTGTGGTTGATTCGGCGGCTCTGAAGCGCCAAGCCATGCGCCGCGACTCGCTCAAGGCCGATTCTATTGTGAAAGCCAACGGCCAGCTGCCGGGGGCCATCTTGCCGGGCAAGCGCATCGTGGCGTTTTATGGCAACATTCGGGCGAAGGGCATGGGCATTCTGGGCCGGGAGCCCAAGGAGCAGATGTTGCGCAAGTTCCGCGGCGTGCAGAAGGAGTGGCAGGCCGCCGACCCCAGCATTCCGGTGCAGCCCGCTTTGCACAGCGTAACCATCACGGCCCAGGCCGCCCCCGGCAAGGACGGCAAGTACCGCCTGATGAACTCGAAGGCCACCATCGACGAAACCATTCAGTGGGCCAAGGACAACAACTGCATCGTGTTCCTGGACGTGCAGGTGGGCCTGAGCGACCTGGAGCACGAGCTGCATAAGCTGGAGCCCTGGCTGAAGGACCCCATCGTGCACATGGGCATCGACCCGGAGTTTGCCATGAAAACCAAAGGCGTACGCCCCGGCAAGAAAATCGGCACCTACGACGCCAAGGATGTCAACTACGCTATCAACTTCCTGGCCCGCATCGTGGCCGAAAACAAGCTGCCGCCCAAGGTGCTGACCGTGCACCGCTTTACGCAGGGCATGGTTACCAACTACAAAAACATCAAACTGGACCCGCGGGTGCAGGTGGTGATGCACATGGATGGCTGGGGCAACCCCGTCCTGAAGAAAGACTCCTACCGCGACTACATCCAGACCCAACCCGTGCAGTACACCGGCTTCAAGCTCTTCTACGAGTACGATGCCCGGCCAGCCCCCCACCACATCATGACGCCCAAGGAAGTGCTGGCCCTCACGCCCAAGCCCTTGTACATTCAGTACCAGTAAGCTGCTTGTTCGGCTGAGCATTGACAACCAAACAGAAAAGGCCTGCTACCGTGGTAGCAGGCCTTTTCTGTTTGATTCTAGCGTGTCATGCTTCGGGGACACAGGACACCAAAGTCTACCGATCAATATCCCGGCTGGCGGTTACGCTGCGCTGGAGGCGTACGTTGAAGGTGCCGGGGCCGGCGTTATAGAGCATGTAGTCGGAGTAGCCGCCGTAGCCGAATTGCAGCGTGACGCCGGCAGGCACATCCAGCTTGTACTCGCCGCTGGCGTCGGTGCTGGCGGCTAGCTGCGTGCCCTGCACCAGCACGGTAGCCCCCACCAGTGGCCGGCCCCGCTCATCGGTGATGCGGCCGCGCACCGTACCGTCGGGAGCCGGCATAGCGTTTACCGGGGTGGCAGTGCTTGGCGTAACCGAGTTGCTTGACCCGGCTGTAGAGGGCAGCGCCTTGGGCAAGGCATTGGTCGTGGAGTCGGCAGACAAGGGGGCTATAGCAGCTTCGCGCAGGGGCAGGGTTTCCGGCTCAGGCTCCGGGCGTCTCTGAGTCACTTTCGTGACTGCCACTGCGCGGCGCACCCGCTCGGGCATTGCTGGCATCAGCGTGTCCGTTTCGGCAACGGGTGCTTCCGTAAACTGCTCCACGAAACGCTGGGTAGCCTCGCTGGCGGAGGTAGCCGCCCGCGTAACGGCGGCCACTACCGGCGCCGGCACCAGGGGCTCGTTCCGAATCCACTGCACTACGCTGGCTACACTCAGAGCCAGAAACATTCCCGTTGCCACCCGCACCACCGGCCGCCGCAACGGCCCCATCCGGGACACGGTGGGCTGGAAGATGAGCTGCTGCTGCACCCACTGCGGGGCTACAAACGTGCCGCCCTGCCGCCGGGCCTCGTCGGCCAACTCGTGGTAGCGGCCCAGCACCACCCCTCGCTGCACGGGGCTGCGCTTCAAGTACGCTTCGATGGTTTGGGTTAGTCCCGGCGACAAACGGCCCTGCAAATAGGCGTCGCGGTACTCAGGCAGCAGGTCCCCGGTAATGGGGTCGAAGGGCTCGTTTTCGGGATACACCGTGGCGCGCATGGCAGTATTATGATTGTACAAGGGTAGTTTTCAGTTCTTGCCGCAGGTGCTGCTTCTGCCGCTTTATGGTGCGGCTGGCCCGGCGGGCCATGGTGTAGATGACGATGCCAAAGCCCAGCTTGTTGATGACGTCGCCGAAGTTGTAAACCAGATTCCGGTTGAGGTTCAGGGCTTCAAACACATTAAAAGGAATAGTCATGTAGCCGAGCGGATAAATGGCCCACCCGATCAGCACGAAATAGCCCAGGTAGGTGAATGCCCGCACCACGTCTTCGTTCGACGACCGGTCGGCTACGCGGGCCAGGGGACCAAACCAGATTTCGTAGATGATAACCAGGTATCCCAGCGTCGACACGCTTCCCCACAGAATAGACCAGTAGGCATTGGACGTTTCGCCGAAGTAGCCGAAGCCAATCATCCAGAGGCCAGCCAGTACTAGCCGCCACAACGACCCCGGCTGGGCTCCGGCGGGCCGGAGCAGCAGGTAAAACTGCGTGCACATGAGCGGCACAGTAAACAGCCAATCCACGTACCGGAAGCGGGTGGGGCCCATGCCGGTGTTGAGGTACATGCCCTGCATGTAGTAGTAGTTGGCGCCGGCAATCAGACAGATAATCCCCGCCAGCGTCATGTTGGCGTGCCAGCGCCAGGGCACATTCCGGCGTTCCAGAAAGAAGAAGGCAGCTCCTCCCAGCAAGGCAAACATGCTGAAGAAGAACGTGCCCGCCACCAAGTCATTCTCCAAAGCCAGGTAGTACGGCTGCATGGGAGTAGCTGCTGTGGGCACTTCCAGAAGTAAGGATTGCGGCATATGCAGAATGTGTGAAACGGCTACTTACATACATCTTGTTTAATTTTTTGTTGCATTATATTAAACAAATAATATTTTTATGAGAGCATAAGATATTAATAATAAGAGGTTTAATAAAATAGAGAAACATACATTTACGTAGTTTTTCTCCTGCTTTTCAGTAGATATCCCCATACTACTTGGTGAGTACCCCGGCTGCCTGCACGACCCGCTTGCCCTGCTTACTCAGAGCAATACAAAGGCAGAAAGCCCCGTCGCTGTAGCTGGCAGCCGTACCAGCCCGTTTTAGCGAAAAGTGGCCGCCCAGCCATTGGGTAATGAACCGGGTGATGAGCTGCTACGACGAGCGGCAAGAACTTTTCAAGAGCCGGCCTGGGACCTGCCTGGGCAAGCTCCCACTAGCAAGCAATTTGCACGAGCATTGCGGGCCGAGCCTTGACCGCCGTTTTCATTTTTCGTTTTTTGCCGGGGAGGTGGGAGTGAAACGCGCCGTGCTTGCTGTTGCACTGCTACCTTAGCTCTGCATGTCTTCCCCTCACCTCGACCCCCAGCTTACCCGCGAACAGGTGCTGCGCGCCCTGCGCCAGATAGACCGTGAAGGTGGCCCCAGGATGCCGCTGAGCACCGTGTATGACCTGGTGTACCGGGGCCGGCGCTACGCCCCGCGGGCAGTAGCACAGCTGGCGTACCGCCTGGCTACGGGCAAACCGGAAGCTACGTGGCCTCTGGCGGCGGGCACGCCCACCAACCGGGTGCTGGAGCAGCTCGACTTTACCATTGCCACCAAGCGCCCCACCCTCGAAAACTCGCCTTTGCTCGACGGCGACGTGGCCGCTCAGGAGGCCATGCAGGAGCTGTACACCGGCCCCAACCACCCCATAGCCAAAACCCAGAAACCAGCGCCGTCCGCCGACGAAGCAGCCGCTACGCCCCTGGTGCAGGAACCCGCTCCAGGCTACGAGTTGCCCCCTGCGCGGCCGTACGGGCGTGCAGAGGCGTTGACGGAGTTGTTTCTGAGCGAAGACCAGCTAGATGCCGCACTAGCAGCCCTGCGCCGCCGCCGCAACGTGGTGCTGCAAGGTCCGCCGGGCACGGGCAAAACGTTTCTGGCCCGCCGCCTGGCCTGGCTGGAGCTGGGCGCCACCGATGCCGGGCGCGTGGAGCTGGTGCAGTTTCACCCGAGCTACAGCTACGAAGACTTCGTGCAGGGCTTCCGGCCCGATGCACACGGCACGTTTCGGTTGCAGGATGGTGTACTGCCCACGCTGTGCCGCCGGGCGGCCCAGGACCCGGAGCGGCCGTATTTTTTGCTGATTGACGAGCTGAACCGGGGCAATGTGTCGCGCATTTTTGGGGAGCTGCTGCTGCTGCTGGAAGCCGACAAGCGCGGCCCCGCTCACGCCGTGCGCCTGCCCTACGCCTCGCCGGACAGTCCGCCGTTTTTCGTGCCCGACAACGTGTACGTCATTAGCACGATGAACCTGGCCGACCGGAGCCTGGCGCCCCTGGATTACGCCCTGCGCCGCCGCTTTGCTTTCGTGGGCATGGCGCCGGAGTTTAGTTTGCGCCTGGAGCAGTTTCTGGCGCGGCAAGGCGTGCCCGCAGCGTTGGTGCAGCGCCTCTGCACCCGCCTGACGGAGTTGAACCGCGCCATCACCGACGACCCGGAGCTGGGTTCGGACTTCTGCATCGGCCACAGCTACTTCTGCCAGCCTCCCGCTTCGGCCGCCGACGCCGACCAGTGGCTTACGCTGATTCTGGAGCAGGAAATCTGTCCACTGCTGGATGACTACTGGCTGGACCAGCCCGCCAAAGCTGCCCAGCACAAAAAGAAGCTGCTAAGCTAAAGCCGCTGGCCACTGGCAGAAGGCCGACTGGCAGAAGTCTTAAGCCGCCGCAGGCGGCGTGACTTCTAGCCACGAAAATGGGGCAAGTCTCCCGACTTGCGGCCGCCGCAGGCGGCCAGCTCGCGTCAGGGCCGTTAAAAGTGCAGCGTTGCTTCAAGCATCGTTGTACAGGTGTCATTCCAGCTCCCAGGGCTTCAGCCTTGGGACACGCGGGACGGTCTAGCATTGTGCTGCCGTGTCGCGAAATACAACTTCGCGTTACATCTTCTGGCCGCGCTACAGGCTCATACGGCGCGGTGCCGCCTGGCCGCTGGCGCGGCCGCAAGTCGGGAGACTTGCTCCATTCCTGGCGGGCAGACGCGCCGCTGCGCGGCAAGTCTGCCGCCAGTATCTTCGTTTTGCTGTGATACCCATTCAGAACCTGTATTACCTGCTGTGCTACGCCTGGAACCGGCTGCCGGAGCGCGACGAACTGCTGGCGACGGAAGCCGAGCCGTTTCACCGGCCGCTGGAGCTGCTGGCTCATGTGCTGCTGGTGGGCACGCGCCGGCTGCTGCGGCAGGGACTAGCCGTAGCCTACGCCGAGCGCACCGAGGAGCTGCCGGAGCTGCGGGGCCGGGTGCAGCTGGCGCCTAGCCTCGCGCGCAACCTGCTGCCCCAAGGCCGAGCCGTGTGCCGATTTGATGAGCTGGGTCCCGATACGCCTTTCAACCGCCTGCTGCTGGGCACGCTGCAGCAGCTGAGCCGCACGCGCAGCTTGCCTGCCCCGCTGCGGCAAGAGCTGCGGACGGTACAGCGGCGCTTCCCGGCCATGGTGGTGCCCGAGCCGCTTAGCAGTGCCACGCTCCGGGCGGTGCGTCGGCTGCGGCCCACGGGGCCGGCGAGTTTTCTGCTGAACGTGTGTGAGCTAATCTACGCCAGCGCCCTGCCTACGCCCGATGCTGAGGGCCCGGCCCGCTTCCGCGACTTCCGCCGCGACGAAGCCCTGATGGCGCGGCTGTTTGAGCAGTTCGTGCGCAACTTCTACCGCCTGGAGCAGCGCCGGTTTCGGGTGCTGTCGGAAACCATCCGCTGGCAGGCCACGGCCGAGCAGGATGCCAGCCTGGACCTGCTGCCGGCCATGATAACCGACACTACTCTGGAAAGCCCGGCGCGCAAAATCATCCTCGACACGAAGTATTACACCGCCGCCCTGCGCCCCCGCTACAATCAGCAGAAGCTGCTGGCTCCTCACCTCTACCAACTCTACGCCTACCTCCAAAACCAGCCCGCCGCGCCCGGCCAGCTTCTCGAAGGCATCCTGCTCTACCCCGCCGCCACCCACACCGCCGACCTGCGCTACACCCTCGGCGGCCACCCCGTGCGCATCGTCACGCTGGACCTGAATCAGCCCTGGCAACAGATTGCCGCGGATTTGCTGGGGCTAGTGGCGTAGGGGCGCGTCGCACGCGCCCGGCCGCCAGAACGGCTGCTGTAGCACTGGTGCGCTGCCAATGGCAGAGTGGAGCCGCTCACTTCATTCCAGACACCCACAACCAACGGGCGCGTGCGACGCGCCCCTACCATGCAGCCCCGCCCAACCGGGTGCGTCCTTCGGTTGCTTTTGGCGGATGTTCTGCCTAAACTTCCTCTCGGTTTCTCACCCTATTCCTCATCTTAAACTTCTACTTCCTTGAAAAGACGTGACTTTGTGGGCCTGACGGGCCTGGCGGCCGGGGCTCTGTGGCTGCCATCGGTGCCCGGCTTTGGCGGTACCTCGGTGGAGGCGGCCCGCCTGCTGGAGCCTGGCCCGGACCCCGCCGTGAAAAAACGCCTGGCCGACGCGGCTCTGAACGCGGCCAAAGCCGCCGGCGCTACCTACGCCGACGTGCGCATCGGGCGCTACCTGAACCAGAGCATTTTTACCCGCGAAAAGCAGGTGCAGAACATTGCCAACGGGGAAAGCTACGGCGCTGGTGTCCGCGTCATTGCTAACGGCACCTGGGGCTTCGCGGCTACGAATACCGTGACGGAAGCCGGCATGGCCAAAGCGGCCCAGCTGGCCGTGCAGATTGCCAAAGCCAACTCCAAAGTGCAGAAAGAGCCCGTGAAGCTGGCCGCGCAGAAAGGCTTTGGTGAGGTGCAGTGGAAAACGCCGATTCAGCAGAACTCGTTTGAGGTGCCCATCAAGGACAAGGTAGACCTGCTGCTGGCCGCCAATGCCAAGGCCCTCGACAATGGCGCTTCGTTCGTCAATTCGGCCTTGTTCCAGGTGAATGAGCAGAAGTATTTCGCCTCCACCGACGGCTCTTACATCGACCAGGACGTGCACCGCATCTGGCCGACGTTCGGCGTAACGGCCATCGACCGGGCCTCGGGTAAGTTCCGCAGCCGGGAGGCGCTCAGCTCGCCCATGGGCATGGGCTACGAGTACATGGTGCCCAAAGCCCAGGACAAGATTGCTGGTCCCGCTGGCACCGGCCTGGTGGGCTACAAGTACTCCTACGACATGCTGGAAGACGCCGCCCTGGCCGCCAAGCAGGCCAAAGAAAAGCTCACGGCCAAGTCGGTAACCGCCGGCAAGTACGACTTGGTGCTCGACCCGAATCACCTCGGGCTGACCATCCACGAGTCGGTGGGGCACCCGCTGGAACTGGACCGTGTACTGGGCTACGAGGCTAACTACGCTGGTACCTCCTTCGCCACCCTCGACTGGAAAGCCAAGGGCCAGCCTTACGGCTCCAAGCTTGTGAATATTGTAGCCGACAAGCTGCAACCGGGTTCGTTGGGCGCCGTGGGCTTCGATGATGAGGGCGTGAAGACCAAGGAGTGGAACCTGATTCAGGAAGGTAAGCTGGTGAACTACCAGAAAATCCGCGACCAAGCCCACATCATGAACCAGCCCGAATCGGACGGCTGCTGCTACGCCGACTCCTGGAGCAGCGTGCAGTTTCAGCGCATGCCCAACGTGAGCCTTAAGCCCGGCACCGAGAAGCTGAGCGTAGACCAGATGATATCGGCCGTAGATAAAGGCATCTACATTGCCGGCCGCGGCTCCTTCTCCATCGACCAGCAGCGCTACAACTCCCAGTTCGGCGGCACGGTGTTCTACGCCATCGACAAGGGCAAGATTTCGGGCATGCTGGAAGACGTGGCCTACCAGACCAACACAATCGAGTTCTGGAACTCCTGCGCCGCCATCTGCGACCAGTCCGACTACCGCCTGTTCGGCTCCTTCTTCGACGGCAAAGGCCAGCCCTCCCAGGTATCGGCCGTGAGCCACGGCTCCAGCACCACGCGCTTCAACGCCGTGAACGTCATCAACACCGCCCGTAAGATTGGGTAATTTTTAATGTGAGA
This sequence comes from Hymenobacter sp. YIM 151500-1, assembly GCF_025979885.1. Classification (NCBI taxonomy): domain Bacteria; kingdom Pseudomonadati; phylum Bacteroidota; class Cytophagia; order Cytophagales; family Hymenobacteraceae; genus Hymenobacter; species Hymenobacter weizhouensis. Next base: position 3,196,608 of record NZ_CP110139.1, read on the forward strand.
AATGTGCAGAATGTGGCAAATGTGCTCTGAGTTTAACGCTGCTTCCTAATGCTTCAGCCACAGCTGTCTGACAATCCGGTTACGCGGCTCTCATTTGAGCTGTCGTTGCAGGTGATGGAGTTTGTAGAGGAAATGGAACGGGCTCGGCGCTTTGTGCTGGCGCAACAGGTGCTACGCAGCGCTACTTCGGTGGGGGCCAGCATCCGCGAATCCCAGCACGCCGAAAGTCGGGCTGACTTCATCCACAAGTGCAAAGTGGCGGCTAAAGAGGCAGAAGAAACGGAGTACTGGCTTCTCCTCTGCCAACATGCTCCTTCCTATCCAACGCCATCTGCTGCTGTGTTCGACACCTTACAGCAAGTGCGGTGCGCCTCCTCCTAGCCCGCATTATCATCAGCAGCAAAGCCAATGGTGCCTAAGACACCTCATCCCTGCTGCCAGCCAACACATCCACCACATTTCTCACATTCTTCACATTCCCTCCACATTCCGCATAGTAAAACATATGGCAATACTTACCCAAGACGAAGCGCAGACCATCCTCAAAAAGGTGCTCAGCTTCAGCACGGCCGACGAGTGCGAGGCCACGCTTACCGGCGAAACGGGCGGCAACGTGCGCTCAGCGCGCAACGCCATCAGCACCAGCGGCGCTGTCGATAACGTGAGCCTCGTAGTGGAGTCGCGGTTTGGCAAACGCTCGGGCATTGCGACCTGCAACGAGTTTGATGACGCCACCTTGCGGCGCTGCGTGCAGCGGGCCGAGGAAATTGCCCGCCTCGCCCCGGAAAGCCCCGAGTACATGCCCCTGCTCGGGCCCCAGCAGTACGTGGCCTCGCCCAAGGCGTTTGCCCAAAGCACCGCCGCCATCACGCCCGACTACCGCGCCCAGCAAATCGGGGCCAGTATGAAGGTGTGCGACGAGCGGAAGCTGTCGTCGGCGGCCTTCCTGAACGACTCGGCCGGGTTTGTGGCCAAGCGCAACTCTAAGGGCCTCGAAGCCTATCAGCAGCTCACCAACCTGGAGTTCAGCATCACGGTGCGCACCCCGGACGGCACCGGCTCGGGCTACGCCACCGCCGACTACAACGACGCCAGCCAGTTCGACGCCGCCCGCCTCACCCGCATTGCGGCTGATAAAGCGGCCGGCTCGCGCAACGCCAAAGCCCTGGAGCCGGGCAAGTACACGGTGATTCTGGAGCCGGCCGCTCTGGTAGCCAATACCGACGCTTCGCTGCTGGCCGCGCTGATGGGCGCCTTGGATGCCCGCTCCGCCGACGAAGGCCGCTCTTTCCTGAGCAAAAAGGGGGGCGGCAACCGCAAAGGTGAGAAGCTATTTGATGAGCGCGTGACCATCTACTCCGACCCCACTCACCCCGACATTGCCGACCTCACGTTTTCGGGCGACGGGCGGCCCTTGCAGAAGATGACCTGGATTGAGAAGGGCGTAGTGAAAAACCTCTACACCTCGCGCTTCTGGGCCCAGAAAGCCGGCATCCCGGACATTCCCCGCCCCGGCGGCTGGATTATGGAAGGCGGTACCCAGAGCGTGCAAGACCTTATCAAAGGCACCCAGCGCGGTATTCTGGTTACGCGCCTGTGGTACATCCGCCCCGTCGACCCCCAAACCCTGCTCTATACCGGCCTCACCCGCGACGGAACCTTCTTCATCGAAAACGGCAAAATCAAGCACCCGGTGAAGAACTTCCGCTTTAACGAGTCGCCCATCATCATGCTCAACAACCTGGAAGCCATTGGCAAGCCTGTACGCGTCGGTGGCAACCTGGTGCCCCCGCTGAAGATTCGGGACTTCACGTTTACCAGCCTCTCGGATGCGGTATAGCAAGCAGCGCGAAGCACGAGCTTCGCGCTGCTTTTTACTGTGCCGATAGGCCCTCAAATAATCAGTGAAATCAAAAAAATCTGCACAATCTGTGATTATGAAAAGACGTGACTTTGTGGGCCTGACGGGCCTGGCGGCCGGGGCCCTATGGCTGCCGCCTCTACCGAGCTTCGGCGGCACCGAGGTGGACCCGCTGCGCCTGCTGGAGCCGGGCATTGATACGGCAGCCAAGAAACGCCTGGCCGACGCGGCTCTGAACGCGGCCAAAGCTGCCGGCGCCACCTACGCCGACGTGCGCATCGGGCGCTACCTGAATCAGGGCGTGTTCACCCGCGAAAAGCAGGTGCAGAACATCCTCAGCACCGAAAGCCAGGGAGCCGGCATCCGCGTCATTGCCAACGGCACTTGGGGCTTCGCGGCCACCAACCAGGTGACGGAAGCCGGCATGGCTAAGGCGGCCCAACTGGCCGTGCAAATTGCCAAGGCCAACTCCAAAGTGCAGAAGGAGCCCGTAAAGCTGGCCCCGCAGAAAGGCTACGGCGAGGTTAGCTGGAAGGCGCCCATCAAGCAAAACGCCTTCGAGGTGCCCATCAAAGACAAGGTAGACCTGCTGCTGGCGGCCAACGCCAAGGCCATGGACAACGGGGCCTCCTTCGTCAACTCGGTGCTGTTTCAGGTGAACGAGCAGAAGTATTTCGCCTCCACCGACGGCTCCTACATCGACCAGGACATCCACCGCATCTTCCCCACCTTCGGCGTGACGGTGGTAGACCGCGCTTCGGGCAAGTTCCGCAGCCGCTCGGCCCTTAGCTCGCCCATGGGCTTGGGCTACGAGTACCTCACGCCCAAGGCCGAAGACAAAGTAGCCGGCCCCCAGGGCTCCGACGTGGTAGGCTATAAATACTCCTACGACATGCTGGAAGATGCCGCCCGCGCCGCCAAACAGGCCAAGGAAAAGCTGACCTGCAAGAGCGTGGTGCCCGGCAAGTACGACCTGGTACTGGACCCTCACCACCTGGGCCTGACGATTCACGAAAGCGTAGGGCACCCGCTGGAGCTGGACCGCGTGCTGGGCTACGAAGCCAACTACGCCGGCACCTCCTTCGCCACATTGGAATGGAAGGCCAAAGGCCAGCCCTACGGCTCCAAGCTCGTCAATATTGTGGCTGATAAGCTCCAGCCCGGCTCTTTGGGTGCCGTGGGCTATGATGATGAAGGCGTGAAGACCAAAGAGTGGAACCTGATTCAGGAAGGTAAGCTGGTGGACTACCAGAAAATCCGCGACCAGGCTCACATTGTGGGGCAGAAGGAGTCGGATGGGTGTTGCTACTCCCAGTCGTGGGCCGATGTGCAGTTCCAGCGCATGCCCAACGTGAGCCTGCGGCCCGGCACGGCTAAGCTGTCGGTGGACGACATGGTGAAGAACGTGGACAAGGGCATCTACATTGCCGGCAATGGCTCGTTCTCCATCGACCAGCAGCGCTACAACTCCCAGTTCGGCGGGCAGGTGTTCTACGCCATTGAGAAAGGCAAAATCACGGGCATGCTGGAAGACGTGGCCTACCAGACTAACACGATAGAGTTCTGGAACTCCTGCGCCGCCGTCTGCGACCAATCGGACTACCGATTCGCGGGCTTCTTCAACGATGGCAAAGGCCAGCCCAGCCAAAGCTCCGCCGTGAGCCACGGCTCCAGCACCACGCGCTTCAACGCCGTGAACGTCATCAACACCGCCCGTAAGATTGGCTAACTTCCACCGCGGACCTCACCCCCTAGCCCCCTCTTCAAAAGAGGGGGGAACTAGTAACCCCACCCCAACCCCTCCCCAAAAGGGAGGGGCTATAGTTCTAACTTTTTAGTCCAGAGCTAAAAACTAGTCCCCCCTCTTTTGGAGAGGGGGCTAGGGGGTGAGGTCCCCACATTCTGCACATTAGATATATGGCAATACTTACCCAAGACGAAGCCCAGACCATCCTCAAAAAGGTGCTCAGCTTCAGTAAGGCCGATGAGTGCCAGGCCAGCTTGCAGGGCCGCGTTACCGGCAACATCCGCTACGCCCGCAACACGGTAAACACGGCCGGCTCCACCGACAATGTGTCGCTGGCGGTGGAGTCGCGGTTTGGCAAACGCTCGGGCGTGGCCACCTGTAACCAGTTCGACGATGCCACCTTGCGCAACTGCGTGCAGCGGGCCGAGGAAATTGCCCGCCTTGCCCCGGAAGACCCCGAGTACATGCCCCTGCTCGGGCCCCAGCAGTACCTGACGCCCAACTCCTTCTCGGCGCGCACGGCCGCCATTACCCCCGACTTCCGCGCCCAGGTGGCCCAGGACAGCATTGCCCTCAGCTCGGGTAAGCAGCTTACCGCCGCCGGCTACCTCGAAGACGGCTCCACCTTCCAGGCCCTGCGCAACAGCAAGGGGCTAGAAGCCTACCAGCAGGGCACCAACGTGGACTTCTCCGTGACGGTGCGCACGCCCGACGGCACCGGCTCGGGCTACGCCGTGGCCGACTTCACCGACGCCAGCCAGTTCGACGCCCGCAAGCTGACGCAGATTGCCGTGGACAAAGCCGCCGGCTCGCGCAACGCCAAAGCCCTGGAGCCGGGCAAGTACACCGTCATCCTGGAGCCGGCCGCGCTGGTGTCGGACGAGGGGCTGCTGAACAATTTGGTGTACAACTTCGGGGCGCGGGAAGCCGACGAGGGCCGCTCGTTTTTGAGCAAGAAGGGTGGCGGCAACCGCAAAGGCGAAAAGCTGTTCGACTCGCGCATCAGCATCTACTCCGACCCGCTCAACGCCCAGGCGCCCGGCTCCGTGTTCGACGGAGAAGGCCTGCCCGTAAAGCGCATCAACTGGGTGGAGAAAGGCGTGGTGAAGAACCTCTACTACAGCCGCTACTGGGCCGAGAAAACCGGCCAGCAGCCCACGGCCTTCTCCGGCAACTTCATCATGGAAGGCGGCACCCAGAGCGTGCAGGACCTCATCAAGAGCACCGCCAAAGGCATCCTGGTCACGCGCCTGTGGTACATCCGCGACGTCGACCCGCAGACGCTGCTGTTCACCGGCCTCACCCGCGACGGCACCTTCTTCATCGAGAACGGCAAAATCAAGTTTCCCATCAAGAACTTTCGCTTCAACGAAAGCCCGGTCATCATGCTCAACAACATCGAGGCCATCGGCCGCCCCCAGCGCCTGGGCGGCAACCTGGTGCCCCCGCTAAAAATCCGGGACTTCACGTTTACGAGTTTGTCGGACGCAGTGTAGATTCTGCTACAGTTGGTCAATAAATTGCAGCCTATGCCTTTGCTCTTCTGAGCGGACATAGGCTGCAATTTATTTGAGCCCACAAGTAATAGTATGAAGCACCTCTTGTTACTCTCGGCCTTTTTGCTGTTCACTTTTTACTGTGCCGCGCAATCATCTAGTAGTCCGCTTGACAGCACCACTTGGCAAGATACTGGGCCCAAAACGCCTCACGGACTAGCGGTAGCTACAACCACCGATGGCAAAACCATCCGGACCTACTTCCCGGTGGATTGCATTGGTTTCGAAGAAAAAATATCATACTTCAGCCGCAATCCGGAAGTAAGACCGTTTCCGCGCATCCAGTATGTAGATGTAAAGAAAATAGCTTCCGCCACTATTCGGGGGCATCGGTTAGAAAACATGGCAGCCGCAGGTTGTCCTGAAGTGCTAGCTCTCCGTCTGATAAATGGACCTGTGGAGCTGTTTGCCTTCAGCGGCTCGGTAGGCGAAAAGGTGCCACTAATTTTTGCAGTAGTAAGCCCGGCCTTGGCCATGCCTACTCTACTGGCTCAATTGAGCGGCAGCGCTATTGAGCGCAATCGGTGGTTTGTCCGCCGCAATGGACAACTTCTAGCTCTCACTCATAGCAATTTTCGCAAGACGATGAGCGAGTACACCGCAGACTGTTTGGCCATTAGTACACAGATTAAGCAGGGCGCTGAAGGGTTCCATTATAAAGACATCCCACAAATTGTCAACCTGTACAACCAGTTTTTGCAGGAATCCGCTAATAAGTAAGTAGACCCTGTTATTTTCACTTCCCACCGCCCAGCTGCAAGGCCGCGTACAGCTGAAACACCCGGTTTTGTAGGCGCGGGTCGTTGATGCCGGAGAGGTTGTCCACGTCGTTGACGTCGTTGAGGCCGGCAATGAAACGGCCACCCACGGAGAAGCCGCCGGCCATTTTCAGGCCCGCGCCGGCCACCAGGCTAAAGTCGCCGCGCTTGAAGCTGCCGGTGGCGGGGCGGTCCACGTTGCCGTAGGCGGGGGTGCCGTCCTCGGCCAGGCCCACTTGCAGGCGGCCGTTCTGATTGGCGCGCAGCAGCACGCCCAGCTGGGGCCCGGCCTCGGCAAACACCGGCCCGATGCGCACCTTAGCCAGCACGGGCACCGTGAAGTATTGGAGCTTGGTGTCGTAGTCGGTGAAGGCCGATTTGAGCCGCCCGCCCTGCACCGAGTACTGCACCTCGGGCTGAATGGACAGCGGCCCCAGCACTTTGAATTCGTAGAGGGCACCCACGTGGTAGAAGGGCTTGTAAGAGGCGTCTTCGCCCACGCGGCCTTCGAGCACAGCTACGTTTAGGCCACCTTTTACCCCGAACTGGGCGTGGGCGGAAGTGCCGAGCAGCAGGCTCAGCAGGACAGACAGCAGGATGTTTTTCATAACAGAAGCAAGTTTAAATAGGACCAGTACAACGGATTACAGTGCTGCCGCAGTGCCCGGTGGTACGAAATATTTTTTCGATAAGCTGCTGTCGAGCAAGTATTTGCTGAAACTGGCTGTAGTCCGAACTAGGTAGTTCGCATAACTCCGTGCCATTAGAGCGACGTTGTTCTTACTGCCCGCCAACACGCGAACTACCTAGTTCGCGCTACAGCCGGAGAGCCGCTTAGGGCCAGCATTGGTTGTATTTTGCACCTCGAAGCTGCGAAGCAAGCCACCCACCGGCGGCTTTTGCGTCTCTGGCCTACTCTTTCTTCATTTGTGCTTTTTCCAGTGCCCACCCCATTCACCTTCGTGCGCCTGCAATACCGCTCCGGCGACTGGGACGCCGTGGACGAGCGGATGCCGGCCAACCTGCTGCACTCTCTGGTTCAGTACACCCAAGTGCCCGTCGACCCCAAGGAGAAAGTGGTGGCCCTGGACTCGCCGGAGCTGTTTCGCTACCCGTTCTGCTACCTTTCGGGGCATCGGCTGGTGCAGTTTTCGGCCCCCGAGAAAAAGAACTTCGAGCAGTACGTGCGTGGCGGCGGCTTCGTGTTCGTCGACGACTGCAACCACGACATCGACGGGCTGTTTGCGCGCTCCTTTGAGGAGCAGATGCGCGTGTGCTTCGGGGCGGGGGCGCTGAAGAAGCTGCCCAAGACGCACCCCATCTACTCCCAGTTTTTCAAGTTCCCCGACGGCCCGCCCAACACCGGCTTCGAGCTGAACGGCTGGGGCGACGACCTCGTGCACGACTACCTCAAGGGCATCACCCTCAACGGCCGCCTCGCCGTGCTCTACTCCAACAAAGACTACGGCTGCGAGTGGGACTACGACTTCCGTAACAAACGCTTCCTGGCCGAAGACAACACCAAGTTCGGGGTGAACATCATTCTGTATGCGCTGACGGCGTGATGCTCGTGCTATGTGTCAGAATTGATAGCCAATCCCCAGCCGTACGTCTGGTCTGAAGCCGGGGCGGACTCTTTCTTGCTGGTAAATATCTCCGAAAGTGGAATAGTACGCGTAAGGATCATTCGTCCGATCAACACCTATCCGCATCTGATAATAAGTTCCGGCAGCCATATCCAGTACAAAGCGGGGGCCAGCATATTTGCCAATGGGTTGTTGCCAGCCCAGTAACAAGCCAGTGGCTATGCGCTTGGCATAAGTTGTAGCGGGGGTATTGCCCCAATATCCCTCGGTGATACGCAGGGCGCGGTAATGCACAACTGGCGACACGTATGCCCCGGCTAATGGTGGAGCATAGCGGCCCGCTGGCAGAGCATAGTACCGTACCAGTATTCCTGCCCCGCTACGCCGCTGAGTAGGGTCGCCACCGTTAACCAGAACCTCGCCGCCCGCACTCCACCGCCCGCTCAAAGAGCGTTCATAGGAAATTAGAACCGGAAACACGAACCCATGATCTTTCCAGAAATTATACGAGATGTTGTAGCCTAGGACCGTACCCCAATCTATACGCACGATATTGGTGGTAGCCCTAGTAGGCCCACTAGAGGTCGAGACAGTGCCATCGGGAGTCCCCTGCGCCTGAGCACTACCCGTAGATTTCCCTACTGCGCTTAGGCAGGAACCCATGCTTCGTTCGTAAGGGGCCAGCAATGAGAGAAGAGGCGTACTATTACCCACGGTTACATTAGCCACTGAACTCACAAGAACAGCTTCGGCGCCAATCTTATAGTAAGTAGGAGGGGCATTATGAGTAAAATTCGGCAGTATAAGTTGAGCGGCTGCTGTGTGAATAGCCGGCAACCCGAAGCTGCACAGTAGTGTTATTGTTGCTTTACATAGCATGCGGTAAAATAGCGGCGTTGCTGGGTAACAGGCCAAACCAAGTTTTTTGTTTTTTAGGCTTTAGGTACCGAATAAATTTACCTCTGAATGGCCCGACCAAGCAGCCATCCAGCACTGCATCGGACTTTAGGCAGTACACCTCTTTTTTGCTTTGTGGCATAGCCCCCAATTTTTTACCTGTGACCGAACAAGACGTACAAAAGCTACTAGCCAAGCTGCCCCAGCTCAAACAAGAAATCGGGAAGGTGATTGTGGGGCAGCAGGAGGTGTTGGAAGAGGTATTGGTGGCCCTGCTGGCCAGCGGGCACGCTTTGCTGGAAGGTGTGCCGGGCCTGGCCAAAACCCTGCTGGTGCGCACCCTGGCCCAGGCCACCGACCTGCCCTTCCGCCGCATCCAGTTCACCCCCGACCTGATGCCGACCGACATCCTGGGCACCGAGATTCTGGAGGAAGACCACGGCACGGGGCACCGGTCGTTTAAGTTCAACGAGGGGCCCATCTTCGCCAGCCTCGTGCTGGCCGACGAAATCAACCGCACGCCGCCCAAAACCCAGGCTGCCCTGCTGGAGGCCATGCAGGAAGGCCACGTGACCTACGCCGGCCAGGAACACGCCCTGCCCCGGCCCTTCTTCCTGCTAGCTACCCAAAACCCCATCGAGCAGAGTGGCACCTACCCCCTGCCCGAAGCCCAGCTCGACCGGTTCCTGCTCTACATCCGCATCGGGTACCCCTCGGAGCAGGAGGAGCTGGCCGTGCTGAGCGGCACCACCGGCGCCGTGCGGCCCGAGGTGAAGCCGGTATTAGGTGGCGAGGAAATTCGGCAGTTGCAGCTGCTGACGCGGCAGGTAAGCATCAGCCCCGAGCTGCTGGGCTTTGTGAACCGGCTGGTGCGGGCCACGCGCCCGGCTACGTCCGGGGTGAAGTTTGTGCAGGACTACGGCCGTTGGGGCGCGGGGCCACGCGCCGGTCAAGCCCTGGTGCTCTGCGCCAAAGCCCGTGCCCTGCTCCACGGCCGCTTTGCCGCCACCTTGGAAGACTTGCATACCCTGGCCCCGGCCGTGCTGCGCCACCGAATTCTGTTGAACTTCAACGCCGAAGCCGAGAACTTGACCCCGGATGATGCCGTGGCGGCGTTGTTAAAGGCTGTGGCTATGTAATTTCTCGCAGTGTTTCGCAGCGTGCTGACGCCTGAACACTGCGAAACACTGCGCCATCCTCTGCGAAACACTGCGAGAAATGTCGTTACTAAAACCAGAACACCTCCACGCCCTGCACAACCTGCCGCTAGCCGCCAAGCAAGCGGCCGAAGGCCTGCTGCACGGCGCCCACCTGAGTCGGCGCCGGGGCGCGGGCCTGGAGTTCAGCCAGTACCGCCCCTACCAGCCCGGCGACGACCTGCGCCGCCTCGACTGGCGCCTGGCGGCCCGCTCCGACCGATATTACCTGCGCGAATCGGAGGTGGACACGAGCCTGGTGGTGCATTTGGTGCTGGACGCCACGGCCAGCATGAACCACCAGGACAGCAACGGCCTCTCGAAGCTCGATTACGCCCGCCTGCTGTGCGCGGCCCTGGCCTACGTGGCCACCCAGCAGGGCGACGCCGTGGCCCTCACCGTGCTGCACCCCGCCGGCCTGCACCACCTGCCGCCCCGCGCCGACGCCCGCCAACTGCCCCGCCTCTACCACGCCCTGGAAAGCATCCAGGCGGCCGGCCGCTTCCCCGATGCCGGCACCCTGGCCCCGCTGACGGCCCGCCGCCAGCCCGCCCTCACCGTGTGCGTGAGCGACCTGTACGAGGAAGGTCAGGAAATGGAGCAGCTGTTTACGCGCCTGCGGGCCGCCTCCGGCGAAGTGCTGCTGCTGCACGTAGTGGCTCGCAACGAGCTGGAATTCAGCTATCGGGGTGCCGTCACGTTTGAAGACCTGGAAACCGGCCGCCAGCTTCAGCTCGACGCCGACCAGCAGCGCCGGGCCTGGCAGCAGCACATGCAGCAGTGGCTGCGCACCACCGCCCAGCAGGCCCGCACCCACGGCTTCGACTACTATCAGTTGACTACCAGCGAGCCACTCACGGCCACGCTGCGGGAGTTTCTGCGGCGGCGCAGCGTGGTGTAGAGCATGAGTGGCCTTGTCCTGCGGAGCGCAGCGCAGTCGAACCGAAGGTCGCCAGATGGAGCAGGACTTAGACTGTGTTTTGGCAAATTCCTAAACCCGCTTTCAGGCCGGCTACTGACGCGGATGAACGTAGCTGCGCCGGCTACCTTATTTTTCTGCTTATTTCGGTATGCTTCGCTATGTACTCCCTATTTTGCTACTGACGGCCGCGCCGGCTGTAGCGCAAACCGTTGAGCCAACTGGAGCCCAGCGCCCAGCCGTCCGCCGGCTACCGGGCCTGCCGCTTGATTCCGCAACCTACCAGATTAGCTTCCGGGGTTCTTTGCCGGTGCCGGGCGTGCCGCGGGCCGAGCTATACGGCCGTGCCCAGGAGTGGGTAGCCCGCCACTTCGAGCAATACGGGGCCGTAGTTCAGCTGGCTTCTCCCGAGCGAGGGGTGTTGCTTGGCCGGGCCCTGACCCAGGCTTATGGTCCGGCGCAAAAAAACCTGGATGCCCGAAGTTTTACCCTGCTCTTCCTGTTCAGCTTCCGGGCTCAGGATGGGGCCCTGCGCTACGAGCTGACCGACATCAGCTACCCTCGCTACGCGGCCACCTCGGTGGTGGGAGATGCCAGCAGTGCGCGCCTGGCTGATGGCCTGGTAGAATGGCTGCGGCAGGACGCCTTTTCCGCCATCGGCACCACGGCCGCGCAAACCCACCGCATCCCCGTGGAGCCGGCCCTACGCAGCTACGACCAGTACAACGACCGGGGGGAGCCCCGGCCGCGCATGGTGCAGCAGTGCCAGGGCATTCAGGAAGCCATGACGACGCTGCTGGCTTCGCTCCAACAAAGCCTCAGCCATCCGCGGCCCTGAACCGGCGGCTGCCTCCCGCAGCGGCGGCCCTTTTGTTGCCGCAACGCTGACGCCCAAAGCTGTGTCTGTAGCTGTATTCACTTCACACCTGCCTCCCTTCTTGCCCGCTTTCTTTGTCCAACACGCATTTACCGGCTGGCTGGCCCTGCTGGGGCTGGCCGTGCCGGTGGCTATCTACCTCTGGAACCGGCGGCCGGGGCGGGTGGTGCAGGTGGGCAGCCTGCGGTGGCTGGAAGCGGCTGCCAACCGCCGCCTACGCAGCCTCCGGCCCGAGCAGTTGCTGCTGCTGCTGGTGCGGGCCGCCGTGCTGGGGCTGCTGGCTTTGGCCGTGGCGGGCCCCACGCAGCAGCTGCCAGCTCCGCCCCGCCGCGGGCAGGTGCTGCTGAGCCCGCAGCTGAGCCCCGCCGCTCTGTCCGGCGTGGTGCCGCTGGTGGATTCGCTGCGGCAGCGCGGCTATGAAGTACGGACGCTGGCGCCGGGGTTGCCGCTGCTGAGCCCTGAGCAGTGGGCCCAGCGCCGCGCGGCCGCCGGTTCTACCGCGGCTCCGGCCCCAACCGTCCTGACCGCCCTACCACCTGATTCTTCGGCGGCAGCCGGCCCGGTGTGGAGCCTCGTGCGCCAGGCCGCCGACTCGTTGCCGGGCCGCCCGTTGCTGGTGGTAGCCCCCACTTTGCTCAGCGACTTTCGGGGCACCCGGCCTACGCTGCCGCCCACCGTGCAGTGGTACCCCGTTCCGGCTCCCGACTCCGTGGTGTGGCCGGTGGCAGCCTGGGCAGTAGCGCCCGGCCGGCTGGCCCTGCTCTTGGGCCGGGGCTCCGAAACCGGCATCCACTACCAAACGCTGACACTGAACCGCCCACGCGTGGGGGCTACCGTGCCGGTGCCGGGCCTGCCAGGCGCCGTGCTTCAGGCCGGAGCTGCGCCCGGCCACGTGCGCATCACGCGGGCCGGCGCCAGCTACACGGTGCCCGTGCACACGCGCGCCCTGCGCCTGCACCTCAGCCACGATGCCGCCCACACCCCCGATGCCCGCGTGCTGCGGGCCGCGCTACGAGCCGCTGGCTCGGTGCTGCCCCTGGCCCCGCGCCTTACCGTTTCCCAAGCACCGCCCACCGCTTCCGATTCGCTGGACTGGCTGTTTTGGCTGCGCGACGATGCCGTGCCCGCCGTCTGGCAGCGGCGCATAGCCCAGGGACTCCAGCTGTGGCAAGATGCCCCGGCCCCCGGCACCGTGGCCCCAACATCCGTTGCAGTTCCCGGCAGTAGCAGCATAGTACGAATTCAGCGGCTCAGCCTCCCGACCAAGGTGGCTTTGGATGAAGATGTGCGTTGGACCACGGCCACGGGCCAGCCTCTGCTCATAGCCCAGCACCAAGGCCACGGCCGGCGGTATCGGCTGCACACCCGCCTGCACCCGGCCTGGAGCGAACTGGCCGATAGTCCCGACTTGCCGGCCCTGCTGCTGCCCCTGTTGCTGCCGCCCCGCCCGCCCCAACCCGACCCGCGCCTGCTCGACGCCGCGCAGCTGCCCTCCGTCCCGGCTGCCCCCGCCAGTGCCCCGCCCGTTCCCGCTGGCCCTACCCGCGACCTGACGCCCTGGGTGGTGCTGGCGGCCGGGTTGCTGTTTGGGGCAGAACGGTGGCTGGCGGCCCGCTCGTCCGTTGTTTCATCTCCCGTTGCCGTGCCCGCATGAGCCTGCTGCTGACTGCCCCCGCCGCCGTTTCGGAAGCTGCTCCGCTGCTGCGCACCCTGCACCGGGCGTGGCTGGGGCGGCGGGCTGTGGCTTTGCTGCTGCCGGCCCTGGCCGCGCTGGCCTTATTGTTGGCCCTGGGCACCGGCTGGCCTCTGCTCCGCGGACCGGTAGCCGGGGCCACCGTGCTCTGGCTAGGCGTGGTGGGCTGGCAGTTGCGCCGTCTTTTGCGCGCGTCTCCCGCCGACCTCACCCGCCACCTCGACCGGCTCTATCCCGCCCTCGAAGACAGCGCCGGCCTACTGCTCCCGGCTCCGGTGGAGCCCAACCTGCTGGTGCAGCTTCAGCAGCAGCGGGTGCTGAGCCGCCTGCGGGAGCTGCGCGCTACCACCCGGCCGCTGCTGCCCGTGCCGTTGCGCGGGCCGCTGCTGCTCAGCGCGGCGCTACTGGCGTTGGCTGCCGGGGCTTGGGGGCTGCGGCCTGCTGCCGGAGGGCCGGCAGGCCGGGCCGAGGAGAAGCCTGTGCAGCTGCGGTTTTCGGAAACGCCCGCCCTGCCGCCAGCCGCGCCGCGCATCCTGGCTACTCGCCTGCTGGTTACGCCGCCGGCTTACACTCGCCGGGCCGCGTTTTCGCCCGCTGAACCCTCGTTTCGTTGCCCTCAGGGCAGCCGGGTGCGCTGGACGGTGCAGGTAAGCCGCCCCACCACCGCGGCGCCGGTACTGGAGCTGGGCGGGCGCCGGGTGTTGCTGCGCGCCACGGGGCAGGGCCCCAGCCGAGAGTTTGCGGCGGAGGCAACGCTGACGGCCTCGGCCCTGTACCGGGTGCGCCTGGGCGGGCAGGTTTCCGAGGAATACGCCATCGAGGTGCAGCCCGACCACGCGCCCACCGTGCAGATTATCAGCCCCAAAGCCTACACCTTGGCCGAGTTTGGCCGCCCGCCCCAGGTGGCGGTGCAGGTGCGCCTGCGCGACGACTACGGCCTGAGCCGGGCCCGGCTGGTGGCTACCGTGGCCCAGGGCCAGGGCGAAGCCGTGAAGTTCCGGGAAGTAGTTACCGACCTGAGCGCGCCGCTCAGCGGCCAGCCCGCCACGGCCAGCCTGCGGCACGTGCTGCGCCTGCCCAATCTGGGCCTCACCTACGGCGACGAGGTGTACTTCTACGTGCAGGCCTGGGACAACCGCCGCCAGCTCACCCGCTCCGACACTTACCTGGTGCAGTGGGAAGACACCACCGTGCAGGAAAGCGCCCTGGATGCGTCCCTGGGCGTGAATACCACCCCGGCCTACTTCCGCAGCCAGCGGCAGATTATCATCGACACCGAAAAGCTCCTGACCGAACAGCCCCGCCTCGACCAGGCCACGCTGCTGGACCGCTCCAACAGCATCGGCTTCGACCAAAAGGTGCTGCGCCTGCGCTACGGCAAGTTTTTGGGTGAAGAGTTTGAGGAAAGCATTGGGGCGGCTACCCGTCCGCCCGTGGCCGAAGCTCCCGCCGACGAGGACGCCGGCCTGGGCTCCGTGGTAGCCGAAGACCATACCGCCGCCACCGACCACGACGAGCACCACGGCCACGACCACCCACCCGGCCAGCACCCCGCCGACGACCACGGCCACGCACACACCCCGCCGCCAGCCGACGCACCGCCCGGCGCTGCCGCTGCCGCCGAGCTGATGGAGCCCTACATCCACCGCCACGACGACTCCGAAACCGCCGATTTTCTGGAGCCCGCCGTGAAAGCCAAGCTGCGGGCCGTGCTCAGCGAAATGTGGGAAGCCGAGCTGCGCCTGCGCACCGGCCGCCCCCGCGAGGCCCTGCCTTACGAGTACCGCGCCCTGCGCCTGCTCAAGCAGGTGCAGCAGCAAACCCGTGCCTACGTCAAAAAAGCCGGCTTCACGCCCCCGCCCATGCCCGAAGCCACCACCCGCCTCACCGGCGACCTGGCCGGGGCTGCCGCCCCGCGCCGCCAGGCTACCACCAGCGCCCCACCCCAGCAGCCCACCGTGCGGGCCGCCCTGCGGGCCCTTCAGCAGCTCCGCTCCGGCCAGCCAGCCCCCACCGGCACGGCCGCCACGCTCGACCAGGCCGGGCAGGAGCTGGCCCGCGCGGCCCTGCAAAAGCCGGGCGCCTACCTGACCGCCTTGCGCGAGCTGCGCCGCCTCAGCAGCGCCTTACGCGCCGGTACTCCGCCCCCTTTGGCCGCGGTACCCATAGTAGAACGCGCCCTCACCGACCTTCTACCTCCACCCCGCTCTGCTCCATCTCGCCCGCCCGCTGCTCCCACTCGCCTCGCCCAGCGTTATTTTCAGGAGCTAAGTCAATGATGAATTCTGCTTAGAACCGGAAAAACCTCAAAGCGGCAAGTAGCATATCTTGCTTGTAACCAGATAACTAACACCTTTGCGGCTATTATAGAAAGTCGCTAGAACGTCCTGCTGAGCCTGCCGAAGCATCTCGCGTACTGACGTTGCAATGGTATTGTCATGCTGAGCCCCGCGAAGCATCTCTTTCGCTTCGGTGCAGTGCTATCCAGACGAAGCGGGAGAGATGCTTCGACTTCGCCTCCGGCTGCGCGGACGCCAGATGAAGCATGACCATTCTCTTGTCACCTGTCACCATTTACCTCATCATCCCTTCACCTCAAATGCCCGCCACTTTTCCTTTTTATCTGCTGCTGGCCTTGGCTGTGGTGCTGGGCGGCGGGCTGGCGGTGGCGGCGTGGCGGCGCCCCAACCGCCGATGGCGGGCGGCGCGGCTGGCAGCCGGGCTGGCAGCTGTGGGCGGCCTGTGGCTGCTGGCATTTCCGCCAGCCCGAACGGCACCCGCGCCCGTCGCCACCGATGCTATTCTGCTCACGCCTGGCTACCAACCCGATACGCTGCGCCACCTGCTGGCCCGCCTGGGCGCGGGTACACCGCTGTGGCGCTACGGGGCTGAGCCTGGAACTGCGGCTCCCGACACGCCCACGCTGAGCAACCTCCCGGTGCTACGTCACCTGCTGCCCCAGCTGCGGCGGCTGCACGTGCTGGGCCAGGGCCTGCCCGCCGCCGACGTGCCTCTGCTGCCTGCCGCGCAGCTGGTAGTTCACCAGCCCCGGCCCCGGGTGGGGTTCCGTTCGGCGGCCTGGGCCCGGCAGCCGGAGCTGGGCCAGAGCTGGGCTGTGGAAGGCTTTTTCGAGCAGCCGCCAGCCCGCAACGAGCCCGTATGGATCAGCCTGCACGCGGCTGGTGCCGCCCGTGACTCGGTGCGGCTGCCAGCTGGCCAGGGGGCCTTCCGGGTGCGCTACACGCCCAAAACGGTTGGGCGGGCCGTGTACACGCTGGTGGCCCGGCAGGCTGGGCAGCGGGTGGCAGCCGAGCCCGTACCGCTGGACGTCCAGGCCGCCCGGCCGCTGCGGGTGCTGCTGCTGGCCGTGGCGCCTTCGTTCGAGGTGCGCTTTCTGAAAAACCACTTAGCCGCCCACCAGCATCAGGTGGCAGTGCGTACCGGGCTCAGCCGTGGCCTCACCCAAACGGAGTTTCTGAACCTGCCCTCCCGCCCAGCCTTGGGCCGCCTTACCCCGGCCCTGCTGCGGAGCTTCGATGTGGTGCTCACCGACCCCGGCACCTTGGCCGGCTTGTCGGCAGCCGAGGCGGCTGGTGTGCACCAGGCCGTGCGCCGGGGCAGCTTGGGGCTGCTGTTGCTCACCGAGGCCACCGCGCCCCTACCCGCTCAGCTACCCGGCCGGGCGGCGTTTCGGGTGCAGGGCCGCTCTGGGGCCGCGGCGACGGTTGCCCACCGCCTTACCTGGCCCGATGCTCCGGCCCGCCTCACGGCGCTGGCCCCAGCCACGCTGGCTCCGGGCCCAGCCTTGCGCCCGGTGATACTCGACGCTGACCAGCACCCCGTGGCCGCCACTCAGCGTGTGGGCCTGGGCCAGGTGCTGCTCACTACCGCCACCGAAACCTACACCTGGCTGCTGCAAGGTGCCCCCACCGCCTACGACACCTACTGGAGCCGCCTGCTGACGGCCGTAGCCCCACCGCCTGCTACTACTGGCCTTCAGCTAACTCCGCTCAACAATTGGCCCCGTCCCCATGCGCCGCTGCTGCTCCAAACCACCAACGCGCCGCGCACCCCACTGGCCCTGAGCCCTCCGGTCGGCGCGTCCGTGCGTCTCGCCCTGCGCCAGGACGAAGCCGTACCAGAGTGGGCCACCGCCACCTTCTGGCCGGCCGTTTCCGGCTGGCACGAAGTCCGCCTTGGCACAAGCAGCCAGTGGTTTTACGTGTTCGGGGAAGCCGACTGGCGCGGCCCCGAGCAGCAGGCCCGCTCCGCGGCAGCCAGGGGCTGGCAATCTGTTGCGCCTCCCTCAACTCCTACTGCCGCCGTCGTGCCCCCAGCGCGCACATACTGGCCCCGCTGGGTGGGTTTCTTAGTGTTTCTGGCGGCCGCGGGCTTGCTGTGGCTGGAGGAAAAACTGTAGGGGCGCGTCGCACGCGCCCGCCCTCCTGAACGACCAGCAGAATGTAACGCGAAGTTGTACTTCGCGAGGCGTTAGAACGAGGCCGTTGGGGGTTAACCTGATGGTGCTTACGCCTCGCGAAGTACAACTTCGCGTTACATTCTGCTGGTCGTTTAACAAGCTGCGGCAAGTAGAACCTTACCAGCCTTTTTCTCGGTAACTTTCCTTGCTGACAAAAAAGCAGCCCGGACTCCGCTGAGCAGAATCCGGGCTGGGAAGCAGCAGGCCGGCCAGAGCCGGTGCGCAATTACTTTTGCTCGGTCGTGGTAGTGGTGGTCGACGAAGCTTCGGTGGTGGTAGTACCATCGGCGGGAGCAGCAGTAGCGGCAGCAGCCGGGTCGGTGGTAGCGGGAGCAGCCGTGGCGGCCGAGTCAGTCGTCGTGGCAGTGGCGTCTACGGCGGTGGTTTCGGTCGTGGTGGTGGTTTCTTCAGCCTTCTTGGTTTCGCAGGAAGCGAGGCCAGCAGCGAATACCAGAGCCAGAGCAGATACCTTCAGCAGGTTTTTCATTTTGGTAGTAGGTTTGAAAATTGTAGTCCAAAAAACGCCTTTCATACCCGCCATGGCGAATGGTAACCCAACCATAGAAATTATTTCTTCGCCGGGTTACCCCGCCGGGCACCACGTATTAATCAGCAAAGCGAATGGGTAAGGGACAACCTTCCTACACCGACGAGGAGTTTGTGGCGGCCATCCGTCGCGGCGACGACCGGGCGCTGGCGCAGCTCTACCGGCTGCACTTCCCGATGATTTCGCACTACGTGCTGCAAAACAGCGGCACCGACGACGAAGCCAAGGATGTGTATCAGGAGGGCGTCATGGTGTTTTATGAGAAGGTTCGCGACGGCTCCCTGGAGCTAAGCTGCCAGATCAAAACCTACCTCTACGCCGTGTGTCGCCGCCTGTGGCTGAAGCGCCTGACTGAGAAAACCCGCTTCGGCGGGCGCCTCGACGACCACGAGCCCTACCTCGAAACCGGCGCCGAAGCCGACCTGGAGGAGGCCGAGGAGCGCAACCGCCGGATGGGGACCATGGCGCAAGCCCTGGACCGCCTGGGAGAGCCTTGCCGCTCGCTATTGGAAGGATTTTACCTGCTCGACAAGTCGATGCAGCAGCTTACGGCCGAGTTTGGCTACACCAACGCCGACAATGCCAAGAACCAAAAGTATAAATGCCTTGTCCGGCTAAAGAAGCTGTTCTTCAGCCAGTATCAAGAGCTAATGTAGATATGAGACAGTGAGAGGTGAGAAGTGAGATGATGTTCAGGCGGCGCAGTCGTCAGCACAAAAGTCTCACTTCTCATGTCTTACTTCTCACTTCTAAATAAGAGATGAAAACGGAAGCCGACTACTACGCTTTATTTGACGCCTACCGCGCTGGTGAGTTGGCCGCGGCCGACCGCGCCAGCCTGGAGCAGCGCCTGGCCGCCGACCCCGAGCTGGCCCGGCGCCTGCGCGAGTACGAGGAGCTGACGGGCACGCTCACCGCCTACGGCCAGCGCCTCAGCCTGCGCCGTAAGCTGCGCGCCATCCAGGCCGATATGGACGCCGAGGAAGCCGTACGCCTCGCGTCGCCGGCCGCTGATGCTCCGGCCGCGCCCTTTGCTACGGGCCAGGCCCCGCCGCCGCTGCTGCGCATTTCGCGCACTGAGCAGAAGCTGCGCGCCTTCTGGAACGGGCACCGCGCCACCATGATGGTAGCCGCCTCGGTGGCCATTATGGCCGTGTTTGCTACCCTACTGGGCCTGGAGTGGTGGCGGGCTTCGCAGAAGCCTTCTCTGTACGGTTACACCGTGCTGCGGCGCGAGGTGGAGCGCATCAAGCGCACCCAGCGGTCCATGAACCGGGCCCTGAACCAGATAGATGCCGCCCAACCCGACCGCGCCAACCCCGGCAAGTTCAGCGGCACGGGCTTCGCTCTCACCGCCGATGGCTACTTGGTCACCAGCTACCACGTCATTCAGGGTGCCGACTCGCTGCTGATTGAGGGCCGCGACCAGCAGCGGTTCCGGGCCGAGCCGGTGTTTACTGATGTGGCGCATGACCTGGCCATTCTGCAAATCAAAGACAAAAGCTTCAAGGGTTTTGGCCGCCTGCCGTATTCGTTTAAGCGGGGGCAGTCGGACCTGGGCGAGCGGGTGTACACGCTGGGCTATCCGCGCGAGGACTTGGTGTTTAACGATGGCTCCTTGAGTGCCCGCTCGGGCTTCGAGGGCGACACGGGCTTCTACCAGATCAGCATTCCGGTGAACCCCGGCAACTCGGGCGGGCCTTTGCTCGATGACCGGGGCAACCTGATTGGCGTTATCAGCGGCCGGCAGATGGACGTGCAGAGCGCGGCCTTCGCCACCAAGTCGTCGTACCTGATGCGGCTGGTGGATTCGCTGAGCGCCACCGGGGCTGGCCAGTCGTACAACCTGCCCCGCGGCAACCAGCTGGCGGGCACTTCTCGTCCCCAGCAGATCCGCAAGCTCCAGGATTATGTGTTTGTGGTGAAAGTCTTTGAATAAGCCAACCCCTTGATAGTCATGCGGAAGCCCAACTCAGCTGCTGAGTTGGGCTTTTTTGTTTGGCCTTCGCAATGAAAGATAGCCGACACAAAATTTTATTAGGCAGTATTTCAAGAAAACTATAGTGCTGATGCAAGATTAAACCGCAACACTTGTATTTTATCTAGATATTTTTTGAACTCTGTGTTGCATATCAATAGCGTAACTCATTCCTTACAAGCTGCTTACCCGTTCTTTCTTCCTCCTTTCCAACCAATTGCCTATGAATCGTAGAACTTTCCTCAGTAAGCAGACGGCACCATTGGCGGCTCCCGCCGCGGCCATGCTGGAGGCGGCGCCCACCCCAGCCGCGGCCGGCGGCGACCCACCCGGTGGAGATGATGAAACCGTTAGCCGGTTCGCCAACAGGCACCTGCCCACTACGGCCCGGCCCACGGCCGGCCTGGCTGCGTATACCGGCCCCTGGGGCTACACGCAGGCCGCTCACTTGCTGCGCCGAACCACCTTTGGGCCCACCCGCGCCGAGATTCTGGCCGCGGCGGGCAGCAACCTGACCCAGGTATTGAACGGGCTGCTCACGATTCCAGCTGCCCCGGCGCCCCCGGTCAACGGCTTCACCAACGACACCAGCGTGGCCGTGGGCCAAACCTGGGTAAACCTGCCCTACAACAACGACTTCGAGTACTGGCGCATGCGCAGCCTGCGCGCCTGGTGGGTGGGCCAGATGCTGCAAAGCACTACGCTGGTAGAGAAGATGACCTTGTTCTGGCACAATCACTTCGTGATTGAGTTCGACGACATCTACGAAGGCCGCTACAGCTACCGCTACCAGGCCATGCTGCGCAGCTCGGCGCTGGGCAACATGCGCCAGCTGACCAAGGACGTTACCATTGACCCCGGCATGCTGCGCTACCTGGGCGGCAACCAGAACCGTGCCGGAGCCCCCAACGAGAACTATGCCCGCGAGCTGCTGGAGCTGTTTACCGTGGGCAAAGGCCCGCTGGCCGGCCCCGGCAACTACACCACCTACACCGAAGCCGACGTGCAGGCCGCCGCCAAGGTGCTTACCGGCTGGCGCGACTCCGCCACCGACATCAACAGCTACTACACGGCCAACCGCCACGACACTACCACCAAGCAATTCAGCGCCGCCTTCGGCAACAAGACCATTGCCAACCAGGGCGACCAGGAATACAAGGCGCTGGTAGACATGATTTTCGACAAGACCGATACGGCCTTGTTTCTGGCCCGCAAGCTCTACCGGTGGTTTGTGTACTACGTCATCGACGCCAACACCGAGCAGAGCGTGATTCAGCCCCTGGCGGCCTTGCTCAAGCAAAACAACTACGAGGTGGTACCCACCCTGCGGGCCTTGCTGGGCAGCCAGCACTTCTTCGACACCATGAGCATGGGCTGCGTGATTAAAAGTCCCATTGAGTTTGTGGTGGGCACGGCCCGGCAGTTGCAATTGCAGTTCCCGCCGGCCTCCAACGTCACGGCCCAATACGGCATGTGGGACTGGCTCGTGGACCGGGCTTCGGTGCAGCAGCAGCAGCTCGGCGACCCGCCCAACGTGGCCGGCTGGCCCGCCTACTGGCAAACACCCCAGTACTACGAAATGTGGATCAACGCCGTGACCCTGCCCCGCCGCAGCCAGTTCACGGACCTGATGGTAAGCCAGAACGGCTACACGCGCTACATCAATAACACGGCCTACAACCTGAAAACCGACGTGCTGGCTCTGGCTCAGGCCCTGCCCGCCGCCACCGCCGCCGATGCCAACCTGCTGATTGCGGAGTTCACCAAGCTGCTGCTGCCCATTCCGCTCACGGCCAACCAGCTCAGCTACCTCAACGACATTCTGCTGCCCGGCCTGCCCGACTTTGAGTGGACGGTGGAGTGGAACGGCTACCTGGCCGCGCCCACCAACGCCACCAGAAGAATGGGAGTCGAATCCAAGCTCCGCGCCTTGTTTAAGGCCATTCTGGGCCTGGCGGAATATCATCTTAGCTAAATGAGTGAATGAGCGAATGAGTGATTGAGTGAATGGCAAAACGGCAGATTAAAGACGCCCGAATTGCCTTTTCACTCATTCGCTCATTCAATCATTCGCTCACTCACTCATTCACTCATTGAGCCAATGAAACGCAGACATTTCCTCCAGACTACGGCGGCCGCCACGGTGCTGCCGGCTTTTTTGGGCGGCTTTCCAATTGGGGCGTACGGCTTCTCGCAGGAGCTATTTGCCCTGACCGGGGGCACCACCCAGACCGACCACGTGCTGGTGCTCATCCAGCTGAACGGCGGCAACGACGGGCTGAACATGATTCTGCCCCTGGACCAGTACGCGGGGCTGATGGCGGCCCGCGCCGACATTGCCATTCCCGAAAACCAGGCCCTGCGCCTCACCCAGGCCACTGGCCTACACCCGGCCATGGCGGGCCTCAAAAACCTCTACGACAACGGGCAGGTGGGCGTGGTGCACAGCGTGGGCTACCCCAGCCCCAACTTCAGCCACTTCCGCGCCACCGACATCTGGACCTCCGGCTCCGACTCCAACGTGACTACGGCCTCGGGCTGGGCCGGCCGCTACCTCGACGACGAGTTTCCGGGCTATCCGCAGGGCTACCCCAGCACCCAAAACCCCGACCCGCTGGCCATCAGCATCGGGTCGGTGGTGAGCAACTGCGTGCAGGGGCCTACCCTGAACATGGGCATGGCCATTGCCAGCACCTCGTCGTTTTACCAGCTGCTGAGCGGAGGCGTGGATGCTGCCCCCAACACCCCGGCCGGCCACGAGCTGACCTTTATCCGGCAGGTGGTGCAGCAAACCCAGGTGTACACCACCGCCATCCAGACGGCGGCCGGCAAGGCCAAGAACCTGTCCACGATGTACCCCGCCGCCGGCCAGAACTCCCTGGCCGACCAGCTCAAGATTGTGGCCCAGCTGGTGGCCGGCGGCCTGCAAACTCGCATCTACGTCTGCAACATCGGGGGCTTCGACACCCACGTAAACCAGGTGTCGGCTACGGGCAGCACGACTACCGGCAGCCACGCCACGCTGCTGGGCCGGGTGTCGCAGGCCATTGAGGCTTTCCAGGACGACTTGCGCCTGCTGAAAATTCAGGACCGGGTGGTGGGCATGACCTTCTCGGAGTTCGGGCGCCGCATCAAGGCCAACTCCGGCAAGGGCACCGACCACGGCGCGGCGGCTCCGCTCATCGTGTTCGGTACCAGCGTGAACCCGCGCATCCACGGCACCAATCCCGTGATTCCGGCCAACGCGGGCGTCAACGACAACGTGCCCATGCAGTTCGACTTCCGGGCCATCTACGCCAGCGTGCTCAAAGACTGGTTTAAAGTGCCCCAGGCTACCATCAACGCCCTGCTGCCCTCAGCCCAGAGCCCATTCCCGTACGTGCCGGTCATCCGCCAAGGCGTCGTCAATGGCACGGCGCCGGCGGCGGCTACCAACGTGGCGGGCTTCCGGGTGTTTCCGAACCCGATTCGGGAAGGGCGGGCCACGGTGGAGTTTGAGTCGGAAGGCGGCCACGTGCAGGTGGTGCTGTTCGACAACGTGGGCCGGGAAGTGCTGCGCCCCCTCGACCGGGCCCTGCCACGCGGCAAGCACCAGCTGCCCGTAGACACCAGCCAGCTAGCCGCCGGCGCCTACTACTGTCACGTGCAGGAAGGCAGCCGCGTCAGCAGCCGCCTGGTGGCCGTGGAGTAAGGGTAGTTGGAAGTGAGACAGTGAGAGGTGAGAAGTGAGACTTCGTTCTGAGGCAAGCACTGCTGGAACAAAGTTTCACCTCTTACCTCTCACTGCTTCCGGTCTATGAGAAAACCGGAAGTCTCATTTCTCACTTCTCACTGTCTCACTTCTACTTCATGTAGCCTTAGCGGTGGTTTTCCCGTACACGGCTTCCGGAGGTGCTTTGGTAGCACCGCAGCACTTTCTTTCACTGTACTTTCCTTCTGTTATGAACAACCAACTCCCGCAGCAAGTCGAGAAAATTGCTCCCGAAGACATTATCAATACCCTGCAAAGCGCCTATAAAGTATTTCAGGGCGAGGCCGACCAGCTCGACGACCTGCTCCGGCACGGCGGCCACTTGCTGAAAAAAGCTGCTCAGCGCTTCACTACCACTCAGCTCATCATCGGCATTGCTGTTATAGCCAGCGTCGGCGTTTTTGCGGCTGCCAAAGCTGCTGAGCGTGATTCGGAAGACACCGTGCCGCAACCGAAGCCCGTTCGGTAAGCTTGATTTGCTGTCTTCCCCAGACCAGTAAAAGCCTGCTCCTTCCCGAGCAGGCTTTTTTTGTGAGATGCTATATTCAGCTTGTCTATTTCTTAATAATTTATCTACTTGCCGAGCTGTCCTGTAAATCCTAAACAAAATACTATGAACAAGCTATTCGCGCTCCTCGTGCTAGGCAGCTTTGGCGTACTCGAATCAGCTGCCGCTTCGTCTCTTGGCGCTTCCGCAGCTGTTCCGCCCCCGGCCGCAACAGTTACCTCCTCTTCGGCAGCATCCGCAGCAGACTCCGGCATACTCAAGCGGAAGAAACGGAAAGTAGCCCCTGCCTACCGCCGCCTGCGCAAGCGGTAATCTTATAGCCCGTCCTGCTCTGCTTGGCGTGCTGATGCTTGAAGCTACCTGTACTGCTGAGTGCAGCCGGAGCAGGACGATGCCTAGGGTTGAGGATATGAAGTGTACCGCGAAGCGTTAGAACGATGTCGTTGGGGTGAAGCCCAGATGACGCGGACGCCTTGCGAAGTGCAGCTTCGCGGTACAATCAAAGCCGCCGTTACCTAGTTTCGGGGTAGCGTTGCAGGAGCTGAAGCAGCACGCCGTTGGTCCACCCGAAGCCGTCTTGCAACGGGTACTCACCGCCGCCGGCCGGCGCATTGGGGTTTACGACGTTGTATTTCTCCATCAGCTTACCGGTTTGCTCGAACACACGGCGGTTAAGCGTCACCCACCGCCCACTGATGGTGTTGGCCAATTCTTTGTGCCCATACTGAGTCAGGCCTTCAATAGCCATCCATTGCAGCGGCGCCCAGGCGTTGGGGGCATCCCACTGCTGACCGGTAGCAGCAAGGGTAGTGACGAGGCCACCAGGCTTGAGAAAGTCGCGGCCCAGGGCAGCAGCCACCTGCCGGGCCTGGGCGGGGGTGGCCAGGCCGCTTTCCAGCGGGAACATGCCCGCCAGGGTGCGCACCGGCGAAGGCCGCCGTTGCTCCCAGTCGTAGTCCACGAACCAGCCGGCGCGGGCATCCCAGCAGTAGCGCAGCACGGCCTGGCGCCGGGCCTGGGCCGCTTGCTCGTAGCGGCGGGCCGCTGATGCGTCGCCTGCGGCCCGGCTGCTGCGGGCCAGCAGCTGCTCCAGCTGAAAGAGCAGGCAGTTCAAATCGACGGGCACGAAGCTGGTAGTGCGAATAGACTCCAAGCCCTGCCCCGGCACAAACCAACGGCTGCTGAAGTCCCAGCCCGAGGCCGCCGCGGCGCGCACGTTGCGGTAAAACTGCGCCGGAGGCTGCGGGCTGCGCTTGGCCGCCGTCACGTCCTCCTGGTACGACTCTTCGCGGGGCTGGTCGCTCAGGTCCCAATAGCGGTTCAGCACCTCGCCGCTGGGCAGACGCACCACCGAGCGGTGCGCCGTGCCCGGCCGCAGGGAGTCGGCGCCGGCCATCCAAAACCGGTACTCCCCTACCAGGGCCGGGTGGTAGCGCCGCAGCACCGAGTCGGCGGCGGGGCCGGGAGTAGGGGCCAGCAGCAGCACCATGCGGCTGAAGAAGGGCGGCTGGGAGCGGGTGAGGTAGTAGGTGCGGGTGCCGTTGGGAATAAAGCCGTAACGCCCAATCAGATACGCAAAATTATCGACCATAGCCCGTACCAGCTCCCGGCGGCCACTGGCTTGCAGGCCCAGCATGGTAAAGTACGAATCCCAGTAGTACACCTCCCGAAACCGCCCGCCCGGCACCACGTACGGGTAGGGCAGCGGCAGCAAGGACGATCCTTCTACCACAGCTGTATCCTGGCGCCGTTGCAGCACGGTCCAGAGCGTGTCGAGGTGGCGGTTCAGCCCGGCCTGCACGCGGGTGCGGTAGGAGCCGCCCACCGGGGCCGGCAGCACAAAGTGCTGCTCCACAAAGGCCCGCAGATTAAAGTTCGGCTGGCGGCTCTGTTGCTCCCAGGCCCGGCGAATGGCCGCCGGCGGCTGCCGGGGCACGGCATCCACAAAGGTTTTATTGTCGGGGTAGATGCGGCCAAGCTGCACGGCTTCAAACAAGCCAGGGTACAGCTGCCGGGGCGTGAGCGGAGCCTGGGCTGCGGCACCCAGGGCCAGCCAGCAGCCCAGCAGGACGCCCACCCAGCGGGGCAACCCGCCCCAAGGAGCCTGGGAAGTAACCGGGCGCTTCATCAGGCGGCGGCAGGCTGCAACACCTCCGGTGAATTGTGGGCCGGCGAGTTCACCAGCGTACTAACGGGGTAGGCGCGCATCAGCTCGGCCGGGTAGGGCGCCAGCAGGGCTTGGTGGTCGGCGGCGTTCAGGCCATCGTCGAGCCAGGCCAGCTCGGCCTCGCGGCCCCGCAATATCACCGGCATGCGGTTGTGGATGGGCGCCATGAGGGAATTGGGCTCGGTGGTGATGATGGTGAACGTGGGCTTCACCTCTCCGGTAGCCCGGTCAGCCCATTCATCCCACAGCCCTGCAAAGGCAAAGGGCTCCTCGCTGCGCAGCAAGATGCGGTACGGCACCTTACCCCGGCTGCCAGGCATGGCCTGCCACTCATAAAAGCCATCGGCGGGCACCAGGCAGCGGCGGCGCTGGAGCAGCTGCCGAAACGAAGGCTTTTCGGCCAGGGTTTCGGCGCGGGCGTTGATGGGCTTGGGCGCCTGCTGCACGTCCTTGACCCAACCCGGAAGCAGGCCCCACTGAAGCAGCTGAATCTGGCCCGGCTCGGTGTTGCGCACCACCGGTAGCTGCTGCGAGGGCGCTGCGTTGTGGTTGGGTGCGGCTTCGGGAGCAGCGAAGGTGGCTTCAAAACGCTTTTCGAGTACCGGACGGGGAGCAGTAGTGGTGTAGCGGCCGCACATACGAACGTGGCTATTCTAAGGAAGAAGGAGGAACGATGCCAACTGCTGGCATCAGTGCCTACGCGGGCGGGCCGCGCAGGTTTGCTGGTAACCCGCGCGGGTGCCGTTGGTCCGGCCCGAGCCTGGTCCTCAACTACGTAGCTGCACAACACGTATGTAAGGCATTAGTTTACTTATTCCAATAAATTAGTACATTATAACAGTTGCTATTCGTGGCCTGTTTTGCCAAAGGCCTTGACTGCTCTGGCAGACGGCAGATTTCTAGCAGGTTGTTTTTCTTTCTGTTAGGTAGCTACTGGTGTTCGGCAGGCGTTAGGTGCTCAAAAAATTTCCTGTTGCTTTTAAGTTGATGTGAAAATTTCTTCTTTTGCACATATCTAATTGCGGCACTTTGCCCTAGCCTAAAACAGCCGGGGCAGCAGCCGAATCAGGTTGTTCCGCTCTTCGTACTCTTCCCCGTCCTTCCTATGAAAACGTTCTTCTACCCTCTCCTTTTTGCTGCCTTGTTGGTGCGCGCCGGACAGGCCGTTGCGCAAGACGCCCCCGCTCCTGTCCTCGCCGACTCGGCCCAGGTCTCGGCGGCCCCAGTTGCCCCCGCTCCGGAAGCACTGCCCGCCTCAACGGCTGCTACCGCTACCCCGCCGGCCGCCGACGCCGACTCTACGACGCGGGTGCTGCTCACGGGATATGTGCTCAACGAGCAGCAGCGGCCCTTGCAGGGCGCCACGGTGTTGCTCAAAGGCACGAAGGAAGCTACCAGCACCGACGCCAGCGGCCACTACACGCTTCCCGTACCGCCCGGCACCAACACCCTGCAGTACGACTACGCCGGCTACCAGGGCCGCGAGGTGCTGGCCAGCAACTTCCTGCCCGTCACCGTCACGCTGATGCCCGCCGACAAAGCCCGCAAGCGCGACCGGCAGTAGCCACCAGCCTGGTAGGCCGCGTAACGCCCTTCCTGACCGGAAGACGACCTGGGTGCCCTTTAGCTGGAGGTGCGACTATGATTCAGGCTGCCCTGCTCTAGCTGGCGGCGGCCCCGCGCAGCATATCTCCCGCTTCCTCTGAATACTACTGCACCTGCACCGAAGCGGGAGAGCTGCTTGCCTGCGGCGACCTTCGGTTCGGCTACGGCTGCGCACCCTGGCTTGACGCGCCACCTGCTCAGCAGGACAGGTACCACTCATGCGGCAGCGCGCCAGCCGCTGGCTTCCGGCGACCTTCGACCCGGCAAGCGGATGCCAGCTGGAGCAGGACAGACGACCTGCAAAGGTGCTTTACTATGAAAGCTGCTTACGACTTCAACTGATCGGGAAGGCGGATGGTGAAGGTAGAGCCCTGGTTTTCCACGCTCTGGACCTGAATGGTGCCTTGGTGCAGCTCCACAATGGTTTTGATAATGGACATGCCCAGGCCCGTTGATTTCTCTCCGCGCAGGCCGGGGCGGCGCGCCTTGGTGAACCGCTCAAACAGCACTGGCTGCATGCCCTGCGGAATGCCGACACCATCATCCGTTACGGAAACCAGCACGTAGCCGGGCTCCTGGGCCACGCGCACCCAGATATTGCCACCTTCCCGCGTAAACTTGATGGCATTGCTGAGCAGGTTGTTCATCACCTGCATAAACTTATTTTCGTCGACTTCAGCGTAGATGACCGGGTGCGAGGCTTCGTAGTGAAAGCGCTTGGCCAGCTGCTCCTCGCTGCGCTTATACTCTTCCATCATCAGGCGCAG
This sequence comes from Hymenobacter sp. YIM 151500-1, assembly GCF_025979885.1. Classification (NCBI taxonomy): domain Bacteria; kingdom Pseudomonadati; phylum Bacteroidota; class Cytophagia; order Cytophagales; family Hymenobacteraceae; genus Hymenobacter; species Hymenobacter weizhouensis. The sequence continues at coordinate 3,225,501 of NZ_CP110139.1, forward strand.
CCGCTCCACCAGGTCGTAGCGCTCCAGCTTCAGCTCCACATTAGCCGATTCCAGAAACTCGTTGTCGACAAAGTCACGAATCAGGTTTACGCTGTCGCGGCAGGTGTCGTGCATCACCCGCAGCAGCTCAATCAGGGTTTCGTCGTGCAGGGGCTCCACTCGCTCCTCAATGTAACCAGCCAGCTGCTGCAGCATGGCAAACGGGCCGGCTAGGTCGTGCGAGAGAATTTCGAGGGTAGCATTTTTCTTGGCGTTGAACTTATTGGCGTTGTTGATGTACTCCTTGGAAGCGGTAATATCGGTAATCAGGCCGCTAAGCAGCACCTGCCCTCTAGCGTCCACCGTATGATAAGGGTCCACGCACAGCCACTGCTCCGCGCCGTCGGGGTGCAGCAGGCGCAACTCAAACTGCTCATTGAGACGGCCGGCGTTCCATAACTGCCAGCAGCGGGCGGCATAGGCCCGGTCGTTGGGATGCAGCAAGGCCACCAGGTGAGGCAACTCGTCGTTGAGCTGGGCGCGGGGGCGGCGCATCACCTGCTCGTAGGCCGCGTTTACGGTTTCTACGCGTTGCTGCGCCGGGTCATACACGAAGAAAACCTGACGCAGATTTTCTAGCACCTGAGGGTAAAACTCGGGCAAATCGAGGGAGGAGGTCATAGAAAAGGGACTAGGCTGCCTTTGTACCATGAGCAGGTAGTAGAAGTTCCCGCCGCTGTTGTATACAACATGGCGAATACAAAGTTAACTTCGGGCCGCATTTGCCACGGGCATGCACTTTTTTTAGTTCCTTATCTTTTTCTAATGCACTACCTGTACTCCCTCATTCTGGCTCTTCTGCTGCCTGCACAGCTGATTGCCACCCTGCCTGATGCGCCGGCTGCCCCACCGACCCGCCGGCCCCAGCAAGAACCCGGCAAGGATTCCTGCCCCACTGTAACCGGCCGAATTCTCGACCAAAACGGGCAGCCGCTGGTAGGTGCCACCGTTCTTGTGAAAGGAACCCTCAATGTGCATACCACCAATTCGGAGGGGCAGTACGTGATGCGGGGCCCCGTAACGACGGGGGCTACATTGGCCGTAAGTGCCGCCGGCTACAGCGCCCTGGACATTCCGCTCACCACCTGCCAGATTTCCGACATTAGCCTTACGCTACTGCCTGGTACCCGCCTCCGGAACAACGGGCGCATCAAGCGCACCACCGCCACGGGCAAGATCAAATATTAGACGCCCCGGCGCCACCCGTAACGACGGGTGCCAGCCGTCCGCAACACGCCCGAGCCTTTTGCTGAACAGCAAAAGGCTCGGGCGTTTTTGCTGCTGTATGAAGGCACTACAGTTGAGCTTAGCATTTCTTTTAGTTTTTATTCAACTTTTTTGTTTGGCCCACGTTTAGCGCAGCACTTATCACTGAACCAGCTGCCTTTTTCATATGAAACGTTTTCTACTTCTTGCCTCTTTTGCGGCCCTGCTGACTTCTCCGCTGGCTGCTTCCGCCCAACGCGCTGATGCCACTCCTGCGCTGGCTTCGGAGCGTATTGCCCTGGCCGAGCCTGCCCCGAAAGCAGCTCCGGCTCCCACCACGCGGCTGGGGTGCGCCCAGTTCAGTGGCCAAGTGCTCAATGCCCAGGGCCAGCCTCTGGTGGGTGCTACCGTGATGCTGGAAGGCAGCCGCTTCCCCACCATCACCAACTCCGAAGGGAAGTACCTGCTGCAAGAGCCCGTATACCAGGGCCAGGTGCTGCACATTGCCGCCGCCGGCTACGTCGACCAGAACATTGTGCTGAACAGCTGTGAGGCACCGGTGGTAGGCCTGGAGCTAGCCGAAGGCACCCGCGTGAAGCGCAACGGCAAACGTGCCGGCCAAATCGTCCGTTTCGGGCAGGCGTACCGCCAGTAAGCTCCCGGCATTCCCAACTCACTTCGCTTTGCTGCTGAAGTGAGGTAACACAGCTCCTACAACGAACGCCCCTGGCTGCTTAGCCAGGGGCGTTTGTCGTTACTAGGTCACACTGGCCATACGGCAACCCCGGCTGCATTGTGCAATTGTGGCTTGTGCCTCATCCCCGGCCCCGGTGCATTCGCAGGTTTTCCACGGTCGGCCACCACGCCGGCTGCGGGGGCAGGTGCAGCTGCCGGCCCTCAAACTGCCGGATGCCGTGGGCCGCGCCGGCGGGCTCCGCAAAACCATCGGCGAGACAGACACGGTAGGTATCGTCTATCCAGAGCAGGTGGCGGTCGAAGGCGCGGTGCAGGGTAGGCGTCAGGGCCAGGCCGTTGGGGAGGGTATCGTCGTGGCTCTGGGCCCAGGGCACGATGTGGCAGGCGTCGAGCAGAGGGTTAGGGGTGGCCGTGTGGGTGCTCACCAGCTTCAGCCCCGAAATGGCGCAGGTGTGGTCGTAGGCCTCCAGCACCACGCGCTTGAATAGGCCGCTGCGCACAGCGGTGTCCAACTCGTCGGCTGGAGCCAAGTGGGTGCGGTACACGGCGGCGGGCTCCTCCAACATCTGCCGGCGGATGGCCTGCACGGCTTCGGTGCCGGCGGCGGGGCGGTAACAGTGGCGCGTCTGCGGGAAGTAGCGCCGCAGCAGGGCCTGGCGCAGCTCCTCGCGGGCCGGGGCCTCGAGCAGCAGAAGCCACAGGTCAGGGTCGAGGGTGGCGTACTCCACCGTCTCGCGCAGGCTCCGAAAACTCTTGACCGAACGAGAGGCCGTAAGCACTACTTCCAGGCCGGGGTAGGTACGCAGGCGCCAGAACCTGTCGCCGGTGAGGTGGTAAAACGGCAGGAAAAAGTCATTGGCCCGAAACAGCGCCGAGGTGCTCAGGTCGCGGCAGAGGCTGCGGAAAGCGGCTAGCAGCTCCGGGGTGATGTGGATGCGGTTGTCCTGAATGGTGCCGTCTTCGATGCCATCCAGCACGGCCAGCAGCAGAGCGGGTTTATACGGCGCCTCGCCGTGCTGGCGGCTGCGCGCCACGCGCAGGTGGGTGAAGCGGTGGAGGTAGGGGGTAATCAGCAAAATTTCAGAAACGCTATTGCAATTGTCTTAGCAACCGAAGGCGATAATACTACAAGTAATTACTTCTTCTTTGCAAATACCGAATGCTGTTCATAGTATTGAAAAACAACCATAACCAGTTTTATAAGAATGGCTTCTACTAGTACCGAGGATTTTTTCGATGAACAAACTGAAAGGTCATTAGTCAAGTCAACCATCGTCGCTAAATATCTGTACGTTTGGGCAAAAATAATTATTCCACAAGTTAAGAACCGGGCTCATCCGCCCAAGTTTGCAGCTTATGTTGACTTATTCGCTGGGCAGGGGCGCTATAGTAATGGGCAAGAATCTACGCCACTGCTTGTGCTGCGTCGAGCTATAGAAGAAGCGGATTTGCAACAGCATTTACAAATCGTTTTCAATGAACGCGACCCTAAATCATATGAGAAACTTAAAAATGAGGTAAATGCATTCCCTGGTGTCGACACCATAAGACATAAGCCTTTTTTTATGAACGAGCAGGTCGGCACTGGAAAAATAGAGCAACTATTTACTCGTACAGACAGGCCTCGCCCGCCCATGCTAGTTTTTGTGGACCCATGGGGCTATAACGGCCTTACAATTGACTTACTCACCTCTATATTAAAACTTTGGGCTTGTGAAGTTATCATATTCTTTAACTATCAACGAATCAACCCTGCACTTTCTAACTCGGTCTTTATTGAAAATATGGCGCTATTATTTGGTGAGCAACGTGCTAGCACATTGCGTGATGAATTGAGCCGCATTACTGAAGAAACTAAGGGAAAGAACCGATCAGCTAAGCGGGAGGAAGCAATTATTGAAGCAGTAGAACAGGCCTTAAAGGAGCGAATGGCACCGCACTTGTCAGCCGATGAAAGCGTCTATACTGTAGACTATCGTTTTCGTGACCCAAAACATGGTACACGCACTACGCATCATTTGATTTTTGCTACCACAAATGCTCACGGGTTCCTCAAGATGAAAGAGGTGATGGCTGGCGAAAGTAAGAAGCCATCCGATTCGATAGGACTTTTTGAATATAGTCCTACTAAAGCCACTGACCCGCTACCGCAATTACAACTATTCCAACCAGAACGTCCTATCGACGTCTTGGCGGAGAAGCTACTTGCCTTCTTTGCCGGCTGTACTTTATCGACCAAAGACATCATATACCGGCATCATACAACAGGTAAATACATTGGTAAAAACTATAAAGACGCCTTAAAGCTCCTAGAAGATCAGGGGCGTATTGTAGCTTTTCCAGCTAAGAGCGTCCGTCCTCAAGGCACGTTTGGTGACCAAGTTCAGGTTTCCTTTGTTAATTTGAGTAGCCAAACAACTTAGTCTAGCTACTCAAATTAGTAAATCTATGGCCCAGTCGAGCATTGAATGGACCGAAATGACTTGGAACCCTACAACTGGGTGCGACAAGATTTCGGCTGGTTGCAAGTTCTGCTACGCGGAGGTGCTGACAAAGCGCTTGAATGCCATGGGGCAAGCTAAGTACGCCAATGGCTTTAAGCTTACGCTGCATGAAGAAGAGATAAGCCGCCCCTTAAGTTGGCGAAAGCCTAAAGTGGTTTTCGTTAACTCTATGAGCGACTTGTTTCACAAAGATGTTCCTATTGAGTTCATCCAGCGAGTATTTGCGACCATGAATAACTGTCCGCAACATACGTTTCAAGTGCTGACAAAGCGTGGCGACGTGTTAGCTCGCATGGCAGAGCACCTTACTTGGTCGGATAATATATGGATGGGCGTTTCAGTAGAAGACCACCGTGTGGTAGACCGAATTGATTTTCTACGTTCCACTCCTGCGCAAACCAAATTCCTCTCATTAGAACCGTTGATCGGGCCATTACCGGTCCTCGACCTAACAGGTATTGATTGGATAATTGTAGGTGGTGAGTCCGGCCGGAAACCTAGACCAATGCGTGAAGAATGGGTCCGCGACATCCAGCAACAGTGTGCAGCAGCAGGTGTTGCCTTTTTCTTCAAGCAGTGGGGTGGCGTAAATAAAAAAGCATCGGGACGTTTGCTTAACGGTCGGACTTACGATGAAATGCCAGTTCGGCCAAGGGTAGGACAACTAACTATGGCGCTCTAGTTTATGATGTTGCTAGGCTTCTTTGAAGCCATCAAGAACCCAACGAGCCGCTGGGATTTCAGCGGCTCGTTGGGTTCTTGATGCAAAGCTGAATACTATCCCAAACTCCGATACCTCACGCGCTTGGGCTCCACTCCACGTCCCCGAGGCGCTTCTTCTTAGCTTCCTCGTAGTCGGAGAAGTCGCCCTTGAAGGCTAGGATGTGAGTGGCCAGGCGGTAACGTCTTCCAACGCTATACAGCACTAAGCTAACCGCGCCAACAGGTCAAACAGCGGCTGGTTGACGTAGTAGTTTGACTTGCCTAGCCTGTATTTCTGGAGCAGGCCACCGGGCTCGGCCAATTGATTGAGGTAGCTGGAGGCCGTCAGGCGGCTTACGCCTAGCTCCTGCTGTACGAATTCAATTTTGGTATACGGGTGGCGAAAGAGGTTATTGAGCAGGTCCTGGCTGTAGAACCGGTACTCCCGCAGCCGCTGCCGCGTGTGCTGCATCAGCTGGCGCATGTCGTTGATGAGGCGGATGGTTTCGTGGGCGGTTTGCTCTACGCCCGTCAGCATATAGAGTAGCCACGGTTCCCACTCTCCCGTGTCGCGCACGTGCTGTAAGTAGCGGTAGTAATCGGCTTTGTGCTGAATCAGGTAGCGGCTCAGGTAGAGCACGGGCAAGTCGAGCAGGCCTTTGAGCACCAGGTACAGAATGTTGAGGATGCGGCCGGTGCGCCCGTTGCCGTCGTAGAATGGGTGGATGCTCTCAAACTGAAAGTGGAGCACGGCCATTTTTACGAGTGGGTCGGCGTCGCTCAGCGCGTCGTCGTTTAGGTACTGTTCCAGGTTGCCCATCAGCGCTATGATGGTGTCGTAGTCCTGCGGCGGAATAAAGACCACCTCGCCGGTCTGCTGGTTTTTGAGCGTGGTGCCGGGCAAGCGGCGGTAGCCGGCGTTGTTGTGCTCCAGCTCGGCCTGAATCCGGGCCACGTGGTTTACACTCAGAAACCCGTGCTTCTGCACCAGCTCGAAGCCCAGCCCCAGCGCCGCCGCGTAGTTCTGCACTTCTTTGGTGGCTTGATTGGGTAGCTCCTCCAAGCGCAGCTCCGCCCGAAACAGCTCATCGTGGGTAGTAATAATATTTTCCACGGCCGAACTGTCCTTGGCTTCCTGCAAAGGCAGCGTGTTCAGCAGAATTTCTTCAGTTGGGATAGTGCCCAGCACTCCTTTCAACTCCGCTAGCGCCCGGTGCGCCAGCGTCAGCTTTTTCAACACAGTGCGGGTTTCTAACTCTTCGGCTGGTGGCAGTAGGGAGGGATGCCAGGACATGGGCATATGGTTTAGATACTACTGGGCAGGCAAGTCATGTAAAGAGAATACATGGTTTCTTTACTTGTATTCGGCCTCATGTATAGAAAAATGGATTTTGCTTTACACGAAGTCGAAGATATGTAAAGAAAAGGTGGCTTTACTTTACATGAGCCCTTTAGCCCGCGACTAAAACCAAACGCGCCGCCGGAGATACTTCCAGCGGCGCGTTTGTTCGTGGCTTAGCTAACCCCTACCCCAGGCTCCGGTACCGCACGCGCTTGGGCTCCACGTCGCCGAGGCGTTTGCGCTTGGCTTCTTCGTAGTCGGAGAAGTTGCCCTCGAACCAGACCACTTGCGAGTCGCCCTCGAAGGCCAGGATGTGGGTGGCCAGGCGGTCCAGGAACCACCGGTCGTGGCTGATGATGACGGCGCAGCCGGCAAAGTTCTCCAGGGCGTCTTCCAGGGCCCGGATGGCGTTTACGTCGAGGTCGTTGGTGGGCTCGTCGAGCAGGATGAGGTTGGCGCCCTGCTTGAGGGTGGTGGCCAGGTGCACCCGGTTCCGCTCCCCGCCCGAGAGGTTGCCTACTTTCTTTTCCTGGTCGCCGCCCCGGAAGTTGAAGTTGCTCACGTAGGCGCGGGCATTTACGGGGCGGCCGGCCAGCAGCATAGTTTCGGTGCCGCCCGATATCGTCTCGAACACCGTTTTGTTGGGGTCCAGCGTGTCGTGCTGCTGGTCCACGTAGGCCGTCTGCACGGTGGGTCCCACCTCGAAGGTGCCGGCATCGGGCTGCATCTGGTTGGTGATGAGGCGGAACAGGGTGGTTTTGCCGGCCCCGTTCGGCCCGATGATGCCCACGATGCCGCCCTGGGGTAAGTTGAAAGACAGGTTCTCGAACAGCAGCTTGTCGCCGAAGGCCTTGGTCAGCCCCTCGGCCTCGATGACCTGGGCGCCCAGGCGCGGGCCGTCGGGGATGAACAGCTCCAGCTTCTGCTCCTTCTCCTTGGCATCGGTGTTCACCATCTTGTCGTAGCCGGCCAGGCGGGCTTTGCTCTTGGCCTGGCGGGCCTTAGGGGCCATGCGCACCCATTCCAGCTCCCGTTGCAGGGTCTTCTGGCGCTTGCTCTCGGTCTTCTCTTCCTGGGCCAGGCGCGAGGCTTTCTGCTCCAGCCACGACGAGTAGTTGCCCTTCCACGGAATCCCCTCGCCGCGGTCCAGCTCCAGAATCCAGCCGGCCACGTTGTCGAGGAAGTACCGGTCGTGGGTTACGGCAATGACGGTGCCTTTGTACTGCTGCAAGTGCTGCTCCAGCCACAGCACGCTCTCGGCGTCGAGGTGGTTGGTGGGCTCGTCGAGCAGCAGCACGTCGGGCTCTTGCAGCAGCAGGCGGCACAGGGCCACGCGGCGCTTCTCACCGCCCGAGAGGTTGCCGATGACGGCTTCCTGCGGGGGCGTGCGCAGGGCATCCATGGCCCGCTCCAGCTTGGAGTCGAGGTTCCAGGCATCGAGCTGGTCGAGGCGTTCCTGCACCTTACCTTGGCGCTCGAGCAGTTTGTCGAAGTCGGCGTCTTCGGCCCCGAAGGCCTCGTTAATTTCGTCGAACTCTTTGAGCAAGGCTACCGTCTCGGCCACGCCTTCCTCAATGACTTCGCGCACGGTCTTGGCCGGGTCGAGCTGGGGCTCCTGCTCTAGGTAGCCCACCGAGTAGCCCGGCGACCATACCACCTCGCCCTGAAACTGCTTGTCAACCCCGGCAATAATCTTGAGCAGCGACGACTTACCCGAGCCGTTGAGGCCGAGCACGCCGATTTTGGCACCGTAGAAGAAGGAGAGGTAGATGTTTTTGAGAACCTGTTTTTGGGGCGGGTAAACCTTGCTTACCCCGGCCATGGAGAAAATGATGGTGGGCTGGTCGCTCATACAAGAAAAAAAGTGGTGCGTGGTGGCTGCATCCCTCTTCCAGGGGGTTGCGGGTGCAGCGCAGATGTATATTTTGCAGAACAATAGGCTGCGGCTGCCGGTTGGCAACCCGGCTTTTGGCCCGCGCATAGGCTCTTGCCGAACTTCCGCCGCCCGCTCCGGCAGCGGGCAGGTGCCGGGCGGCGGCAGCCCGCCCACCAAAGGTAGGCAGCCGACCACGGAATCTGAAGTGCTCCGGGCACCGAAGATTTAGCCGACAACGCGTAAACTTGTACTTCTTTCCGGCTTTGTGCCGTTCTACAACCCGACCTTTCCACCTATTCGCTCTCCCGCTATCTGATTATGGAACACCCCGACCACCTACTGGCCGAAGCCCGCCGTTATGGCTACATCGAGGGCGACCAGGTGTGGCTCCGCCCGCTGCTGGACTTCCCGGCCCGGCAGGTAGGCCAGGTGAAAGAATCTCCTGACGCATCGCTGGTATACTTTGCCCAGCGCTTTGAGCTGTTCCGGGCTAAAGTTGAAGACCTGCTGCGCAAAATCGAGGAGTCTGAAAACAAGGGCTCCTTCCTGATGAAAGCCCTGCACCTGAAAGAGCAGGTGGGCAGCTACGACGCCCTCGGCGACTTTGCCAGCCTCTACCAGCGCCTCACCGAGGCCGAGGAGGGCATCAAAGTCACCATTGCCCGCAACCGGGAGAAAAACCTGGCCACCAAGCAGGCCCTGATTGCCGAGGTCGAAGCCCTGGCCGACACCATCGACTGGCAGGCCGGCAGCGAGAAAATCAAGGACCTGCGCCAGGGCTGGATCAAAACTGGCCCCGTCGACAAGCACCTTACCGACGAGCTGGAAGCCCAGTTTCAGCGGGCCGTAGACACGTTTTTTGCCCGCAAGAAAGAGTTTCAGGCCGAGAAGAAGGCCATGGTTAACCGGGTGTATGAGCAGTACAAGACGCTCATTCATAAATCGGAGGCCCTGCAAAACTCCACCGACTTTGAGGAGACGACCCGCAAGCTCAAGCAGCTCCAGCAAGACTGGAAGGACATCAACGGCACCCTGCCCCGCAAGCAGGCCAACGACCTGTGGACCCGGTTCCGGGCGGCGCACAACCATTTCTTTGAGCGCCTGAAGGTGCACATCGAGAGCAAGCGCCAGGAGCAGCAGCCCACGCCCGGTGGCAGCGGCGAAGACAACCTTAGCCGTAAGCGCGCCTTGGTAGCCGAAGCCCAAGCCCTGCTGCGCCGGCCCATGTCGGAGGCGGTGGCGCGGGCCAAGGAGCTGCAAGCCGCCTGGAAAAAGGTGGGCCCCGTGCGCGGCGAAGAGTCGGATCGGGTGTGGGAGCAGTTTATTCTGGCCTGCGACAAGGTGTTTGAGATGAGCGCCCTGGAGCACTACATCCGCAAGCGCCAGCCCAGCGGCCCCGAAGCCGGCAGCTCCGCCGACCAGGCCACGCTGCGCATCCAGGCCCTGCGCGACTTCATCAAGTATGACAAGCAGGAGCAGGAAGTGCTGGTTGACAACCTGGGCAAGCTCAACGACTCGCCCGGCAATGAGGCCTTCCGCACCATGCTGCAAGGCAAGATTCGCGCCTTCGACCGGAAGATTCGTACGAAGAACGAGCTAATTGCTATGTTCCAGCAGCGTCTCGGTAGCTAGCCCAACTTTACTGAGTATTTTACGTTGTCGTCAGCAAAAAGCAGCCGAGCCGGCAACAGTGTCAGGTGTGGCACCGCCGGCCGGGTTTTTGCTGACCCGCTTCTCACATCCGCTAACCTTTTAGTAGCAACACACGACTATGTACTGGACTCTGGAACTTGCTTCGTACCTGGAAGATGCCCCCTGGCCCGCCACGAAGGATGAACTCATCGATTATTCTATCCGCTCGGGTGCCCCGATGGAGGTGGTAGAAAACCTGCAGGCTCTGGAAGACGACGGACAACCCTACGAGAACATCGAAGAAGTATGGCCGGACTACCCGACCAAGGAAGACTTCATGTTCAACGAAGACGAATACTAGGATGTAGAGGTGAGATGATGAGAAGTGAGAGGTGAGACTAGGTTCTGACAACTCGCTAAGAGCCAACAGAACGAAAGTCTTACTTCTCACTTCTCATGTCTGACCTCTCACTTCTACGCATAGAACAGCTAATTGCGGGGTATGGACGGCGCGTCCTGCTCCGCAATTTGTCTTTTACGGTGCCGGAGCCGGCGTTTGTGGCCATTGTGGGGCACAACGGCTGCGGCAAGACGACGCTGTTTCGGGCCCTGACGGGGCGTATTCCTTACCAGGGCACGGTGCAGGTGCGGGGCCAGGACCTGCGCGCCGTGCGCCAGCCCGCCGCCAGCGGCCTGCTGGCCCACCTGCCCCAGCGGGGCAGCGTGGAGTTTTCGATTCCGGTGCGGGAACTGGTGGTGATGGGCCGCTTCCGCCACCACCGCTTCCTGAGTGCTTACTCGCCCCACGATTACGCCTTGGCCGACGCGGCCCTGGCCCGCGTGGGGGCCGCTCACCTCGCCCAGCGCGACTTTACGCAACTCTCCGGTGGCGAGCAGCAGCTGGTATGGCTGGCCCAGCTCAGCCTCCAGGATGCGGCCCTCTACCTGCTCGACGAGCCCACCCAGCAGCTCGACGTCTACTACCGCCGCCGCGTCTTCGACCTGCTCCAGACCTGGGTAGCTGAGCAGCAGAAAACCATCCTCTGCATCACTCACGACCTTGATAACCTACCCACTCTGCGCGGCTACCTGCTCAACCTTTCCGCGCCTCAGCCTACACTGGAGCCATTGAACGCCGATACCGTGCGTGCTGCCAAGGAGTATCTGGAGAGCGAGGAGAGCTTGGCGGGACCTCACCCACTGGCCCCCTCTTCAAAAGAGAGGGAGGACTAGTTCTAGTTGTAGTTGCCTCACCCCAACCCCTCTCCGAAAAGGAGAGGGGCTCTAGTTGTAGTTTTTAGCCGACGTTCTTTCCACATTAATCATCCCCAACATCCTCAGCTGAGCAGGGGAGCTAGCCTCTAGTTCTAAAAGCTAGTTCCCCCTCTCTTTTGGAGAGGGGGCTAGGGGGTGAGGGCCCGCCTCCCCGGCCGGCGGCGCAGCACGTGCCAGATGGAGCGCAGGAAGGGCCAGGGTGTCACGGAGTTCATGATTTGGAAGTTTTCCTTCCAGGTGGTGCGCTCGTCCAGGAAGTCGAAGATGCGCTCCACGGGGTTGCGGCTGAACAGCTCGGCGAAAATGTTGTGGGTCCGCTCGCCCTGGCGCTGCATGATGTCGAGCAGCAGCGTATCGAAGAGGTGGAACTGCCACTGGTCGCCGGTGAGGTTGGGGGGCAGCTGGCCGGTGGCGGCCAGGGCCTGGGCGAGCCGCTGGGAGTGGGCCTGAATGCGCTTGAAGGCATAGCCCGTGCTGGGCTTGGCCCGCCCGGCCCGGGTGCCCAGGTTGATGATGCGGCTGCTTTGGGCCGCTGGCAGCGGGTGGTCGGTCATGGGGATGGCGCCCACCTCCTCGGCGGTGATGCGGTAGTTGGTCAGACCCAGCGTATCGCGCAGGTAGTCCCGCAGCGCCGTTTCGTACTCGGCCTTGGGCAGGGGGGTTTCTGAGAACAACGTGTACTCCACCAGCGCCCGGCGCGGGCTGAACGGCAATACGTACATGAACCGCGCCTCGTGGTGCTGCTTGCCCCGAAAGTCCATGAACTCCACCGTTGTGGGGTCGAATACGTCGTGGTCCGTCTCCACCTCCCAGCCTACGAAGTGCTGCAGCAGGTAGCGGTGGCGCTGGGGCTGCCGCAGCTGCTCCAGCTGCGGCGGACGGCTGTCGAAGGCATACCGGCCCGTGAACTCGCCGGCTGGCGTGGTGGCCTGTACTCCGGCCGCATTGGGCAGCTCGCGTAGGTCCTGTACGGCAGTCGGCACCCACGTCACTTGCGGACTAGCTTCCAGGACCGCGCGCACGTGGCGGTAGAAGTCCAGCCCCCGAATCATCTTGTAGCGGTGGCGCTGCAGCTCAAACACCTGCTCAAATTGCGGGCTGCGAAAGGCAATCCGGCCCCATTCGTGCGCCACGATACCGTCGAAGAGCATGGGCGCGTCGGTCCAAAACGACCAGGTCCGGTCGTTCTGGTTTTTGGCTTCGGGCTCCAGAATGAGCATCCGCTTACCAGCCAGACGTGGCTCCTGGCTGATGTGATACGCGAGGCTCAGGCCGGCTGCTCCCCCGCCTATCAATAGGTAATCAAAGTCTGAGGCTGCGGCCATGCTCGACAGGAAGTGCGCTGCCCACATGCGAAGGGCAAGGCGCAAGTTGCAAACTTATCCGCTACCAGATTGTGCGGGCAGGCAGCAGAAAGTGGAGTGTAGAACGTCCTGCTCCACCTGACCTGGCGCCCGCGCAGCCGGAGCCTCTAGCGTGCCGACGCGTGAGTGGTAAACCGTCCTGCTGAGCGGAGGCGCAGCCGTAGGCAAGCATCTTTCCCGCTTCGTTGAGCAAGCGTTAAGAGTTAGCCAGCGGGAGAGCTGCTTGGCTCCGCCTTCCTTCGGTTCGACTGCGGCTCCGCCTCCGCGGACGCCAGATAGAGCAGGACGTTCCTCTTCTTATGTACTCAAAAAAATATACCAGTCTGGCGGCGCAGCGGCGGCACGGGACTAGGGGTTTACTTCAGCACAATGTCTTTGGCAATGCCCAGCTTGCGCACCCGCGCATCCAGCGTGTTCGGGTGCATCTGCAGCAGCTCGGCCGCCCCGCCTACGCCCCGAATCCGGCCGTTGCAGTAGCGCAACGTAGCCCAGATAAACTCCCGCTCCATCTCTTCCAGAGACCGGGGCACGAACTCAGGCTCGGTGGTGGCGGCCACTGCCGGGCTGGCGGCAGGCTGCACGCCCAGCGTGGTAATGAGCGGGCCGCGAGCCAGCAGCACGGCCCGCTCTACCAGGTGCTGTAGCTCCCGCACGTTGCCGGGCCAGTCGTAGCGCTGCATTTCGGACCAGGCTTCGGGGCTGAAGTCCTGCACGGGCTTGCCCAGCTGCTGCCGGGCCTTTTGCAGGAAGAACTGCGCCAACGGAGCAATGTCGCCGCGCCGCTCCCGCAGGGGCGGAATGGTGATGGGAAACACGTTGAGGCGGTAGTAGAGGTCGGCGCGGAAGCGGCCGGCGGCCACTTCGGCCGGCAGGTCGCGGTTGGTGGCGGCAATAACCCGCACGTCCACGGGCAGGGTCTCGGAGCCGCCCAGGCGCTCAATCTCCTTTTCCTGCAACACGCGCAGCAGCTTGGGCTGCAGCTCCAGGGGCAGCTCCCCGATTTCATCCAGAAAAATAGTGCCCTTGTGCGCCAGCTCAAACTTGCCGAGGCGCCGCTCACTGGCTCCCGTGTAGCTCCCCTTCTCGTGCCCAAACAACTCACTCTCAATCAGCTGGGCCGGCAGGGCCGCGCAGTTGACCTTGATGAGCGGATAGCTGTGCCGGGCCGACTGGGCGTGGATGGCGCGGGCAAACAGCTCCTTGCCCGTGCCCGTTTCGCCCAGCAGCAGGGTGGTCATGTCGTAGGGCGCCACTTGCCGCACTTGCTCAAACAGGGCCTCGGTGGCCGGGTCCTGGCCTACCAGGTCCTGGAAGTTGTGCGTCGCCCGAATTTCCTCGGTCAGGTACGCTTTTTCCAGGGTCAGCTGCTCGTTGGTAGAGCGCACCTGGGCCAGCTCGACGGCGGCCACGATTTCGGCTTCCTTGAAGGGCTTGAGGATGTAGCCGTGGGGCTGCGTGGTCACGGCCCGCTGCAGCGTCAGCTTGTCGGCGTGGGACGTGACGTAGATGAACGGGATGCGGTAGCGCGTGCGCAGCAGCTGGCCCAGCTCAATGCCGCTCCGCTCTCCTTGCAGCATAATGTCCACAAACACGAGGTCGGGCCGGTTGGCGTCGAGGTGGGCCAGGGCGTCGGGCACGGCAAACGCCAGGAAGACGTCGCTGCCCAAACGACGCTGTAAGATTCCTTGCAAGTCGTTGGCAATAACAAACTCGTCTTCGACTAAGAGAATGCGGAGTGGGGTCATAGAATGCAAGATAGGAAGTAGACACCCGGCCGAAACTACGCCTGGGCAGCCACCGGCGTTTGGGGCAGCTCGCGGAAGGTCAGGGTAAAGCAGGCGCCCGGTGCGGCCGCCACCTCCAGGCGGGCTTTCATCTGCTGGGCCAGCCCGGCCACCAGGCGCAAGCCCAGCGAGGCCACCTTGGTGGGCACCACACTGGCGGGCAGGCCCACGCCCGAGTCGGCCACCACCAACTGGTAACGGCCGGCCTCCACCTGCCCCAGCGTCACCCACACACGCTGGTCGGGATAGCCGGGCGGAAAGGCATACTTCAGCGCATTGGTCACCAGCTCATTGACAATCAGGCCCAGGGGCACGGCCGTGTGCGTGTTCAGTTGCAGGGGCTCGACGCTCACGTGCAGCTGCACGCGGGCGGCCTCCTGCCGGAAAGCCTCGCTGATGGCTTCGGTCAGCTCGCCGAAGTAGCTGAGCATATCGATGCGGGCCAGGCTCTCGGACTGGTAGAGGTTCTGGTGAATCAGGGCCATGGTCTGCACCCGGCTCTGGCTGTCGCGGATGGCCTCGATGGCGGCCGGCTCGTGCAGGGTGTTGACCTGGGTGTTCAAGAGGCTGAGCACAATTTGCAGGTTGTTCTTGACGCGGTGGTGCACCTCCTGCAAGAGCAGCGTCTTCTCGCGCAGCAGCAGCTCTTTTTCCTGGTCGCGCACTTCTAGCACCTGCTTCTGGGCATTGAGTTGCTGCACCGCGCGCTGGCGCAGGCGGTAGCGGTTATATAGGATGCCCACGGCCAGCAGCAGCAGCCCGGCCGTAACAAAGGCCGCATTGCGCAGGGTACGCTGTTGCAGGGCTGCCAGGCGAGCAATCTGGTTTTGCTGCCGTAGCATCTGAATGTTGCGTTCCTTTTCTTTGGTATCGTAGCGGCCTTGCAGCTCGGCTACTTTCGCCTCCTGCTCCTGCTTGCGCAACTGGGCTTCGAGGCGCCGGTTTTCGGCGCCGTACCGCCGAGCCAGGCGGTAGTTACCTTGCTGCACATAGAGGGTATCGAGCAGGTCGTTAATACTGATAATCATCGATATATTCCTAAGCCCTATGCTTTCTTTCCGGGCACTGAGGCCGTGATACACGGCCATGTCTAACCGCCCCAGCTTGCCGTAGGCCTGCGCCAGTGTAGCCTCTGACAGATTCTCCGCTGTCTTGTCGCCGATTTTACGCGCTATGCGAATGGCTTTGAACAAAGGAGCCAGAGCCACCCGCGGCTTATCCAACTCAAGGTAGGCGTCGGCTAAGTTGTTGAGCGCATAGACTACTGTTGAGTTTTGCCCACTCCGCCGCCACCGGGCCAACGCCACTGCCTTCTCGTAATAAGGTATAGCGGCTTGGGGCTGATGCTGCCGGGTGTAAATTAGCCCTCGTCCGATATACGCCCTGTTCAAAGCAATAGTATCGTGAACAGCTCGGGCCAAAGTCATAGCGCGCATATTCCACGTTAACGCCTGGTCGAACTGCTGATTTTCGACCAGCAGATTGGCAATGTAGAGCGCCGTTTCAGGCATGCGGCGCTTCTCGCGCAACTGCTCCCAGATAGTCATACACTCCAGCATTTCTCGCTGAGCCTGAATGAAATATCCCTGCCGGGCATGAAGCATACCTAGCAGCTCAAGCGCCTGAGCTTGGCCCCAACGCCAGCCCAGGCGCTTCGCTTCAGCCCGCCCCTGTTGAATATAAGCCGCTGTCTGATCGTAATCGAAGTTGAAGTACTCGTTTGCCAGCGCGTTGATAATCAGCACCCGTGTCGTATCAGTAGAAGTCTGCAGCTCTCGTTTGAGGCTGTCAATCTTGGCAGTATTGGCAGGAAGCTGGGCAACCGCGTTCCAGCTACACAACAAAGCAAGCAAGCAGGGCAGCAAACGACGCATAAAGTCAGCAGGCAATGGTGGTCTGGCAAGACCTCGTGAAACACACCGGCAAGCTAAGCTGCTTTCTTCGATTTCTATAATTTATCTAGACCCCACATTTCGTGTTTGACATGTGGTATATCACTGAATCAGTGACGTAAAATTGTACAGAACCATTTATTTCAATATCAACAATTTTTAACTTAATAAACTAGTATACAGTATTTTGATACTAGTTTACAGTAAGCAAATTACACAAAAATAGGCCTGGCATAACTATTGGAACCGGGGCGGCCAGCTCAAAACTAATTGCATCCAAGGCGCTACTTGCCTCGGATTTGGTTTGAATAATTCAATTTGCATCTTGTAATACCTTCTCCTTGCGCATTACCGGCCGGCGTAGTCTAAGAAGGTGTGCTTTTGCCGCTGCTTTTTCCATCCATTAAATCCTTTCTGCTCTATGAGTACACATTTCTTCACTCTTTCCTCTCAGACACGTTCTTTACGTGGTGTGTGTCGGCCGGCAGGACTGCTGGTAGCGGCTTTGATACTGGGCGCGCTGGACCCTGATCCTGCCCAGGCCCAGGTGGCGGCCAAGCCAGCCGATTCGTTTGTGGAGTCCATTGGCGTAAACACGCACTGGAGCTACCCCTCCTATTCCAACTATGCGGGTCTTAAACAGAAGCTAAGCGAGTCTGGCATCCGTTACATCCGTGATAGCTCCTATCCGGGCAATTTCGACAAGTACAATGAGCTATACTCTGCCCACGGCATACGCACAAACGTGCTGCTGGGCCGCCGTCTGCCCGGCGACTGGCCTCAACCCCTGGACCTAGGGCAAATCGGCACCGAGCTCAGCAGCGTCAAGAGCGGCATTACAACAGCGGCGGTTGCTTCCCTGGAGGCCCCCAATGAGTACGACCTTTCTCACGGAAGCGGTGAATCGGACTGGGTGGGCAAAATCCAGCAGTACACCAAGGACACGTATGCCAAGGCCAAGGCTGATGCGACGCTGAAAAATCTACCCCTGCTGGGCCCTTCCCTCACCAGCGGCAGTGCCTATTCGCGAGTGGGCAACATGGACCCGTGGATTGACTACGTTAATCTCCATCCCTACCAGTCGGACCGCCATCCTGGCAGTGGAGGCTGGGGCGATGATGGCTACGGCAGCATCTACTGGCACAGAAAATATGGCGCCACCCTACAGTCTTCTTCGGGCAAACCCACGCAGGCCACCGAGTGCGGCTACCACAATGACCTGGCCAACGATGGATTGTCGGAAGAAGCCGCTGGCAAGTACACGGCGCGCATGTACGCCGAATTCTTTCGTACAGGCTTCAGCGTGCGCTCCTTTAAGTATGAGTTGCTTAACCAAGGCACCGGCTACAAGGAAGATGTATTTGGTCTGCTACGCAACGACTTAACAGAGAAGCCTTCGTTCCGGGCAGTGAAAAACCTGATTAGCGTGTTGTCGGACAAAGGGACGGCCTTTACACCCGGCTCACTAAATTATACGCTTACGGGCAACACCAACAACGTGCGCCAGTTGCTGTTTCAGAAGCGCAACGGCGATTTTTACCTGATGCTCTGGCTGGAGGTACCCAGCTGGGACGTGAATGCCAACAAGGACCTCTATCCGGCTGCCCAGACCGTAACTCTGACTCTACCCGGCACTATTAAGTCGGCTACCAAGTATGAGCTCAGCAATAACTCGGACCTGAGCACCGCTGCCGTATCCATCAGCGGTGGAGCGGTGACCTTGTCCGTATCGGATAAGGTAATGATTGTGAAGCTCAGCAGCGGCACGGTAACTTCAGTGCCCGGCACGCCCACTACGGGCGCGTTTAGCGGGGTGTACCGGCTGGTGGCGCGCCACTCAGGTAAAGTACTGGACATTAGCGGGGCCAGCACGGCTGAGGGTGCCGCTGCCATCCAGTGGACTTCTAAGGCCAGCAGCAACCAGCACTGGCAGCTGACGCAGCAAAGCAATGGCAGCTACAAGCTCGTAGCGCAGCACTCGGGCAAGTGCCTGGACGTGAATGCCGGCAGCACGGCCGACGGGGCTAAGGTGCAGCAATGGACCGACAATGGCACCAATGCCCAGCGCTGGGAAATTAAGCCGGCGTCGGATGGCTACTACACCCTCACCAACGTAGCCAGCGGCAAAGTGCTGGACGTGGCCGGCGGCGTTTCCGCCACGGGCGATGGTGTGAAGGTGCACATGTGGACAGCTCATGGCAATACCAACCAGCAGTGGAAGCTGGAGCTTGTTAGCTCTGCTGCCGGGGCCACTTCTACTGCCGACCAGCAGACGCTGAGTATATATCCGAACCCGATAGTGGAAGCCAGCGCCGACCCGGTTACTGTGCAGTACGTGTCCAGCAAGGCCCAGACTGCTCGCCTCATGGTAGTGAATTCCCAGGGTGTTACGGTGTACAACCAGGTAGTGCAGCTGCGCGCCGGGTTGAACAAGATACAGGTTCCGGCCTCACAGAAGCTCCACGGTGGCGTACACGTGGTGCGCCTGGCTACCGATGCCGGCGCCTTCACGCAACGCCTACAGGTAGCCCGCTAACTTCATCTGCGGCTACGCCTCTGCTTGCCGGCCCGTAGCCTTTCACCAACCTGAGCCCGATAAGAGTCCATACCTGTTGGTAAGCGCCCTTCTTATCGGGCTCTTGCGGCTCAGAGCCGGTCCTTGCCGGCCGCTTGCTGGGCTGCTTTCACCCACTTCCTTACTTGCCTACGCGCTATGAAAACACCGCTTACTTTCCCCCGCTTCCTGTCTTGGCTTCGTCTCGGCCTGGGGCTGCTGCTCGGTCTGCACGTGCTTACTGCCGGCCGGGCCCTGGCCCAGATACCAGAAGTCGTATTTCCCGCCGATGCCGGTGTAATCAATATTACGCAGGCGCCGTACTTCGCCAAGGGCGACGGCAAAACCGATAATACGGCCGCCCTGCAGCAGGCCATCAACGACTACCTGAAATCGGGCCGTATCCTATACTTCCCCAAAGGCATCTATCTCATCAGCAACAAGCTGACCTACGGCAGCGACCTGAGCAGGGCGAAGAACCTGATGCTTCAGGGCCAGAGCCAGGCGGGCACAGTCATTAAGCTGGCCAACGGCGCCGCCGGCTACGGCAGCGCCAGTTCGCCCAAGCCCTTGCTCACCATGTTTGAGGGCGGCAGCACCGGGCAGGCCTTCCGCAACACCATCAACGACCTGACCTTCGACGTGGGCAGCGGCAACCCCGGCGCTATCGGGGTCGAGTTCATGAACAACAACCAGGGCGGCATGGAAAACGTGACCATTCGCTCCAGCGACGCCACCAAGCGCGGCGCCACGGGCCTAAGCTTCACTAGGTCCTGGCCGGGTCCCGCCTACTTCAAAAACGTCACCATCGAGGGTTTCGACTATGGAATTCGCGCCACCAACTACGAGTACAGCCTGGTGTTTGAGCACCTGACCCTGCAGGGCCAGAAAGTGGCGGGGCTGCGCAACACCAACCAAACCTTCACCATCCGGGATTTCAGGAGCGTGAACACGGTGCCCGCCATTCAGCAGCTGGAAAAAGCGGGGCAGGTATCGGTGCTGGGCGGCAGCTTCACGGGAGGCTCGTCGGCCAACGCGGCCGTCACCGACAACAACGGCCGGCTGATTCTGCGCAACGTCAGCAGCAGCGGCTACGGCCAGCTCATCGACCACTCGGCCGGCAGCGGCATTGCCGACGTGGCCGGGCCCAATGCAGTGGAGTATTACTCGCACGCCACGAACAGCCTGTGGCCCAGCCCGCCACGCGCCTTGAGCTTGGCGGTGGAAGAAGCTCCCCAGGTAGCGGCGGCACCGCTGTCTGAGTGGGTGAAGGTGGCCAACGGCAGCGGCGATGACGCAGCCAGCATTCAGGCCGCCATTGATGCCGCCGCTGCCGCCGGCAAAACCACCGTGTACTTCCCGAAGGGCACGTACAACATCGGCAAAACCATTCGGGTGCATGGCAGCGTGCAGCGCCTGTGCGGGGTGGAGTCGACACTGGAAGTTGTGGAGCCGCTCCGCAAATCCACCGGGACGGTATTCAGGTTCGAGGACCTGACCGGCAACGCCGTGGTGGTGGAGCGGTTTCGGTGGGCACCGTATGGCAACGAAATTCCGGCGCCTTGGACGGGTGGCAAGTTTACGTGGCTGGAACACGCCTCACCGGCCACGCTGGTGGTGGAGCACGTTACGGCCTTTTCGGGCAACGCCTACAAGGCCTCCGGCGCAGGCAAGGTGTTCGTGAATGATGCCGCCATTTCCGGGTGGACGTTCAACGCCGGTCAGCAGGTCTGGCTTCGCCAGATCAATCCGGAGTCGAACAGCACGATGATTGCCAACAACGGCGCCACGCTCTGGGTGCTGGGCGTGAAAACCGAAGGGTGGGGCACGGTAATTTCAACCACGAGCGGCGGCAAGACGGAGGTAGTTGGCGGGCTTCTTTACCCGGTCCGGAGTGACTACGAAAGGAAGTATCCGGCATTTGTCGTTGACAATGCGTCGGCTTCGCTCACCTTTACGCACACTGGCAACGAGCGGTACGAGGTGTACGTGCAGGAAACCAGGGGCAGCGAGACGCGGCAGCTGCTGGAGGCCCAGGCCGGCAACGGGCGCAACATCGTCTTGTTCAGCGCGCACACGGGAACCGCGCCGCCTGCCCCGGCTCCGGTGGAGTACATCGTCGACAACCAGGACGCGGGGTTCAACACCACGGGCACCTGGACCGCCAGCACGGGCCTGCAAGGCTACCACGGTAGCAACTATCTGCACGACGGCGACGCGCAGGCCAGTGCCGCGGACGTAGCCACTTGGACCTCGCCCATCACCACGGCCCGCGCCGGCACCTACGACGTGTACATGCGCTGGACCAAGGCCGCCGACCGCCCGGACGCGGCTCCCGTCGAGGTGAACTACCAAGGTGGCGTGGCCAGCTTGAAGCTCAACCAGTCGGTAGGTGGGGGCGAATGGGTGAAAATCGGTACCTGGCCCTTTACCGGCGGCAGCGGCGACTACGTCCGCATCACCGGGGCTGATGCCGGCTACACCATTGCCGATGCCGTCAAGTGGGTGAAGGTCAGCGGCGAGGCAACGGGGCGGGCCGCTGAATCGGCGGTCGTTGCGGCGGAACCACCGGCTCTGCCTTCGGGCCCGATAGTCGAAAGCAGCCTCGTGGCCTACCCCAACCCCAGTCCCGATGGGCGCAGCACGCTGGCCCTGCAGGTCCGGCAGGCCCAGCGCGTGAACGTATACGTGCACAACGCCCAGGGCCGGCTGGTGAGCATGTTCTCCGTCTCCTGCCAGCCTGGCCGCAATGACTTCCGCCTGCCCGCTCCTCTGCCCCCCGGCACCTACTACCTGCGTGCCACCCCCGACGGCACCCCCCACTACTTCACCCTTGACGTGCAGTAGGTGGCTTGCCTGTACACAAACAAGGCTCCGGTGCAGGGACGTGCGCCCTCACAGAATCGCTCGGAACCATGGATAGGGCAGCTTTTGGTTGCGAAGGCCGGTAACGGTCTTTCTTCCAGCCCTGGCCTCTTTCCATTCAATCCTACTCAGCATGTCTCATGCCTAGACACTTTCCTTTTGTCGTCCGCTCAGCCTGGGAGCGGACGACACTGCAGCAGCAGTGGGCACCGCTGTTTTCGGCGCGGATGCTGTTCTCCCGGCCGCCTCCACCGCCCACGAGCAGGTGACGGCCAAGCCCGCCGAGCCGATTGTAAAAATAACTACGGCCAGCACAACGAGCTGTACTCCACCCATTTTCTACCCATGTAAACCAGCAGTCATGAAAAATTTTTCTATAGCTTTTCTGTGCGTTTTGCTATTTGTAGCAAATAGCGTCAAAGCGCAGTCTCCGGACCTGAAATGGGCGGGGATAAATGTGAATACCAATGGTGATGGTTATTTCGACGTTCCTTATGTTACGGAAGCGGACAAGCAGGTTAATACGCTACAGCTCGGGATTGTCCGGATGGGGGTGAATCAGGTGGGTGGCAGAAACACGTCGGCCTCCTTTTCATGGACCATCAGGGACCGAGTTGTAGATACCCATTTAGCTGCCGGTTTAAGCATTCATGCCACGGTTTCCCCTGGTAGGGAAACTGTGGACAAAGGCAGCAGCACTGCCGAGTGGAAAAACAATTACCGAAATTTTTGCAGAAATATTTTCGCCCATTACAAGGGCAAAATATTTTACTATATAACGGAAAATGAACCTGACCTGATAGGTGATACATTTCCTCCCCAGCTTTGTGTGGAGATGCAGCAAATTGCCTTTGAAGAAGCCCGTAAGGTGGATGCATCGATTCGCATCGAGAGTGCACCGACTTCAAGCACGGGCAACAAAGGGTATCTTGAAGACATGATCAAGCTGGGCGTCACCAGGTATTGCGATGTTATTGGCGTGCATACCTATGGTGCACAAATCAACGACGAATCCTGGTATGATCACCTCGGCAGGCCCTGGGAATACATGGCCGCCGCCAACGCGGCGTCCGGGTATCCGATACGGCCGGTGGCGAGCAGCGAAAGCGGCGCCTCTGCCTACTGGCCCGCAGATCGGGGGTTTGGGGGGGGGGTAGACGGCCGGGTATGGCAGGCCCGTTGGTTCCGCCAAGCCTGGATCGCCCACAAACGCTGGGGGTATGACAGCCACCTGCTTTATAGCCTCACCCGTTCTGACGCGGGGGAGGGTTGGAACATAGCCAGGTGGAATGGGTCTGCGCTTGTCCCCTACCAGCCCACCTACGATGCCATAAAGTCTGCGTACAAACTCACGCCGTTTGCCAACGGAAACTTCGAGGCGGCCAATGACCGGGAGCTGGGCTGGGCTATTAACACCGGAGTAGAACAGGGAAACAGTACTCCGTTTGAGTGGGGCCGCATCACCTTTCCTACCAATGATGCCGCAAATTCACGTAATGGCAATGGCCATTGCCGCATGAACATGGACGGCGACGCTCCCAGCAAAGCCATAAATACCAGGAGAGTAAGACGCGTTGCGGAAACGTTAACCCCGAACACTCTTTACACGGTTACCGCTTATGTAAGAATTACCGGGGGTGGTACGGCTACCCTCAAAGTTCAGGGGTTCGATAATCTTAATGGGGCAAAAGAAGTAAGTACTTCAACAAGTACAACCGGAGGCTGGCAAAAGCTGGAGGTTAGCTTTACACCTAAGCGTACGTGGGGAGTAATAACGCTGGAAGGCACGGGTACCGGTGCCGGCCGTATTATTTCTTGGGACGACGTTTCCATCTCAAATAGTACGCCCCCAACGATAAGTGCGCCGGACTTGGTGGTAACGGACATCAGCTGGAGCCCGGCCAGCCCGGCCGTGGGCACGGCCCTCACCTTTAGCGCCACCATCAAAAACCAGGGCACCGCCGCCACGCCGGCCGGCGTCGTGCACGGGGTGGGCTTCTTTGTCGACGGCACTCAGGTCGGTTGGTCGGACAACTCCACCGACGCCCTGGCGGCCGGCGCCTCGCGCACGGTCAGCGGCACGGGCCCGCTCTATACCCTGACGGCGGGCACGCACACGGTGGAGGCATTCGTGGATGACATCAACCGCATTGCCAACGAGAGCAACGAGACCAACAACAAGCTCACCGAAACGCTGACGCCCGGCACTGGCAGCGGCCCGTTCAGCGGCGTTTACAAGCTCACGGCCCGTCACTCAGGCAAGGTGCTGGACGTATACGAGGCCAGCCGGTCCGACGCGGCAAACGTGGTGCAGTGGACGGACCTGGGCGTGGCCAACCAGCAGTGGAAGATTGAGGCGGCCGGCGACGGCTACTACACGCTCACGGCCCAGCACTCGGGCCGACGCCTGGCCCTGGACCTGAGCGCCAGCACCAACGGCGGCCACACCGACGCCACGGCCGACGGCGTGCGCGTGTTCCAGTACGGCACCAACGCGGCCGGCAACCGCCTTTGGAAAATTGAGGCCACCGGCGACGGCTACTACACGCTCGTCAACAAGCGCTCAGGCAAGGTGCTGGACATCAGCGGTGGCCCCTCGGCCACGGGTAACGGGGCCAAGGCGCAGAGCTGGCGAAACGTGGGCGGCGCCAACCAGCAGTGGAAGCTGGACAAGGTAGCCATCCCGGCCAGTGCCGCCAGCGCCAGTGTCGCCACGGCCGCCACGGCCAGCGCGGCCGAAGGCACTGCCACCAGCGCCGGCGCGGCCGAGGGCACGCGCTTGATGGCCTTTCCCAACCCCAGCCCCGACGGGCGCAGCACGCTGGCGCTGGAGGCGCGCCAGGCCCAGCGCGTGACCGTGTACGTGCACAACCGGCAGGGCACCCTGGTGAGCATGTTCTCCGTCTCCTGCCAGCCCGGCCGCACCGACTTCCGCCTGCCTGCCACCTTGCCGGCCGGCACCTACTTCCTCAAGGCCGCCCTCGACGGGCAGCAGCAGCAGTTCACCCTCCAAGTAGAGTAACAATTTAAGGGTGACATTCTAGTAGCGCGGGCTAGTTTCTCTGCATGAAGTAGGTGGAACTAGCCCTACTCTGGGTTGACAACTGAAGTAAGCTTTTGGCATAACATAGCAAGCATGGATACGGTGCGCGGGCAGCAAGCCGCGTGGGCATTGTGCACACGCTGAGCTGGCAGCCGTGGTTATGCTGGGCAATGAAATGGGTCGTGAGCAGATACTTGTGCTTCGGGCCTAGGGCAGCAAGTCGTAGGCTAGTAAGCCAATGCGCCCTGTACTAGCTAAGGTCACAAGGGAGATGAAGCCTGGTGCTGCGCAGCTACTAGCTATTGAAGCTCCCTTCAGGTGGCCACCTGTTTCCGGCTTAGGGCCCTGTCTGGGTAACACCTCCGTTTGCTTGTTTTCGGCTGCTGCTTGCTAGCATAAGAATACTCTTCAGTTGCTCAGACTATGCCGGCTGCTCAGACAGATCCTTAAAGAACAAGCTTCGCGCTGGCTTTACTTCTCCTTCCGGCTATGGTAACGGACCAACTTTCTTTCCTGAACAAGGCTTATCCGTGTCAGTGGGGTTTAGCGGGTCGCCTAGCCGGTCTACTGCTGTTGGTGTTGGGGTTCCTTTCAGCGGGGGCCCAGAACTTCACCGTGCAGGGGCCAGCCATCTATGATCCTGCGGGCCAGGAATTCATTCCGGTGGGAGCCAACGTTAATGCCTTCAACTTTCAGGGCTGGGCCCGGGTGGGGCATTCCGCCGCCGAGCGCAACACATGGCGCGACTGCTGGAAGTTTAACTGCCTGCGGGCCAACCTGTACCTGTATGCGCCGCAGTGGCAGGGACAAACTACCGATAAACCCTTTTTCGGTAATGAAACCGAAGCATTCCAGCACTTCGACAATTTGGTCAACCTCTACACCCCATCCAAGATTGTGGTCATGTTTGAGGTGCATGACTTTACTGGTACCTGGCCCACAGCCGCCCAGCAGACGGACCTGAAAAACTTCTGGAAGCAGATGGCCCTCCGCTACAAGAATAACCCCTACGTCTGGTTCAACATCATGAACGAGCCAGGAGCTGAAAAACCGGTACCAGTGCGCTACCGCGACATTCACCGCGACGTGACTCAAGCCATCCGTGACCAGGGAGCCAGCAACGTCATCATCGTCGACGGCACGCAATGGGGACAAGAGGCTCACACCTGGGACGACAAGCCCATTCCGGCCGACCACAGCGGGGTGCTTACGTACGGCCCGGCCATCGTGAGCGGCTTCAGCAACGTAGCCTTCAACTTTCATCTGTACGACCAGTGGGTCAACAACTACACGCCTAAAACGACCAAGTACAACGACTACGTGGACCGGGTGCGGGCCCTGAATCTGAGCATCTTTGTGGGCGAAGTAGGCAGCGTCGACACCGAAGCAACTAAACATGCCACCGAACTGGCGTATGCCGGTCTGAAAAGCAAGAAGGTTGGCATGTTGGCTTGGCACTATACTGGCGCCGATGAGTTCAAGATGACCGACGGCGGCTCGGGGAATGTTCTCAACAACTGCATCATCCCAACCAACCTCACTCCGCTGCAAGGCCGCTTTTTCTGGAACGCCACCCACCAAGATGGCTTCGGTCTAGGCTATCAGGCTACTACCGTTGCTTCCGGCAACTTAGTGGTTAACGGCGGGTTTGAGAATAACCTGACGGCCTGGAGCGGAAGTACCGGCTCTGTATTGGTCACCACGAGCAACGTGCGTAGCGGAGGTGGCAGCAAAGCCCTGGCCGTTGCCAATGCCGGGACCTGGGTGCACAACAGTTTGTCGGGCTACGTGCCGGGCCAAGCCTACACTATTTCGGCCTGGGGCAAAGTAGCGGCTGATGGGCAACGCACCATCGTCGGCCTAAAAGGTAGCACTGGTGAACTGCAAATCCTAACTTTCACTTCAACAACCTACAGCCAGCAGCAAGCCACCTTAACCGTGCCAGCTGGCACTACTTGGCTGCAAGTATTCGTCTACCAGCCCGGGGCCGGCACCGGTTATATCGATGATATCTCGCTGACGACCAGCCTCGGTGGCATTCTGACGGCTAGGCACGCCACGACCCGCTCTACTGGCTCGGAAACGCTCCACGCATATCCCAATCCGGCCCATGAACAGCTAACGGTACAATGCCGGCTGTGCTCCTCCAGCTTGGTGGAGTTGCGCCTGATGGACGCGCTGGGCCGCCTTGTGCGCCGCCAGACTCACCAACCAGTCGCTTCTTCTGGTTTGCACCAGCACGTACTGGACACGCGCGGCTTGCCGGCCGGCACTTACCTGCTCGAACTGCGAACCGCCAATGATACTACCAACCACCTGCAACGCCAAGTCGTGCTCCTTCAACCCTAAGTAGCTGCCCACCGGCACCTATCACCTGCGCGCCACTCCCGACGGCGCCCTCAGCACTTTACTTGAAAGTTTAGTAGTTCCTTTCACTCTTAACCAGCATTTGTATGAACACGCACACAAGCATTCCGGCCAGCCGCCTCTTAGGCTGGCTTCTGCTCGGCACCGCGGCCACGCTGGCTTCCTGCCAGAAGCAGGAAGAAGTAGTAGCGCCCCAGATGCAGGAATCTACCAGCAAGGCCGAAAACATCGGGGCCGCCGCCGGCGCCCTGGCGTACTGGCCCCTCGATGGCAGCGCCGCCGACGCCAGCGGCAGCAGCTCCGGCACGGTGGTGGGCGCCACCTTCGAAGCCGGCATCAGCGGCCAGGCCCTGCGGTTCGACGGCAACGACTACGTCAACGTTCCGGCGGGCCGTGCCTACAGCCCCGATGGCTCCATATCCGTCTGGGTGAAAACCACCCAGACTACGGCGGGGCGCCTGGTTTTCAACACGCAAATTAGCCCGAACGAAGGCACCACGGACGCCATGTTCCTGGGCCTGACTGACGGGAAGCCCCAGCTGTTTTTCGGCGGGGCCCCGAGCTTCGACCCCCGCCCCTTTTCGCTGGTGGGCAACCGGCGCGTCAACGACGGGCAGTGGCACCACGTGGCCGCCACCTGGGCCCTGAACCCCGTAGAGGGCTTCCGGGCTACCCGGCTCTACGTAGATGGTGCCCTGGTCGTCAATGATGATGATGGAACGGGCCCTGACGCTGATGGCTCCACCCTGGCCGACCCCCTGGCCGGCAGCTTCGATTTCAGCCGGCCCATCCGCCTGGGCGCTTCCCCTACTTCAGCCGCTTTTTTTGTAGGGTCGCTGGATGATGTCAGCATCTATAACCGCGCGCTGACCGCCGCCGAGGTAACGGCCCTGGCTGCCCGGCCTGCTACTCCGGCTCCGGTGGAATACATCGTCGACAACCAGGACGCGGGCTTCGGCACGACGGGCACCTGGACCACCAGCACGGGCCTGCCTGGCTTTGCCGGCCGCAATTACCTGCACGACGGCGACGCGCTGGCCAGCCCCGGCAAGGCCGCCACCTGGGCCTCGCCCATCACTACGCCCGCCCGCGCCGGCACCTACGCCGTGTACCTGCGCTGGACCAGCGCCGCCGACCGCCCGGACGCGGCTCCCGTCGAAGTCAACTACCAGGGCGGCCTGGCCCAACTCACCGTCAACCAGCGCCAGCGGGGCGGGCAGTGGGTGCTGCTCGGCACCTGGCCCTTTGCTCCGGGCAGCGGCGACTATGTGCGCCTGTCTGCCACCGACGCCGGCTTCACCATCGCCGATGCCGTTCGCTGGGTGAAGCAGTAAGGCAACCAGCCGCCGGTCCGGTTGCGTGTCGTGATTGGGCCGGCCGCGCTAGCGCCGGCGGGTTCCCGTATGGCACTCCAGATGGCCTGTACGCCGCCACATACCGCCATAAGCGCGTGTGCCGGTCATAGCCGTCAGCGTAAAGGTGCGCCAAGGGACGGGTAGCAGTAGCGACCCGCGTCGGAAGCGGAAGAAAATCACGTGGCCACTGGCATGGAGCTTCTGCCATGGGGGCTTCCATGGCGCGTTCCGCGTCTTCGGCGCTAAGCGTGTGACCGAACCTAGGAAAAAGCCCGTTGACGTTGACAGCCATGGCTACCGTACGCTATGGCGAAGCTTCGAGCACGGATGAAACAGCTAGCTGTTGCCAGCGACAGGCACCTGCCGGACATCATAGCGCGGTTGAAGGCGTTGCGGCGCCGGCGCAGCAGGAAGACGAAGAGTTTCTGGCAGCCAGCGCAAAGCCACCCTCGGCGTAACTAAACAGACTAGGCGTATCACGTATGCCGAAAGCATTTCCTGCACCAGCTCAGTAAAGCCTGTTATGCACTGCTACGTCAAAACGCGGTTTGTGAAAAGCAGCTGAGCGTCTTAGAAGCCCACTCCGACCCGCCAAAGCGTTTTTGGCTACACAGCTACCGCTGAAGCAGTAGCGGCTTGACACAAAAAGCGCCTCTATTGCTCAGAAAATCCATGACTGGCGCTAGCAAGCTTATCAGGAGCCACAACGAGATTGTGTTCTACGAAAGCGACGAGGGACCTGCTGCTAAGCAGCCCCCTGGCTTTTGCTGCTCCTGATGAGCATAGCTCAACGCACATTCTGCAAACCCGCGAAAACACACGAAAAACGGCTTGTTCAGTCGAGCAAGCCGTTTTTCGTGTGTTATAACCACAGCTGACTTGAATCAGAAGTTGGGCGAAAGCAGATACTTGCTGTAGAAGTCGTCGATGATTTTCACGGCCGAAGCGGCATCGTCCACAATCTGCACTAGGTGCAGGTCTTCGGGGGAGATGTTGTGCTCCTCGTGCAGCATCACGTCCTCAATCCACTTAAACAGCCCGTTCCAGTAGGCCGAGCCCACCAGCACGATAGGGAAGCGGCCGATTTTCTTGGTTTGAATCAGGGTAATGGCCTCGAACAGCTCGTCCAGGGTGCCGAAGCCGCCGGGCATCCCAATAAAGCCCTGAGCGTACTTCACGAACATCACCTTGCGCACAAAGAAGTAGTCGAAGTTGATGATTTTGTCGGGGTCGATGTAGATGTTGTGGAACTGCTCGAAGGGCAGCTCAATGTTCAAACCCACCGACTTGCCGCCCTCCGACCGGGCACCCTTGTTGCCGGCTTCCATAATGCCGGGGCCGCCGCCCGTAATCACGCCGTAGCCGTGGCGCACCAGCTTGGCCGCAATTTCCTCGGCTACCTGGTAATAGGGATTTTCGGGCTTGGTGCGGGCCGAGCCGAAGATGCTCACGCAGGGGCCAATCTTGGTCAGCTTCTCGAAGCCTTCCACAAACTCGGCCATCACCTTGAAGATCTGCCAGGAGTCGGCAATCTTGATTTCGTTCCAGTCTTTGTCGACAAAGGCCTTGCGGATGCGCTGCTCATCGTCGAGCTGAATGGTTCGCTCGCCGTGAGTTTGCTCGCGCAGGTCGCTGATGGTCTTGACTTTATTGTCGTTGACGTTGGGTTGCACGATGGTCTGGCCGCTGCCGGCATTCAGCACTTCGTCGGCCACTTTGGTGCGGCTGGTTTTTTTAAGCTTCGACATGAGCTTCAGAGGTAAGGCGGCGCGGGCAGCCGGCTGTTGCCGGCCCCCGGTGGGGTAAGCCCCGCGCCGGGTAAACAAGAAAATAATAGGCAAAAAGAAAGCCGCCCACGGAAGAAGGCGACCAAAAGTAACGGCCCGCAAGTTAACAATTTGTTAACATCAAGTTAAGAAAGTGATGGGGTAATGAGGTGAGGAGGTGACAGGTGAATGGCAACAGGTAACACGTCTGTCATGCTGAGCGCAGCCGGAGGCGCAGTCGAAGCATCTTTACCTCTGACTAACTCCTGATGCTTGCTCAATGAAGCGGGAGAGATGCTTCGAGTGCGGCTGCGCCTCCGCTCAGCATGATTATACCACCCCAACATCAGCACGCGAGATGCTTTGACAAGCGGACGCCAGATGCAGCATGACGTTCTACTTGTTACCTGTCACCATTCACCCCATCACCCAAAACTACTTGGCCCGAATGGCAATAACCGGGTCGAGGTTGGCGGCCAGCACGGCGGGGATGATGCCGGCCAGCACTCCAATGACCACCGACACCGTGAGGCCCAGAGAGATATTGCCGGCTGATAGCGTCAGGGGCAGCGCGTCCTGGGGCACCAACGTCACGAGCCAGACCAGCAGGATGCCGGCCGCCCCGCCCAGCAGGCACAGAAACACGGCCTCAAACAAGAACTGGAACAGCACGAAGTAATTCTTGGCGCCCAAGGACTTCTGAATGCCGATAATGTTGGTGCGCTCCTTCACCGATACAAACATAATGTTGGCAATGCCGAAGCCGCCCACTAGCATGGCAAACGAGCCGATAACCGCTCCCGCCACGCCAATCACCGAAAACAGGCTGGAAATGGCGTTGGCCAGCATTTCGGGTCGGTTCAGGGAGAAGTTGTCTTCCTCGCGGGGCTTCAGGCCGCGGATGTTGCGCATGGCGCCTTTCAGCTCGTACTCCAGGTCGAGCAGGCCGGGGTCGTCGTCGGTGCCCTTCACGCCGATGCTGGGCGTGACGCCGCCAAACCCGCTCGTACTGATGGTAAACATCTTGGCAAACGCCCCGAACGGAATAATGCAGTTGTTGTCGTTGCCGGTGATGCCGAGCACGTTTTTGCCGGCCTTCTCCATCACCCCAATCACCACGAAGCGCTGCCCGCGGGTTTTGAGCACCTGCCCGATGGCCGAGCGGCCCGGAAACAGGTTTTTAGCCACTTCATTGCCGATGATGGCCACGCCGCGGGCACTTTCAATTTCCTGGGGCGTAAAGTAGCGGCCTTCCACCACGGGCACGTCCGAAATCTTGCGGAAGTCGAACGTCACGCCCTGGAGCATGGCCCCGCTCATGCTGTTGGAGCCGGCCCGGAACGTATTGCCGTTCATGTTGGCGAAGATGGCTACGCCCTGGCTGTTGGAACTGAGGTTTTTCTGGAGCAGGCGGTACTCACGCACCGTGGGCACGGGCCGCTTGAAAAACTTCCACCACGGAAACTTCGGGTCGAACACCCACGGCCACTTGTCCACGTAAATCACCTTGTCGCCCACGAAGCTCATGCTGTCCCGGATGTTCTTCTCCAGGGAGTCGACCACCGTAAACACGGCAATGATGGCGAAGATGCCCACCGTGACGCCCAGCAGCGACAAAATGGTGCGGAGCAAGTTGGCTTTCAGGGCGTGCCACGCAAAGCGGAAACTCTCCAAAGTCAGGCGTAGCGCTTTCATACGGTGGCAATAGTTCGGCTAAGGGCGTAGCAGGGGCAATAAGCAGATTTTAGGCGAAAAGTAAGGAAAATACCGGCCGGATGCGTACTTTCGCGGCTCAAATTTTTGTAGTAGGTTCCCCTTCTATTGCCCTGTCTGGCCCATGAAACTGTCTGAGTTTAAATTTGACTTACCGGAAAGCCTGCTGGCACAGCACCCGGCCAAAAACCGCGACGAGTCGCGCCTAATGGTGCTGCACCGCGACAGCGGCAAGATTGAGCACCGCGTGTTCAAAGATATTATCGAGTATTTCGGCGACGGCGACGTGATGGTGGTCAACGACACGAAGGTGTTTCCGGCCCGCCTGTACGGCAATAAAGAGAAAACCGGCGCCCAGATTGAAGTGTTCCTGCTGCGCGAGCTGAATAAGGAAGTACACCTGTGGGACGTGCTCGTAGACCCGGCCCGCAAAATCCGGGTCGGCAACAAGCTGTACTTCGGCGAGTCGGACATGGTGGCCGAGGTTATTGACAACACCACTTCCCGCGGCCGCACCATCAAGTTTCTGTTCGACGGCACCGACGAGGAATTCTACAAAGCCCTGCACGACCTGGGCGAGACGCCCATCCCGAAGGAGTTCATTCCGCGCGACACTGAGGCCGCCGACAAAGAGCGGTACCAGACCATCTACGCCAAGCACACCGGCGCCGTGGCAGCTCCGTCGGCGGGCCTGCACTTCACCCGTGAGGTGCTGAAGCGCCTGGAAATCAAAGGGGTGGACGTGGTGCCGGTGACTCTGCACGTGGGCCTGGGCACATTCCGGCCCGTAGACGTGGAGGACCTGACCAAGCACAAGATGGACTCGGAGAACTTCATCGTGCCGGCCGAGTCGGCGGCGGTGGTGAACCGGGCCCTGGATGCCAAGAAGCGGGTGTGTGCCGTGGGTACCACCTCCATGCGAGCCATGGAGTCGTCGGTGTCGGCCAACTCGCGCCTGAAGCCGACCGAGGGCTGGACCGACAAGTTCATCTTCCCGCCCCACGACTTCAAGATTGCCAACACGCTGCTCACCAACTTCCACACCCCGGAAAGCACGCTGATGATGATGGCCGCCGCCTTTGCCGGCTACGACTTCCTCATCGAAGCCTACCAAACCGCCATCAAGGAGAAGTACAAGTTCTTCAGCTACGGTGACGCCATGTTGATTTTATAGAGGTGAGAAGTTAGAAGTGAGAGGTGAGACATGAGAGGGTAGACCTTCGTCACTTCCAGAAACTTCACGAACCGCTTACGCCCGGCTACCTTTGGTGGCCGGGCGTTTTGCTGTCTTGCAATTGTCCTTCTCACCTCTCACTTCTCACCTCTCATGTCTACATCCCGCTTTGCCATCATCGTTGCCGGGGGCAGCGGCACGCGCATGGGCACCGACCGGCCCAAGCAGTTTCTGGAGTTGGGCGGGGAGCCGGTGCTGGTGCACACGCTGCGGCGGTTTTCGGAGCCGGCCCTAGGCGTGCAGGAGTGCGTGGTGGTGCTGCCCCCCGACCAGTTTGACACCTGGCAGCAGCTTTGTGCGCGCTACGCCGTGGGGTTGCCGCACGCGGTGGTGGCAGGCGGCCATTCGCGCTGGGCTTCGGTGCGCAACGGCTTGGCCCACCTGCAGCAGCACACGGCTGGCATCGTGGCCGTGCACGACGGGGTGCGGCCCCTCACGCCGGCTGCCGTCATTG
The DNA here is from genome assembly GCF_025979885.1 of Hymenobacter sp. YIM 151500-1. Taxonomy (NCBI): domain Bacteria; kingdom Pseudomonadati; phylum Bacteroidota; class Cytophagia; order Cytophagales; family Hymenobacteraceae; genus Hymenobacter; species Hymenobacter weizhouensis. The sequence goes on from NZ_CP110139.1 coordinate 3,259,164, forward strand.
AAGCCACGTTTCAGGCCGCCCACAACCACGGCGCGGCGGTAGCAGCGGTGGTGCCCAAGGACTCGGTGCGCAACCTGAGCCAGCAGGGTTCTTATGCCCTCAACCGCAGCCGCCTGCGCCTCGTGCAAACCCCGCAGTGCTTTGAAATTAACCTGCTGCGCCGGGCCTACCAGCTGTCCGAGCTGCCCACCTTCACCGACGACGCCAGCGTGGTAGAAGACTTGCACCCGATTCATCTAGTAGACGGCGACTACCGCAATATCAAGATTACTACCCCAGAAGACTTATTGATTGCCGAGGCGCTGCTGAAAGGGAATGAGTGAATGAGTAAATGAGCAAATGAGTGAATAGGCTGTCATCTTGAGCTGTGCAAAGGGCCTTATAACACCTGAGCGGATACTGCTAACCCGACCCTATTGTGCAACCGACACCGTACCATCGTGAGCAGGCTCTTTGCTGCGCGGAAGCCAGATGAGGATGACAGTATCTTTACTCACCCATTCACTCAGTCACTCATTCACCGATTCACTCATTTCCTCATGTACTCCTGCCTGCTCTACGACGTGCGCCCGGATGGCGTCGCCACCATCACCCTGAACCGCCCCGACGTGTTCAACGCCTTCAACGACGCGCAGAGCTACGAGCTACAGGACGCCCTAAAGCAGGTGGCCCGCGACGCCAGCGTGCGGGCCGTGGTGCTGACCGGGGCCGGGCGGGCATTTTGCTCGGGGCAGGATTTGAAAGCCGCCAAGGAAGCCGAAGCCGCTGAGGGCCAGCCCCGCTCCTTCTACGACTCCCTGCACAAACGCTACAACCCCATCATCCGGGCCATGCGCGGGCTGCCCAAGCCCATTATTGGGCGGCTCAATGGGGTGGCGGCCGGTGCCGGCTGCTCCCTGGCCCTGGCCTGCGACGCTGTTATTGCCTCGTCGGAAGCTTCGTTGATTGAGGTATTTATTAATATTGGGTTGGTACCCGACTCGGGCTCGTCGTGGTTTTTGCCGCGGCTGGTGGGCACGCTCAAGGCGTTTGAGCTGTGCACACTGGGTTCCAAGGTAACGGCCGAGGAGGCGCTGCGGCTGGGCCTGGTGAACCAGGTAGTAGCGCCCGAGCAGCTCGACGAGGCCACTTACGCCCTGGCCACGCGCTACGCCCAGGCGCCCACCAAGTCCATCGGCCTCATCAAGCAGATGCTCAACAAAGCCGGTGCCAGCACTCTTGACGAAATGCTCGACTACGAAGCCTACTGCCAGCAGATTGCCGGCGAGTCGGAGGACTACCGAGAGGGCGTGCAGGCTTTTCTGGAGAAGCGCAAGCCTCAGTTTCGCGGGCAGTAGGGGCGCGTCGCACGCGCCCGGCCGTGGAACGGCCCTACGGCGCGGCGGCCACGTTCAGCACAAAGCCCACGCGGGGCACGTTGCGCAGCTGCAAGGCGGGGTCGTGGCGCAGGTGCTTGCGCAGGCGCGAGATGAACACGTCGAGGCTGCGGCCCAGGAAGTAGTCGTCGGAGCCCCAGAGGGTTTGCAGGATGTCTTCGCGCCGCAGCACCTGGCCGGGGCGCTGGCTGAAGAGGGCAAGCAGTTGGGCTTCTTTCTGGGTGAGAACTGCCGCCCCGGCCGGCCCGGTCAGCGTGAGGTTGTCGGCGTTGAAGCGGTACTGGCCCAGCCGTACTTCTGCTGGCCGCGCCGGCCCGCCCACGGTGCGGCGCTTCAAGAATACCTCGATGCGCAGCACCAGCTCCTCGAAGCTGAAGGGCTTGGTAATGTAGTCGTCGGCGCCGGTTTGCAGGCCGGCTATCCGGTCTTCTTTTAGTGATTTGGCGCTGAGAAACAAGATGGGTACGTGGGCGTTGCGGCGGCGAATGTGCTGGGCTACGGCAAAGCCATCGGCGCCGGGCAGCATCACGTCCAGCAAACACAAGTCGAACATGCCCTGGTCGAAGGCGGCCAGGGCCGCGGCGCCATCGGGGCAGTGCGTGACGTGGTAGCCGCGGCCCGTGAGCAAGTCGCAGGTTATGAAGCCCAGGTTCACGTCGTCTTCGGCGTAGAGCAGGCGGGCAGCGGGCTGGGGCTCAGGCATAGGCAGGCTCCCCCGGCATAACGAGCGTGAACGTGCTGCCCTGCCCCGGCGCGCTGTTCAGCGACAAGTGCCAGCGGTGGGCCTGCGCCACGCTGCGCACGTAGTACAGGCCCAGCCCAAACCCCGCCGGCGCCGCCGCGCGGGCCGCTGGGGCGGGCACCCGGAAGAACTTCTCGAACACGCGCCGCTGGTACGGGCGCGCAATGCCCACGCCGTTGTCGGCCACGGTGAGGTGCAGCTGGCGGCCGTGGGTGCGCGTGCCCAGGCGCACCACCAGCGGCGCCGCGGCGGCGTACTTCACGGCGTTGTCGAGCAGGTTGAACAGCAGGTTAGCCAGGTGCGTAGGGTCGGCGTGAACGTGGGCGGGCCGGGCCGCCAGTTCGGTTTCGATGCGGGCCGGCGCGGGAAAGTTGCGCACCACTTGCTCAATCAGCGCGTGCAGGTCGAGCCGCTCGGGGTGCAGGCCCAGGACTGCCCGCTCGCCGCGGGCCAGCTGCAACACCTTGTTTACCTGCTGGTTGAGGCGGCGGTTTTCTTCCTGAATGATGCCGGCGTAGCTGCGCAGCCGCTGTGGGTGCTGGGCCGCGTCGGGGGCGGCCAGCACATCGGCGGCCAGCCCGATGGTGGCAATGGGCGTTTTGAACTCGTGGGTCATGGAGTTGATGAAGTCCCGCTGCACTTCCGACAGCTGCTTCTGACGCAGAATCACGAACAACGCGTACCCGAAAAAGCCCGTTACCACCAGCAGAATCACCGACATCAGCATCCAGATATCGAGCCGGCTTACCAGGTAGGAAGTCCGCGCGGGCAGGTGCAGCCCGAAGTAGTAAGTGTAGCGGTGATACTTGGGCAGCGCCGCCACCGGAGCCGCCGGGCGCGGGGCGCGGGCACTCACGTAGCTGCCGTACACCATCCGATCGGTGGTGCAGTCGTAGATGGCATACTCGTAGTCCATGCGCAGGTTGAGGGCGTTGAACTCCTGGCGCAGGTAGTGCTCCAGCACGCCGGCATCTATCCGGTCGTTGACGTTGACCACGTAATAGTTCGATGACAGCTGGCTAACCGGGCTCTGCGCCGGCAGGGCCACGCCGTTGTAAGTAGCCAGGCGGGCGGCCACATTTTTCAGGGCAATGCAGAGGCTTTGGTTGAACTGCCGCTCTTCGTTGTCGAAGGCCTTGCGCACCCAATACATCTGCATGGTGACGATGCCCAGCACCGACACCACGCCCAGCACGATTACCGTCCGAATGGTGGCCGAATTCATGCCCCTAAGCTACTACTGCCCCGCGCTCCGGCCGCGGCTCACCGGCGGCATTAACATCTCATTAACAACTCTTGAGCTTTCCTTAACACCGCTGCCAGAACCGCTTATCTACCTTTGAACCGGCGCCACCACTCTATCTTCTCACCTTTCATTTGCCCTAAACAGCCATGAAAATTGCGTTTTTGCTTACCGCAGCGGCGGCCACTCTCGGCTTCTCCGAAACTTCGTTTGTTGCTTCCATTCCGGCGGCGGTGGCCGCCGCACCCGTCGCCAGCAGTGCCGTGCAGTGGCGCACCACGCAGCACAACTTCGGCGAAATCGTGCAGGCTGTGCCCGTCACGGCCACCTTCACGTTCAGAAACACCGGCAAAGTGCCCGTGCTGCTCACCCAAGTGCAAGGTTCCTGCGGCTGCACGGCCACTTCCTACCCCACCGAAGCCATCCAGCCCGGCCAATCGGCAGCCATTACGGCCACTTTCAATGCCGCCAACCTGGGCGGCTTCAACAAAACCGTAACCGTTACGACTAACACCGCCGACGCGCCGCAGGTGCTGACCCTGCGCGGCACCGTGGTAGTGGCAAAATAAGCCGCCCCGTACGCCCAAACAGTGAACTGCCGCCGGTTGCTAGTGCAGCCGGCGGCAGTTTGTTTATACCATATTGTCCGGCCAGGTGCCGCTGGCTAATGAGCCAATTACGGTTGAGTTTAGCTAAGCGGGAAGGTTTTTTAAGCCGGCCAGATACCAACCCCAACCGTTAGGGCTCGTATAGCCTTTTCATCACTCGCCTTTCTTTAAAACTTTGACTTTATGCTGGTTGCTCGATGGACTGGTTTGCTGCTGTTGCCACTGCTCGTAGCCTGCTCGGGCGGTGAGAGCAACAAGGACCCGGTAGCCGAAGCCAAGTTTCAGAACGAGAAGCGCATCGGCGAACAAGACATAACCGAAAAGCAGCAGCGCGACGCCGAGTTTGTCGTAAACGCCGCTAGCCGCGGCATGTTGCTATTGGAAATCAGCCAGATAGCCTTGCGCAAAGCCACCTCGCCGGCCGTCAAAACGCTGGCCCAAACCATCGTCAGCCAGCACACGGGCTTGCAGCAGGAAGTGAAAACTCTGGCGGCGCAGAAAAGCATTGTGTTGCCCTCGGCCCTGGGTAAAGACCAGGGCGAGCAGGCCGGCGAGCTGACGGCCCTTAACGGCCCGGCCTTCGACACGCGCTACCTGGAGCAGCTGGAGAAGCTGCACGAGCAGAGCATCGACGACTACGACGACATGAGCGAAGATGCCTACGACGGCGACATCCGGGCGCTGGCCGCCCGGCAGCTGGCTCAGCTCAAGCAGCACCTCGAAGCCGCCGAACAGGTGCAGGACCAACTGAAAAAATAACTTTCTCTCCTTTTGCTTTCTCTATGAAAATGCGCTTCCTGCCGGCCTTTACTGTAGCTTCCGTGCTGCTGTTGAGCGGCTGCAACACCGAAAAACGCGACGACGCCACCGCTGGCGAAGCCGTCAGCGACATGAACCAGGCCGCCGACGAAGGCGGGGTAAAAGCCGACGCCGTGGTGATTGACAACCAGGCCGGCCCCACTGTTACGGCCGATGCCGACTCCGCTGGGGCGGCTACGGACAGCACCGCTGCCACGCCGCGCCCCTAACGCACTCCTACTCAGAACTCTCTCTCCGTACTTACCACTAATTAACCACCAACGTCTATGAAACGCATCATCCTTTCCGTAGCCTGCCTGGGCCTGCTGAGCCTGGGAGCCTGCAACACCTCCAACACCGACACGGCCGGCGCTACCACCGCCACCGACACGTCGAGCGGGCGCGGCAACGGCACCCCGGACGCCGCCGAAACCAGTGGCACGAGCAGCACGGCTGCCGCCACCGACGCCACCACACCTTCGGCCGCTAACACCGACGACCAAGGCCCCACGGCTCCGCACTCCACCGACGAGGAGTTCATGAAGTCGGCGGCCCACAGCGACCAGAACGAGATTCAGCTAAGCAAGCTGGCCCTGGAAAAAGGCGTAACGGGCATGGCCAAGGACCACGCCAACATGATGATTAAGGACCACACCAAGTCGACAGCCGACCTGAAGGCCGTGGCCCAGAAAAAAGGCGTGACCTTGCCCACCGACATGGACGAGGAGCACAAAGCCATTGCCACGTCCATGCGGGCCTTGTCGGGCAAGGAGTTCGAGAAGAAGTTCATGGACCAGATGGTACTCGACCACCAGAAGACGGTGAACACCATGAAGGCTCACCTGAAAATGACCCAGGACGCCGACCTGCAAGGCTTCATTAACAAGACGACGCCTGTAGTACAAAGCCACTTGGATATGTCGAAGAAGCATGCTGCTATGATGTAGCATATGCTTCGGCCTATGCTTGCTAGTATACTAGCAAAAAAAGCCCGTTACAGCTGTGTAACGGGCTTTTTGCATTCCGGGACGGCAAACTACCGATAGCCAAACCGGTAGCGCAAACCGAGCACGCTGATGCCACCTCGCAGATTCTGGTCGGTTCCCTTAGCCCGTTCCCGCAGGGCTGTCGTCAGCATCAGCTCCGAGGTGAGCTGGATGCGCCGCCGCCGTCCGAACCCATAGCTGATATTCAGACCGCCGGTGGCGTGCAGCCCGAAAGCGCGGCGCCGAAAGCCGTATTCACTCGTGATTTGCCCATTAGTGAGCCACTGCTCCCGGTAGCGCACCGACGACCATATCGGTACCAGTCCGCCCACGGCGTCGAACTGCAACCGCTTCAGGAAGACGCGGGTGAGGGAGTAGCGCACCAACGTGGGCACCGCCACGCCCCGCTCTTTCGCCACTCCTTGGGCAGTAAGGCCTGACGAGTTGGCTGCACTTCTGGACGAGCTAGTGCTGGCTTGCTGCCACCCCACCTGCACGGCTAGGCGCGAGCTTACGTAGTAGCCGGCATAGTAGTAGAGAGGAAAAAAGTCCAGATCATACACTCCCACTCCTGACTGATTTCCTGTAACGGTAGAGGGCAACTGATTGGGCAAGGTTCGGTAGGGGCTGCTGGCGGAGTAGTGCACCTGATAGATATAGCCCCCCAGGAACAGGCCGGCATAAGCGCGCGGACGCAAGGTCTGGTCCTCGTTCAGGGGAACTGGCCGGGCCTGGTACGGCGCTACCGGCCAGGAGCTGAGCGCCACCCCGATGCGAAAGCTGCCCGTAGGATACAGCCCTGGCATGCGGCTGGATAAGTCGCTGCCCAATCCGACGTTGACGTCCAGAAAGCTGTAGCGGCCCAGGCGGCGCTGCAAGCCATACACAGCGCCCAGCTCTGCATAGTCGCGCAGCGGGCTTACCCGGTTGGCGAAGGCTAGTGACACGTAATTGGCCGAGAAGTGGGTGGTATTTCGGCCTAGGCGCAGGCGCCGCCCTAGGTTATAGTAGTAGCGCCCGGCTAGCTGGGTGCGCACCTCCAAACGCCGCTTCAGAGCCGCGCCGGCCTCGGTGCGGTAGCGAATCACGGCCGGGCTTACCTCGCCCATCACCGACCAAGCCGGGTGCCCCAGCCGACGCTCATACGCTATATGCACTCCGTGGCGGGTGTAGTACCTGCTGGAATCGAGCAGGTTGGCACTACTCAGGGTGAAGTTGTTCAGGCCCAGCTTCCACAGGCCCTGGTCTTCGCGCTGCACCCGTAGCAGCGTATCGGCTACCAGAGGAGGCGCAGTCACGGTTTCTTCGCCGTAGCTCAGGCGGGCAGTGTCGGCGGGAGTGGTTTGGGCCAGGGCCGAAGAGGTGGCACCGGCCAGCAGCCCCGCGCAGAGCAGCTGTTGGCAGATGCGAAAGGTAGACGAGTGTGGCATGGCAAAGGAGCGTGTAGCAGGGGAAGAACAAGACACCCGGAGCAGCTGGAGGCAGGCCGGCTGCTCAGAGCTGGGAGGAAAGCGCCTGGGTTTGCAGCGTCAGCGGCGCGTAGGAGGTATTCACGTGGAGCAAAGGCCGCTTGCCCTGGGGCGTAGCTAGTGTGGCGCGGCTGCTCCCCTTCTTCGCCTCGTTGTAGGCTGGGGGCACGGTCAGGGTGCCTTGCAGCACGCCCAGCTGATAGGCAAACTGCTCCGGCTGCGGGGCGCTGATGACCACTTCGGTACGGTCGGCCTCTACGGTGAGCTTGCGCAGGGCCGCCGTAGGCTGCACCCGGATGTTGCCGTAGAAGTTGCGCACGAAACAGGTGCCGCCCAGCCCCAGCAGCTCCACGCTGGACTTGTTGGCGTCGCAGCGGAAGCTAGCCTGCACGTTGGTGGCGGCCAGGCTGGCGTAGCGGGCCGTTATGGCCAGGGTGCCGCGCAGGTTGCTGAGCATAATCTTCCCGAAGCTCTGTTCCAGCTCCTGCTCCCCGGTCAGGTCGGCCAGCTCGGTTTGCCCGTAGGCGTTAATGATGTGGATGGGGTTGCCGGCCGGCATAAGCACGGTGTACTCGGCGCGCAGGTCGCTGCGCACGGCCGGAGCGCCGGCTGGCAGGGAAAAGAAGTTAAGCAAGTCCAGGGCATTACCGTTCTTTTGCAGGCGGTAGCGGGCCACGGGCAGGTCCTGCTCGGCCACGGCCCGCTCGGGGTGCCGGGCACTCAGCCGCAAGGTCACCTGCACGGTGGGCTTGTCCCAGCCCCGCACCCGCAGCGTGGCTTTTTCGGCCCGGATGCGCACGGCCATGCCGGGCGGGCAGCTCCAGCTTTGCTCCAGCGTGCGGGTCACGACCTGCACTTTCTGCTGCGCCCAGGCTGCGGGCAGCAGGAGCAGCCCCAGCAGCGCGGCCAGCAGGCCCGTTCGCAGCTGTGCCAAGGAGTAAGTGACAAGGACACGGTTCATGAGATAAGCAATTGAACTAGTTCGCGGGTAATAGAAGCTTTCAGGGCCGTAAGCTGGGCCTGCTGGCGCAGCAATTCCGGCGACTGGCCGAAGCGGCGGACGTCCTGCTGGAGGCGGGCCTGCTCGGTTTCCAGCTCGGTCAGCTGGCTACGCAGGGAGCGGAACTCGCCCGTCTGGCACACGGTGGGCAGCGAGGTGCAGTGCGCATCAATGAAGGACAAGCCTTGCTGCTCCAGCGGGTCGGCGGCCGGGGCAGTGGGTGGGGCGGGCAGGGGCACCACTTCTTCCTGGGTGTAAGCCACCGTTTCGCGGGGGCCGATAGTGGCGGGGCGCAACAGCCACCACACGCCCAGCAGCAGCACTACGCTGGCGGCCAGGGCCAGCACACGGCGCATGGCCGGAGCCGGCCACAAGGACCGCACCACGGCCTCCCCAGTCGGCGCTTCAACTTTAGAGAGTGATAGGGCGGGCGCGGCCTGATCCAGGCGCGCAGCAATCTGGCCCCAGAGGGCGTCGTCGGGCTCGTGCTGGGGTAGCGCGGGCACAGCACGGGCCAGAGCCTCGTCAGCGGCCAGCCGGACCTCAATGGCGGCCCAGGCAGCCGAATCGGGCTCGTGCTGAGGAAGGGTATCGAGAGCCCGCCGCAGATTGGGGCGGCCGGCTTCCGGTTGTTCGGGTATCGTACTCATGAGTAGAGATGCTGAAGTTTGCGTTGCAGCAGGCGCTTGGCGTGGTAGAGCTGCGACTTGCTGGTGCCCTCCGTGATGCCCAGCAGCTCGGCTACCTCGCGGTGGGCATAGCCTTCTACCTCCACCAGGCAAAACACGGCCCGGTAGCCGGCGGCCAGCTCGCCAATGGCCTTTTCCAGGGCCTCGCCCGTGAGGTTGTCGTGCCAGGCTACTAGGGGCTCGGGGTGGCGCTCCTGGTCGTACACGTCCATGCGCTGCTCGCGCCGCAGGGTGCGCAGGGCCCGCCGCACCACGATGGTCTTAATCCAAGCCCCCAGGGTAGACTGCTGCCGGAAGTCGGCTAGGTGCTGAAACACCTCCACAAAAGCCTCCTGCAAAGCATCCTGGGCCAGGTCCCGGTCGTTGAGAATGCGCAGGGCCGCCGAAAACATAGCCGACTTGTAGCGCTGGTACAGCTGGTACTGCGCGTGCCGGTCCTGGGCCAGGCAGCCAGTGAGCAGGTGCTGTTCTTCGAGGGGCAGAGGAGAGGCAGTCACAGACAGGGACCTGAAATTTGACGGAAAGTGTCAGGCCGTGAGGGAATGGTTGGTTGCGTGATGGAATATTTTTCTGAGGATGAAGAAGCAATGTGCCACGCAGATGCAAAAAGCCCGCTGCGGAATACACAGCGAGCTTTTTACTTGGTTAAAAAACCAGTTGTCCGGTATCGGGCGTGCGGCGTACGGCGCAAGCTGAAGCTTACGCCACATCGGCATACTTGCTGGTTTTCAGCTCCTCGGCCAGGAAGCGGCTGGTGTGGCCTTTGGCGGCTTTGGCCACTTGCTCAGGCGTGCCCTGGGCCACGATGGTGCCGCCGCCCGCGCCGCCTTCGGGACCGATGTCGATGATGTGGTCGGCTACTTTAATCAGGTCGAGGTTGTGCTCGATGATGAGGACGGTGTTGCCTTTGTCGGCCAGTTTGTGGAGCACGGCGGCCAAGTGGCTGATGTCCTCGAAGTGCAGGCCGGTGGTGGGCTCGTCGAGGATGTAGAAGGTTTTGCCGGTGTCCTTTTTGCTTAGCTCGGTGGCCAGCTTCACCCGCTGGGCTTCGCCGCCGCTTAGCGTGGTGGCTTGCTGGCCCAGGGTGAGGTAGCCCAGGCCCACTTCGTTCAGGGTCTGGATTTTGCGCAGGATGCGGGGCTGAAACTCGAAGAACTCCACGGCTTTTTCCACCGTCATGTCGAGCACGTCGGTGATGCTCTTGCCTTTGAAGCGCACTTCCAGCGTTTCGCGGTTGTAGCGGCGGCCTTTGCAGGTTTCGCAGGGCACGTGCACGTCGGGCAGGAAGTTCATTTCGATGGTGCGCATGCCGGCGCCCTCGCAGGTTTCGCAGCGCCCGCCCTTCACGTTGAACGAGAAGCGCCCCGGCCCGTAGCCGCGAATTTTGGCCTCGGGCAGCGAAGCAAACAGCTGGCGGATTTCGGTGAACACGCCGGTGTAGGTGGCCGGGTTGGAGCGCGGCGTGCGCCCAATCGGCGACTGGTCCACCTCAATTACCTTGTCGATAAACTCCAGCCCTTCAATCTTGTCGTACGCCAGTGGCTCCCGCTTGCTGTTGAAGAAGTGCTGGTTGAGAATCGGGTAGAGCGTATCGTGAATCAAACTCGACTTGCCCGAGCCCGACACGCCCGTGACGGCAATGAGCTTGCCCAGCGGAAACTTGGCCGTCACGTTTTTGAGGTTGTGGCCGCGCGCACCCTTCAGTACCAGCTCGTTGCCTTCGCCCTTGCGCTTTTTCTTGCGCAGCTCAATGTGCTTCTGTCCGCTTAGGTACTGCGACGTGAGGGAGCCCGACGAGAAAATCTCGGTCGGGGAGCCTTCCGCCACAATGTGGCCGCCGTGAATGCCCGCGCCGGGGCCGATGTCGAGCACGTGGTCGGCGTGTAGAATCATGTCTTTATCGTGCTCCACCACGATGACCGAGTTGCCCAGGTCGCGTAGGTGCTGCAAGGCCTTGATCAGGCGCTCGTTGTCGCGCTGGTGCAGGCCGATGCTGGGCTCGTCCATGATGTAGAGCACGCCCACGAGCTGGGTGCCAATCTGCGTGGCCAGCCGGATGCGCTGGCTCTCACCCCCACTCAGCGTGCGGACCGAGCGGTGCAAGTTGAGGTAGTCGAGGCCCACTTCCAGCAAAAACCCGATGCGCTTGCGGATTTCCTTCAGCAGCTCCCGCGCAATCAGGTTCTGGCGCTCCGTGAGCCGGTCTTCCAGCCCCTCAAACCAGGAAGCCAGCTGGCTTAGGTCCATAATAGACAGCTCCCCGATGTGGCGGCCGTCGAGCTTGAAGTGCAGACTTTCTTTCTTGAGGCGGAAGCCGTGGCACTCCGGGCACTCCTGGGCCTGGGTGTACTGCTGAATCCACTCCCGAATGTTCTCGGAATCGGATTCCATCTGGCGGCGCAGGAAGGGAATGATGCCCTCGAACGGCTCGGAGTAGCTGGCCTTTTTCGGGTCGGCGTCTTCCTCCTCCGGGATGCCGTGCAGCAGCCGCTCCACCAGGTCCGGCGGCAGCTTTTCCAGGGGCGTGCTCAGGCTGGCCTTGTGTTTCTTGAGAATAACGCCCAGCTGCTGGAAAATCCAGATGTCGCGGTACTCACCCAGGGGCGCAATGCCGCCGCGACTGATGCTGAGCTTCTTGTCGGGCATCACCGAGTCTTCGGTTATTTCCTGCACTTCGCCCAGGCCATTGCAGGTGGGGCAGGCGCCGTAGGGCGAGTTAAAGCTGAACGTGTTGGGCGCCGGGTCGTCGTAGGCAATGCCAGTGGCCGGGTCCATCAGGAAGCGCGAGAAAAACTGCGTTTTCTGCGTATCCGGGTCCAGGACCAGAGCCGTGCCCTTGCCGTGGGTCAGGGCGTTCTGCATGGAGCCCGACAGCCGGAACCGGTCTTCTTCTTTCACTACCAGCCGGTCGATGACAATTTCAATATCGTGGATTTTGTAGCGGTCCACCTGCATCTTGGGGGTGATGTCGAGCAGCTCGCCATCGACGCGCACTTTGGTAAAGCCCAGCTTGGCCACCTGCTGAAACAGCTCCCGGTAGTGGCCTTTGCGGCCCTTCACTACGGGGGCCAGCACCACCAGCTTCTTGTCCTTGTAGTGCTTGAGAATGTAGTTGATAATCTGGTCGTCGCTCTGCCGGATCATCTTCTGGCCGGTGGCGTAGCTGAAGGCCTCGGCCGTGCGGGCGTAGAGCAGGCGCAGGAAGTCGTAAATCTCGGTGATGGTGCCCACCGTGGAGCGGGGGTTGCGCGAGGTCGTCTTCTGCTCGATGCTAATCACCGGCGACAAGCCCTCAATCTTGTCCACGTCGGGCCGCTCCAGCCCACCCATGAACGAGCGGGCATAGGCCGAAAACGTTTCCATGTAGCGCCGCTGCCCCTCGGCGTAAATCGTGTCGAAAGCCAACGACGACTTGCCCGAACCCGAAATGCCCGTAAACACCACCAGCCGCCCCCGCGGAATCTGCACCGACACGTTTTTAAGGTTGTGCTCCCGCGCCCCGTACACCTCGATGTAGGGCGCTTCCAGGTCGGCGGGGCCAGTGAGCTGGCCGCGGGTAGCGGCTACGTGCTGTTCAATAACGGCCTCATTCACCACTTCGGCGCGGGGCACGGCCTGCACGGCTTCGGTGGTGTGGTGGCCGGCGTGGTCGGCTACGGCCGCGGCAGCAGGTTGGGCAGCCTTGCGCTTGGCCTTAGGAGCGGCAGCAGCGGTGGTAGCAGAAGCGGAAGCAGTTGATTTTTTGGCCATGCGGCAGCGAAGCGGATAAGTCTGCAAAAGTACGCAAAAGGTGAGCCGGCAACTAGCCCGAATAGCTTCTTTGCCAGTCGGTTTGGCAACAGCCACCGAAAGCTCACCCCGAGGCAGATGGTCTGTAACAAGCAACCGTCGGCTTTTGTCCCCTGCGCTTTCCGTATCAGCCGTCTTACCTCACGCTAGATTCCGCGCATGAGGCGGCGTGGGCTGGGGGTGGGGTACAGGTCGGCATCTGTAGCCGAAGCCAGCTGGCCCCAAGCTGGACTTTGGCGTTGTTCTTGCCTCACGGGTCGCAGCTGTTTTTTCCACGTAGCTTTTCTGTGTATGAAGACGCTTTCCAAGCTCGCTTTTTCGGGTCTGCTGGCCGTGCTGCTCACGGCGGGAGCCGCCCGCGCCCAGGTTACCATCAACATCAACCCGCCCAGCTGGGGCCCGGCTGCGCCGGCCGGTGCGCAGTATTACTACGTGCCCGAGTACGGCGGCTACTACGACCTGCAAGCCCAGCGCTACATCGTGCAGCGCGACGGGAAGTGGCTGCGCGTAGCCTCGCTCAGCGGCTACAATCCCGCTCAGTTCCACCCCATCGTTATTGATTACCGCGGGGCTACGCCGTGGGTGCGGGTGCAGGAGCACCGGAGCCGCTACGGCTACAAAGGCCACCCCCACGGCATGCCGCCCGGCCAGGCCAAGAAGATGCGCCGCGCGGCTCCCGGTCCCGGCGTGATTGTGGTGCAGCCCGGCGTGCGCTACGACCATGATGACCATGACGACCGGGGCCACAGCAAGCACGGAGGCGGCCACCCCGGCAAGGGCCACGGCAAAGGCAAGCACTAGGTTTTGTCCTTTCGGCCGCCGGTGGCTGTTCTTCCTTTCTGGCCCCACTTCGCCGGCTAGCGCAGCCGAGGAAGTGGGGCCTTTTTCGGCTAAAAACGCCAGAAGAGCAGTCCAGCGGCCCGGCAATCCAGGCGCGGCTCCCACTGCGTATACAATTGATGCATCTTTTTAAGGTTCAATCCGTTCAGGGCGCTATGTTCTCTCCCCTTGGTGCCAGCCCCCGCCGCACCCGCGCGTATTTGCTGGCCTTGATTGGGCGGCGGCACCGCTGCCTGCTGGTGTACCGCACGCCCGGCACATCGGCCCAGTTCAGCGTCAGCGGGGTGGTCGTAAACCTTCGGCGGCGCGAGCAGGTAGAGTACCTGTGTCTCTCGGATGGCTGCGAGCTGCGCCTCGACTGGCTGGTGGCCGTGCACGAACCGGCCGAAGCGGCTTAACTCTTCCCCGTAACCATTTGCTGCGTTATGCCTACGTCAGCCACGTACCGCCCCATCAGCTGCTCGTTTTATGACGAGTTGGAAGCCCGCGCCACTACCGGCCAGGCCTGCACCCTCACTTACCGCACCCAGCCCGACACGCCGCCCAGCACCTACCACGGCACTATCCAAGACCTCTACCTCCGCGAAAAAGTGGAGTACCTCCGCCTCGCCGACGGCTTCGAGCTGCGCTTCGATGCGCTAGTAGCCGTGGATGACAAGGAGCTGCGGAATTACTGCTAGGCGCGTTTCGTTATCTTGCGCAGATTCAACTTATCCCGTTATGGCTACTCTAGATCTTGCTGAGGAAGCTTTCATAGCGCGTATACTACCTGACTTGATGCGACTCAGTCCTGCTGCTCAACTCGAACTAGCCCGCCGGTTAATTGAGTCCATCCAAGCCGATATTGCCAACAACGTACTACCTCAAGAGTGGACTAAACCACGTGCACCGCTTGATAATTTATAAAACACAACAGGCGGCCCCACCCGGAACCACCTGTTGCTTTTCTACCCATGCACAAAATCCGCGTAATCCGAAAAATCCGCCGGAATCCGTGGTTTAGAATTCCGCGCTTTTCGGGTACCGCGGGAAGGGAATAACGTCCCGGATGTTGGCCATGCCGGTCACGAAGAGCAGCAGGCGCTCAAAGCCCAGGCCGAAGCCGGCGTGGGGCGCGGTGCCGTACTTGCGCAGCTCCAGGTACCACCACAGCTCGTGCTCGGGTACGTGCATCTCGGCCATGCGGCGGCGCAGCTTCTCCAGGTCTTCTTCGCGCTGGGAGCCGCCGATGATTTCGCCGATGCCAGGGAAGAGCACGTCCATGGCCCGCACGGTGCGGCCGTCCTCGTCCAGCTTCATGTAGAAGGCCTTGATGTCCTTGGGGTAGTTGGTGAGAATAACCGGCTTCCGGAAGTGCTTCTCCACCAAATACCGCTCGTGCTCCGATTGCAAATCGGTGCCCCAGTCCACCGGAAACTCGAACTTCTGCTTGGCTGACTTCAGAATGTCCACGGCCTCGGTGTAGGTGAGGCGCTGGAAATCGTTGTCGACCACGAAGCGCAGGCGGCTGAGCAGCTCTTTATCGTACTGGTCGTTGAGGAATTGCAGGTCTTCCGGGCAGTGCTCCAGGGCGTAGCGCACCAGGCTGCGGAGGAAGTCCTCGGCCAGGTCCATGTTGTCCTGGAGGTCGTAGAAGGCCATTTCGGGCTCCACCATCCAGAACTCGGCCAAGTGGCGGGCGGTGTTGGAGTTTTCGGCCCGGAACGTGGGCCCGAAGGTGTACACCTTGCCAAGGGCCAGGGCCGCTACCTCGGCCTCCAGCTGCCCCGATACGGTGAGGTTGGTTTGCTTGCCGAAAAAGTCCTGCTTGTAGTCCACGCCCGACTTGTCCTCCATCAGCGGCGGGTTCTGGTCGGGCAGGGTTGTGACGCGGAACATCTGGCCGGCGCCCTCGGCGTCGGAGCCGGTGATGATGGGCGTGTGGACGTAGTAGAAGCCGTGGCGGTTGAAGTAGTCGTGGATGGCAAAAGCCATGGCGTGCCGGATGCGCAGCACCGCTCCAAAGGTGTTGGTGCGGGGGCGTAGGTGGGCAATGTCGCGCAGAAACTCTAGCGTGTGCCCCTTTTTCTGGAGTGGGTACGCAGCGGGGTCGGCGGTGCCGTACACCGTAATTTCTTCGGCCTGAATTTCAACGGCTTGCCCTTTACCCTGGGAGGCTACCAGCCGGCCGCGCACCTGCACGGCGGCCCCGTTCTCCACGCCGTCGGCCTTCAGCTTCTCCTCCGGGAACTGCTCGGCATTGGCCACTACCTGAATGGAATTGAAGCCGGAGCCGTCGTTCAGGGCTATAAACTGCACGTATTTGTTGCCACGGCGGGTGCGCACCCAGCCGCGCACCAGCACGTCGCGGTCCAGGTCGGTGCTGCGCAACAGCTCTTGCACGCTGGTTCGTCGGAGGTCAGCCATCGAAAGATTGTGTTCTTCTGAATGATAAAAAGTTGCGGAAGGCAAAAGTAGCGCGGAAATCCGTTCCGCGACGAGCCAAGCCAGTATCTGGGCGGGTGCCGACTGCCCTACCCGCTTGGCTCGTCGCGGAATAGACCTCACATAGTTTCGGCGCTATTTCTTTCCTAACATTTTAGCGCCAACCCAAGTACAGAAAGGCCTATATTTGACCTAACACCCCGTTTCGACCCTGGCGGGGTGTACGCGTTTTCAGAGTATGCAACGACTGGACATGAAGCAGCTTCTCTCTCAGAAGCTGTCCCCCCAACAAATACAATTCATTAAGCTGCTGCAAATTCCGACGGCAGAGCTGGAAGCTCGTATCAAGGAGGAGCTGGAGGTAAACCCGGCCCTGGAGGAAGGCGACGACCACGAGGAGGAATTTGAGGAGCAGGACCGCGACGATTCGGACGACTCGGATGAGGACTTCGACAACGACCCCGACGCCGAGTTTGACAACCCGGATAACACCCTGGACGAGGATTTTGACGACCGTAGCGAAGAGCAGCCCGAAGTAGAGCTACCCACGAAAGAAGAACCCGCCGACTCGAAAGACGACAGTGGCGACGACCTCGACCTGAGCGACTACCTCAACGACGATGAAATAGCCGGCTATAAAATGCAGGGCGACGGCCCCGGTGAGGACGAGGACGACCGGGAAATGCCCCTGGCCGACACCAGCGGCTCCCTGGTGGACTCCTTGCTCGATCAGCTGGGCTTTGCCGACCTCGATGAAAAGCAGGAAGCCATTGGCCGCCAGCTCATTGGCTCCATCGACAACGACGGCTACATCCGTCGCGACCTGGCCGCCATTGCCAACGACCTGGCGTTTTCACAGAACATCGAGGCCACCGTGCCCGAGATTGAAGCTGTGCTGCACGTCATTCAGAGCTTCGACCCGCCCGGCATCGGGGCCCGCGACTTGCAGGAGTGCCTGCTGCTCCAGCTGGAGCGCCGCCCCCAGGACGAGGTAACCGAATACGCCGAGCGTATCCTGAACGAGACGTTCGATGAGTTTACCAAGAAGCACTACCAGCGCATTCAGCAGAAGCTGGACCTGGAGGACGACGAGCTGAAAGAAGCCATTGCCCTGATTCTCAAGCTCAACCCCAAGCCCGGCGGCACCGGCCCGGTGGGCATGGGCAAGGTGCAGTACATCATTCCCGACTTCATCCTCACCAACGAGAACGGGCAGTTCAACCTGACCCTGAACTCGCGCAACGCCCCCGACCTGCGCGTGTCGCCGGCCTACACCGAGATGTTCCGGGCCTACGACAAGGCCTCGAAGAAGGACAAGAAGATGAAGGAGGCCGTGACCTTCGTGAAGCAGAAGCTGGACTCGGCCAAGTGGTTTATCGACGCCATCCGGCAGCGCCAGAACACGCTGCTGCGCACCATGGACGCCATTGTGCGCTACCAGCGCGAGTTTTTCCTCGACGGCGACGAAAGCAAGCTGCGGCCCATGATTCTGAAGGACATAGCCCAGGAAATCGGCATGGACATCAGCACGGTGAGCCGGGTGGCCAACTCCAAATCGGTGCAGACCGAGTTCGGCATCTACCCGCTCAAGTACTTCTTCTCCGAAGGCATTGCCACCGACTCGGGCGAGGACGCCAGCTCCCGCGAGGTCAAGCACATTCTCAAGGAAATCATCGACGGCGAAAACAAAGCCAAGCCGCTGTCGGATGACAAGCTGGAAAAGATGCTCAACGCCCGCGGCTACAACATTGCCCGCCGCACCGTAGCCAAGTACCGTGAGCAGCTGAACATTCCGGTAGCCCGCCTGCGGAAGGAGTTGTAAGCAGGGACTTAGGGGCTTGGGGTCTTAGGGTCTTAGTTGACCGTCCTGTTAAGCGCAGCCGGAGGCGAAGGCGAAGCAGCTCGCGTGTTGACATTGCAATGCTATTGTCCTGCTGAGCCTGTCGAAGCATCTCTACCGGGGGTAACTTCAATCGTGAGGACGAAGCGGGAGAGATGCTTCGACAGGCTCAGCAGGACGGTCTAGTAACTTTCCAACATCCTCTAAGTCCTTAAGCTTCCAAGTCCCTTAGTCCCTTGTGAACAAACCCCTCGCCACGGCTTTATCGGCGGTGTTTCATCCGTTGCTGGTGCCGTTCTACCTGTTTTACGTGGTGTGCTACCAGCTGCCGGGAGCGGTGCAGCAGCCGGAGCTGCCCGACCGGTGGGTGGTGCTGGGCGTGGTGGTGCTGTTCACGTTTGTGCTGCCTACGCTTGGTACGGCTGTGCTGTACTATCTGGGCCTGGTGGATTCGCTGGAGCTGCCTGAGCGGCGGCAGCGGGCGTGGCCCTTGCTACTGGCCGCCATCGGCTTTGGGGCGGCGGCCGTGCTGCTGCACCGCCCCGGCCGCTTTGATGCCTTGCTGCCGCAGATGATGCTGGGCATGACGGGGGCCGTGGTGCTGACGTTTCTGATTACGCTGCGCTGGAAGATTTCGGCGCATAGCGTGGGCGTGGGGGGTGCCGTGGCGCTGCTGGCCCTACTATACCTGGGCGGGGTGGCACCGGGGCACGCTGCGGGGTGGCTGGCCGGCACTGCACTGGTGGCCGCTGCCGTGGGCTGGGCCCGCTTGGCTTTGCACGCCCACACCCCGGCGCAAGTGTGGACGGGTTTGGCGCTGGGAGCGGGACTGGTAGCTGGTTTCGGGGCGACGGTGGCATTGGTCTGATGCCGGCTATTGCGTACCTTTCCCCTTACTAGTATCGTGTTTATCTGGCCGGCGCCGGCGCCCGAGCAACCTTAGCTTTGCGGCCCCGCCACCGGCTGCCCGCTGCCCCATGTTTCCTTCCTCCGAATCTGATTCTGACCTGGCTTCCTTGCCCGAACAGCTGGCCCTGGAGCGCCAGGCCCGCGCCGCCGCCGAGCAGCAGGTGCGCGACCTGCGCCGCCACCTGGCCTCGACGCAGCGGGTGGTGAACCGCCTGACCGACAGCATCACCCGCCTCACCCAGAACCTGCGCGTGGCGGTGCTGGTGGTGCATTATCACGGCATGGTGGCCCTACTCAACCAGGAGTTTTGCGACTTGTTTGGGCTGCAGCAAACACCCGTGGACTTGCTGGAGCAGCCCGTAGCGCCGGTGCTGGAGCAGCTACTCAACCGGACGGCCCGCCCCGAGGTGGCCCGCCAGCGCCTGGAAGCCATTCGGCGGGCCAACCAGCGCGTGCTGGGCGAAGACCTGGCCCTGGCCGATGGCACCGTGCTGGAGCTGGACTTTGTGCCCATGAGCGGGCAGGATGAGCTGGTCCCGGCCGGCTACCTGCTGTCGTTTCGGGACGTGACGCAGGCGCGGCGCACCGAGCAGCACCTGCATTCCTTGTCCCGGATTCCGGGCCAGAGCCCTAACCCTACCCTGCGCCTCGACGTGAACGGCCACGTGCTGTACGCCAACCCCGCCGCCGAGGCCCTGCACCGGGAGTACACTACCCCTGTCACGCAGCCTGAGCTGGCGGGGAAGCTCTACGAGGCAGCCACGGCGGCGCTGGCCGCCAACCAGGCCCAGCAGCTCGAAGTTGGGTTTGCCGACCGGTGCTACCAGCTGGCCGTGGTGCCCTTCGTCGACGACCAGTACGTGAACCTGTACTTCACCGACATCACGGGCCTCAAGGATGCCGAAAAGCGCCTGGCCGAGCAGCAGGAGTTTTACGAAACGGTGCTCAGCCAGCTGCCCGCCGACGTGGCCGTGTTCGACGCCGAGCACCGCTACCGCTACGTGAACCCCGCCGCCATCCGCGACCAGGCGCTGCGGGAGTGGATTATCGGCCACGACGACTTTGAGTACCTGGCGTACCGCAACCGGCCGCTGGAGCTGGCTCAGCAGCGGCGCGGCATTTTCCGGCGGGCCGTGGAGCAGCGCAGCCTCATAGCCTGGGAAGAAACCTTTCCGGACCCCAGCGGCAACGGCCAGCGCCTGGCCCTGCGCCACATGCAGCCCGTGTTCGGGCCCGACAATGAGCTGCGCCTGGTCATTGGCTACGGCATCGACATCACGGAGCGCCACGCCGCCGAGGAGCGGGTGCGCCGCAGCGAGGCTACCCTGCTGGAGCAGCAGGAGTTTGTGCGCATGGTAGTCGATACCACCCCCAACATCATTTGGGTAACCAATGGCCGGGGCAAGGTGCTGTTCAGCAACCGCACCTTCGATGAGATTGTGGCCCGGAGTGACCACCGCGACGTGGACCTCAACGACCCCGACAGCCGGGTGGCCGCCGAAGCCCGCGAGTTTATCAGCACCGACGACTACGTGATGCGCACGGGCCAGGAGCTGGTGCTGGAAACCACCTACACCCTGCGCGACGGCACCACGCTCTGGCTGCAAACGGTAAAGCGCCCTCTGCGCCGGGCCAATGGCTCCGTCAACGTGCTGGGCGTGAGCACCGACATCACCGAAATGAAGCTGGCCCGCCAGACTCTGGAGCGCAGCGCCAAGCAGTACCGCGACCTGATGCACTACTCCCAGGCCCTGATTTGCACCCACGACCTGGAGGGGCGGCTGCTGTCGGTGAACCCGGCGGCGGCCCAGCTGGTGGGCCACACGCCCGAGCAGCTGGTGGGCCGCCACCTGCGCGAGGTGCTGCACGCCGACTTGCACGGCCAGCTCAACGAGTACATGGCCAAAACCCGCGTGCAGCAGGAGCTGACGGGCCTGCTCACCCTGCGCGACGTGGCCGGCCGGCCCCGCCACCTCATGTACATCAATTACCGCGTGGAAGAAGCCGGCGAAACGCCCTATGTTATTGCCTACGGCCAGGAAATTACCGAGCGCATCCTGGCCGAGCAGGAGCTGCTGCGGGCCAAGGAAGCCGCCGAGAATACGGCCAAAGCCAAGGAAAACTTCCTGGCCAACATGAGCCACGAAATCCGCACGCCTATTAACGGGGTACTGGGCATGGCTGGGCTGCTGGCCAAAACGCCCCTCGACCCGGTGCAGCAGGAGCACCTGCGCATTCTGCGCAACTCGGGCCGCCACCTGCTCACCGTCATCAACGACGTGCTGGACGTAGCCAAGATTGAGTCGGGCAAGCTGGAGCTGGAGCAGGTGCCCTTCGACTTGTGCCAAACCATCAAAGAAGCGTTTCAGACCCTGGAGTTCCGGGCCGAAGAGAAAGGTATTGAGCTGCGCCTGACGCCCCTGCAACTGCCGCACTCCGTGGTGCTCGGCGACCCCGGCCGCATCAACCAGATTCTGCTCAACCTGCTCAGCAACGCCATCAAGTTCACGACCCAGGGCTACGTGGAGCTGACCGGGCGCCTCCTGCGCGAAACGGACGAGGAGCTGGAAATCGAGTTTCAGGTACGCGACACGGGCATTGGCATTGCGCCCGACAAGCTGGACACCATCTTCGAGAGCTTCTCGCAGGCCTACGCCGACATTTCGCGCCGCTACGGGGGCACGGGCCTGGGCCTGACCATCAGCCGCCGGCTGGTGGAGCAGCTGGGCGGGCGCATGTGGGTGGAAAGTGAAACCGACCGGGGCAGCACCTTCTTCTTCTCGCTCACGCTGCCCAAGGCCTTGCTGCCCCTGGAGCCGCCGGCCCCTCCCGCGCCGCTCGTGTATGACTCGCTGCGCCACACGCGGGTGCTGCTGGTGGAGGACCACCCCGTCAACCAGCAGCTCGTGCAGCTAATTCTGGAAAGCTGGGGCGTGGAAACCTACCTGGCTTCCGACGGCCCCGAGGCGCTGGCCCAGCTGGAAGCCCGCCTCTACGATGTGGTGCTCATGGACATTCAGATGCCGGGCATGAACGGGCTGGAAGTCACCCAGCACCTGCGCCAGCACGCCGACCCGCTGCGGGCCGAAACGCCGGTTATTGCCCTCACGGCCAACGTCATGCGCTCCGACAACGAAGCCTACCGCGCCGCCGGCCTCGACTACCTGTCCAAGCCGTTTGAGGAAGACGACCTGTTCCGGAAGCTGGAAACCAACCTGCGGCCCGTGCGGGCGGCCCAGCTCGAAACCCAGGCCCCCCCGCCCCCACCCGCGGCGGCGCTGGGCATAGAGGAGCCGCTACCGTCTTTCCGCAGTGAGCCGGCCACAGAACCCGTCGAAGAAGTGCTCTACGACTTCACGCTGCTGCGCCAGACGGCCCACGGCAGCACGGTTTTCATGCAGAAGATTATCGACTCGTTTACGGCGCACACGCCCACCCACGTGGCGAAGCTGCGCGAAGCCGCCGCCGCCGCCGACTGGGAAACCGTGGGCAGCCTAGCGCACAAGCTGCGGCCGTCGCTGCATTTGCTGGGTGTGGACGCGGTGCAGGCCATCGTGGCACAGCTGGAACCCCTCTCCCGCCCCACCGAGCTACCCGCGCCGCCCGCTGCCTCCGACGCCGAGCTGCGCGCCCAAGCCAACACCCTCGCCGACCTGCTGGAGCGCACCGTAGCCCAGCTAGCCGTGGCCCCGATTGAATCGTAGGGGCGCGTCGCACGCGCCCGGCCGTTGAAGGGTATATAAAAAAGTGTAACGCGAAGTTGTACTTCGCGAGGCGCATAAACGAGACGAACTAACGACATCGTTCTAACGCTTCGCGAAGTACAACTTGGCTTCGCCTTCCTGCGGTTCGCGTTACTTGCTTTGGGCCCTTCAACGGGCGGGCTAAATCCGGTTCAGCTTGCGGAAAAAGGCTTCCTGATAGGACTTGCCGATGGGCACGTGGTGGCCGCCGGGCACTACGGCCGCCCCGTCCTCAATGGCCTCGATGCGGCGCATGTTGAGGATGTAGGAGCGGTGCACCCGCACGAAGTGGTCGAAGGGCAAGCGGGCGTCCAGAGCTTTCATGGTGGTGTACACGATGTACTTCTGCTTGTCGGTCACAATCACCACGTAGTCCGACAGAGCTTCAATGTAGGTCACCTCGTCGAAGTTGATGCGCACCATCTTGTTGTTCACCTTCACAAACAGGTCGTTGTCGGGAGGGGTGGCGGGCGAGGTAGCCGGCGTGGCGGGCGTAGCGGCCGGGGCGGCGTGCTGCACCAGCGCGCGTTGCACGGCCCGGCTAAAGCGGGCGTAGTCGAAGGGCTTCACCAGGTAATCAGTCACGCGCAGGTCGAAAGCATCGACGGCGAAGTCCTCGTGGGCAGTAGTCAGGATGACGATGGGCGGCTCGGGCAGCACCCGCAGCAGGTCCAGGCCGTTCAGCTGGGGCATCTGCACGTCCAGAAACAGAATGTCCACCCGGTTGCCGGCCCGGAAGTAGTTCAGGCCCTGCATGGCATCGTCCAGGGACGTTACCAGTTGCAGCGAGTCGGTCAGGGAAATATAGTGCTCCAGCGTCAGGCGGTTGATTTCCTCGTCGTCGATGATAGCACAGGTGAGTAGAGAAGTGGCCATAGAAAAAGGAAAGGAGGGGCGAATATTGGACGAAGCTACGTAGTTGCGGCACCAGCGGACTGCGGCTTTGGGCCTGTTTTCCCTCACACGTTCATCCCCACTACGCTTGCCAGGCGCCCTATCAAATACCGCGCCGACCAGCTCATTCTCACCTGGATACACCCTACGTGCGGCTGCTGCTCGGCCTGCTTCCCGCCTTGGGTGCCGGGCAAGACCATAGCCGAAGCCAGACGCCGTGTTCGGCGCTGCATTATAGCATTATAGTTCGACTTACAGCTACCTGCGCTACAGCACTACAGATGATGGGGCCGCCGGGCCATTTCCTCGGCTATCAGGCGCTGCACCTGGGGGCGGTGGTAGTCGGCCTCGGTGTGGATGTGGGGCATGAGGCGCTGCATCACCCGCTCCTGCTCCTGGCCGTTGGCCCAGGCCTCGGCGTAGGGCGTGTGCGAAAACGTGACCTGCGCGTACAGCGGCAGCCACTTGTCGGGGTACTGGGCCGAGATGAAGCTCTCGATTTTCTTTTGCAGCAGAAACTGCGGGTCGGCCACCCGGTCGCGCATCTCCTCGAAGTTGTACAGGGCCAGGTCGGCCATGGCGTCGGCGTTGGGCTTGCGCTGGCGCTGAAACTCATCAAACACCGCGGGCCAGTCGGCGCCGTGGCGGCCCAGCAGCTCGTGCAGCACCGAGCAGTCCTCGAAGCCGGCGTTCATACCCTGCCCGTAGAAGGGCACAATGGCGTGGGCAGCGTCGCCGAGCAGCAGCACCTCGTCGTGGTAGGTCCACGGGAAGCAGCGGATGGTAACCAGGGAGCTGGTCGGATTCTCGAAAAACTCGGCTTCCAGCTCCGGCATCAGCGGCACGGCATCCGGAAACACCTCCTCAAAAAAGGCCCGCACCTGGGTCGGCGTCTGCAGGGCCGCAAACGAGCGGGGCCCCTCAAACGGAAAGAACAGCGTGCAATTAAACGAGCCGTCGAGGTTGGGCAAGGCAATCATCATGTACTGCCCCCGCGGCCAGATGTGCAGGGCGTTTTTCTCGATGGCCCACTCGCCACCGGGCCCGGCCGCAATGGTCAGCTCCTTGTAGCCGTAGTCGAGGTAGTGCTGGCTGAAGTTGAACCGGTCGGTTTTCTGCAAGGCTCCGCGCACGGCCGAGTAGGCCCCGTCTACCCCAAACAGGCGCCGGTAGGGCCGGGTCGTCGTCTGGCCGGTGTCGGCGTCGAGCATGTCGAGGGTGCGGCGGCGCAGGTCTACGCGCTGGCACTGCTGGTTGAAGCGCAGGCGGATGCGCGGCTCCTGCTCCACCAGGTCCAGCATGCGCCGGTTCAGCCCCGCCCTCGACACCGAGTAGATAGCCTGGCCTTCCTTGCCGTAGGGCTGATACGTGAGTTGGCCGCGCGCATCGTGCATGACGCGGCGGTACATGGCAATGGCCACCTCGTGCACGGGCGCGGCAATGCCCACGCCCGCCAGGGCCCGCCACCCCCGGTCCGACAAAGCCAGGTTGATGGAGCGGCCTTCCACCAGGCCGCCCCGGCGCAGGTCGGGCCGGCGCTCGAACATCTCTACCGGATGGTCGTGCTGGGCCAGGTACAGGGCCAGCAACGACCCCACCAGGCCGCCGCCCACTACGGTAAGCGGCTCAGCAGCGGAAGCAGACGAAGAAGCGGAGGAAAGCGGCATAGCGGGCACCAGAGAAAGCAGAGTAAACGAAAAGGCAGCGAATGTAGCCGATTCTGGCCGCATCGGTTAATCGAGGAAAAAACAAAGTTGGGCGGGCAGGTAGCCCCGGTTGGTCGTGAAATGCTGAATGGCGGTCGGTGTTCTTTGTTACTTTGAACTTTTCAACGATACAATTAGCCTACTATTTCCGCAGCATGCTAGTTCGCCTCCACAGGATACAGGGCACGCCACTCCGGGCATGCTACCGTCATCGGCGGTTGGCCCAGCGCTCTATTCGCCTGTCCAGCAGCGCCTTTGAGTACAATCTGTTACCCAGTAAGACCCGGACGTATCTGCCCAAAGCGGCATCGGCTTCAGCCAGTCAGATAGAATTCATTCCTCAATCTGGCTCTTTGCAAGTTGGTGATTATGTGATAGGTGACGAGAATTGCCCGCTGCTGCACGGCCCGGCTGATCTTCGCTATTAACCTATTGGCAGGCAGTAAGCTAGCCGCCGCCAAAAGTATCTTTATGCTATAGAATAGGAAAAGTTCTATTCGATGAACAGGCCGGAATACTCGGCCGTTGCATATGCCCAGGTTGGTAACGGGCCCGGTAAATGCTAGTTTTGCCGGCCCTTTCGTGAGAAACGCACATTTGTCCCATTTGTAATTTTCCTAGCATGAGCAAACTTTACCGTTTTCTATTACCCTTTTTACTGCTGTTTCTGGCGCAAGCACCGGCTTGGGCTCAGGAACCTGTTTCGGTGGCTGGCACCGTCCAGACCGAGACCGGCGAGCCGGTGCCGGGCGCTACCATAATCGTCCGCGGCTCGTTTATCGCCACCAGCACCAACCGGGAAGGCAAGTTTATCCTGCGGCCCGATTTCAACCAGGGCCCGGTGGTGTTGTCGGTGTCGTTTGTGGGCTACGAAAGCCGCGAGGTAACCCTGACCCAGCCCGACAACGCGGTGCTAGTGCAGCTCAAGCTCGACCTGACCAAAACCAATGAGATGATTGCCTCGGCTTCGCGCGTGGAAGAAAGCATTCTGCAAGCGCCCGTAACCGTGGAAAAGGTAACCTCGCAGCAGGTGCTGCGCCTGCCCCCGCCCGACGTGCAAGTGGGCCTGAACCAGCTGAAGGGCATCGACGTGAACAGCACCAGTATGCTGATGAACTCGCTGAGCACGCGCGGGTTCAACTCGGCCAAGTCGGAGCGCCTGATTCAGCTCACCGACTATTTCGACACTCAGTCGCCCTCGATGAACATCAACCCAGGCAACCTGACCGGCCTGCCTGAGCTGGACATCGAGAGCATTGAAATCATCCACGGGCCGGCCTCGGCCCTGTACGGGGCCAATGCCTTCAACGGCGTGCTGTTGCTGAACTCCAAAGACCCGTTTGTGAGCGAGGGCCTGAGCGTGCGGGTGCGCGGCGGGGAGCGGAGCCTGTTCGACGGGCAGCTACGCTACGCGCAGAAGCTCGGCGAGAAGTTTGCCTTCAAGATAACCGGCGCCTACCTGACGGCCAACGACTGGCTGCCGAGCAACTACAGCGCCACCAGCACCCGCGTGCAGCGCCTCAACAACCCCGAAGGCTCGGGCTTCGGCTACGATGCCGTGAACCGCTACGGCGACCTGGATTTCACCTACGGAGCCACCGGAGGCTTGCTCAGCGGCCGCACGGTGTTTATGCCGGGCTTCGACGAAAAAACGCTGGTGGGCGACGACAACCGGGCTAAGGCCCTGAAGGTGCACCCGTCGATTTCGTACCTGCTGAGCAGCTCGGTAAAGATGACCATTGGTGCCAACTACAACCGCGGCACGGCCAGCTACCAAAGCTCCAGCCGCTACCGGCTCAAGAACTTCGGCACCAACCAGTACCACGGCGAAATCAAAGGGGACCGGTGGTTTCTGCGGGGCCAGTCCATCATCGATGACGGCAGCGGATCGTATGACCTGGGCTTTTTGGGCAGCTTCATCCAGAACTCGCCGGTGCCGGGCCTGGTGGATGGCAGCGGCCGGCCGGTTACCTACGCCCAGCGCTACTTTACCGCCTACGCCCGCGCCTACAACGTGGCCCGCCTGAGCGGCCGCACCGAAGCCGAAGCCCAGGCAGCGGCCCAGGCGGCCGCCAACCCGCTTCAGCTCGACCCCAACAGCGCCGAGTTTGCCGCTCTGCGCAAGCAGATTACGCAGGACGCTACGCCAGGCCGCGGGGCGCGGCTCAACCCTAGCTCCCTGCTGAACGAGGGCACGGCTCAGTATAACTTCAAGCTGGGCCAAACCGCCGACTTGATTGTGGGCGCGGCCTACCGCAAGTTCCGGTTGGGCTCCAACGGCAACCTGTTCTCCGACGACAACGCCCGCATTCAGAACCACGAAATGGGCGGCTATGCCCAGCTGACCAAGAAGTTTCTGAACGAGCGGCTGAAGCTGGCCCTGGCTGGCCGCGTCGACGACTTCAAGAACTTTGACCCGGCTTTCTCACCCCGCGCTTCGGCGGTATACTCGGCCGGCAGCAGCAAGCAGCACAACTTCCGCGCTTCCTATGGCCGCGCTTTCCGCTCGCCCACTCAGCTCGACCAGTATATCCGCCTGGACCTGGGCCGGGTGCTGCTGCTGGGCAACGTGGGCAGCGGCTACCAGGGCTATAGCACCTTGACCCGGCAGGCCATTACGGTGGCGCCGCTGGACCTGGAGCGCGTGAGCACCTACGAAGCCGGCTACAAAGCGGCCATCGGCGACAAGCTGGCCGTGGACGTGAACTACTTCCGCAGCTACTACAACGACTTTATCGGGGCGCAACGCTTCGTGGGCAATGCCGACGGCAGCCGCCCGGCTACTCCGGCGGTCGGCCGCGTGCTGCAAGTGTGGACCAACTCCGACCAGGAAGTGCGGACCCAGGGTGCCGCCGCCGGCGTGACCTACGCCGTAGCGCCGGCCCTGAACCTCTCGGCCAACTATACGCTGAACCTGCTGGACCGCTCCGACGTGACCAACGCTGAGTTTGAAACCTACTTCAACACTCCCAAGCACAAGTTCAACGTGGGTGCTACCGGTGTGGTGCTCAACCACCTCAGCTACGCGCTGAACTACCGCTGGGCGCAGGGTCACGAGTACGGTATGCCGTTCGCCGTGGGTCAGTTGGCTGATTACAGCTCCGTGGATGCGTATCTGGGCTACGGCCTACCCCGGTGGGGCGCGGTACTCCAGGCCGGGGCCTCCAACTTGTTCAATGCCAACAATACGCAGGTATACGGGGCGCCTAACATCGGCCGCCTGGCGTATGTAGGCTTACAGATTGACGTTAGGTAAAATACAATTCAGCTTACCTTAACGGAGCCTTCCCATAAAGGGAAGGCTCCGTTGTTTTGTTGGTATTCTGCAAGACGTACTACTTATGCGGCTACGTATTAGAAGGCTCGCCGGATTGCGTTTACGATAAATTTCTCGGCAGAAGCATTTCATTTTCTCAGGCAGAAGCCTAGATGCTGTTCTATTTTCATTTTGGTCCTATAACGGTACGCATTGATCCGTGTTTATACTTCATTCAGCGAAAAGCCCTATTTTCTACACTTGTTGCCATTAGGTTTGCCACTCTTTTTCGACACACCTATTCGCGCAACATGCAACAACTGTATCCACCCGTGCTGGCGGCGCTGCTGCTGCCTCAGCTGGTAGCAGCCCGCCCGGCAGCTTCAATCGAACCGCTTCCCAGTTCCTACCCTACTGCTACCAATCCTGAAACGCCCGATTTAAATATCAGCGGCCAGGTGCTGACCGATGAAGGACAGCCGCTGCCCGGCGCTACGGTATTCGTGAAGGGCAGCTTTATCGGGACCAGCACCAACCGGGAGGGCAAGTTTTCGCTGGGTACCTCCTTCGACAATGGCCCCGTCACGCTGGTGTTTTCGTACGTGGGCTACGAAACCCGGGAAATCAAGCTCGAAGCACCGGAGTCGATGCTGAACGTGGGCTTGTCGCCGAGCGCGGCCCTGCTCAACGAAACGGTGGTGTCGGCGTCGCGGGTGGAGGAGGCCGTGTTGCGGGCTCCCGTAACCATCGACAAGGTGTCGCAGCGCCAGCTGGAAACCGTCACCAACCCGGAGATTATCAACCGCCTGGGCTACCTGAAGGGCGTCGACGTGAATTCGGCCTCGCTGCTGTTCACCAGCGTGAGCACGCGCGGCTTCAACACGGCCAAGTCGGAGCGCCTGGTGCAGCTCATCGACTACGCCGACATGCAGCTGCCCTCGCTCAACTTCAGCCCCGGCAACCTGGTGGGCATTCCGGAGCTGGACATGGAAAGCGTTGAGATTATTCACGGCCCGGCCTCGGCCCTGTACGGCTCCAACGCCCTGAGCGGGGTGGTGTTGTTTAACTCTCGGGACGCCCACGTGTATGAGGGCCTGACGGCCCGCCTGCGCGGCGGCGAGCGGAACTACCTGGACGGGCAGCTGCGCTACGCCAAAAAGCTTACCGAGAAGTGGGCCTTTAAGGTGAATGGCAGCTACTTCCGGGCCCGCGACTGGGAGCCCAAGAACTACGATGCCGCTACCGGCTCGGCCAACCCGGCTGGCTCGTCGCTGGGCTACAACGCCGTGAACCGCTACGGCGACCTGGAGTACACCTTTACGCCCCAGCAGCAGCTGCCGGGCGGCACCAGCCCCGAGCTGTACGGGCGCACGGCTACCCTGCCGGGCTTCACGGAGGGCGAGTTGATTGCCGACGACAAGCACACCACTTCCTACCGCTTGCAAGGCAGCGTGTCGTACCTGATTAAGCAGGACCTGAAAGCCACCGTGGAAGCCAAGCGCGCGGCCGGCACCTCCACCTACCAGAACTTGTCGCGCATCCGGGCCAAAGGCGTGGGCATTAATCAGTACAAGGCTGAGCTGAAAAGCTCCCGCGGTTTTGTACGCCTGTACTCGACCGAAGACTTCAGCGGCGACTCCTACGACTTGGTCTACCTGGGCAGCTCCCTGCAAGCGTCGCCCACGGCCGAGGGCAGCCCAGTGAGCTACGCTGCCACCTATTTTGCTACCTACAACGCGGCCTACAAGCAGGCCCGTAATGCCGGCGCCAGCCCCGATCAGGCCCTGCAAGCCGCCCAGAACGCGGCCCGCGGCGCCCAGCTTTCGCCCTCCGACCCGCGCTTTACTACCCTGCGCCAGCAGCTCGTCAACAGCACGGACCTGACCCGCGGGGCCAAGGTGAATTTTAATTCGTTTCTGAACGACGCCAGCGCCCAGTACAGCTTCCGCCTGCCCACCGGCACCGACCTGGTGACGGGCGCCGCCTACCGCGAGTACCGCCTGGGCTCCGACGGCCTGCTGTTCTCGGACACGCCGGGCAAGCGCCTGCGCAACTACGAGTACGGCGCCTACGCCCAGCTGACGCACTCCCTGCTCGACAACCGGCTGAGGCTGTCGGCCGCCGGCCGGGTTGATGAGTTCAAGAACTTCAAGCCGGCTTTCTCGCCGCGGGTGTCGGCAGTGGCTACCGTGGGGGCGGAGAAGCAGCACAACTTCCGCATCAGCTACGCCAGCGCCTTCCGCAGCCCGTCGCAGATAGAGCAGTATTCGCAGGTGGAGGGCCTGATTCGGTTGCAGGGCAACCTGGGCAACGGCTACCAGGGCTATACCCTTGTGAATGCCGCCGGGCAGCGCCTGGGCACGCCGGGGGCTCCGCTCAGTTCGTTTGAGTTTAGCGTAGGCCGCCTGGACCTGGAGCGGGCCAATACCTACGAAGTAGGCTACAAAGGCGCTCTGCTCCCGCGCCTGTACCTGGACGTGAACTACTTCAACAGCCGCTATCAGGACTTTATTGGTGGGCAGGCCTTTATCGGCAACATCGACGGCACGCGCCCCACGCTCCAGCAGTTGGCGGCCGGCCAGGCCAACAACTTCCAGGCGGGCCAGTCTACGCGCTTGCTGTATGCGTTCTACAACAACAACCAGACGGTACGCACCCAGGGCGCCGCGGCGGGCCTCACGTACTACGCTCTGAAGAGCCTGAACCTCTCGGCCAACTACTCGCTGAACGTGCTGAACCGCAGCGGCCTGCCGGAGGACTTCCAAACCTTCTTCAACACGCCCAAGCACAAGTATAACGTGGGTGCCGAAGGGCAGATTGGGCAACGTCTGCGCTACAACCTGAACTACCGCTGGGTGCAGGGCCACTTACAGGAAACGTATTTTGCCACCGGCCGCATTGCCGACTACAGCTCCCTGGACGGCTACGTAGGCTACACCCTGCCCAAGCTGAATACCACTTTCCAAGCCGGCGCCACCAACCTGCTGAACAGCAACAACGTGCAGGTGTACGGTGGACCTCAAATCGGCCGCCTGGCGTATGTGGGACTGCTGGTGAACGTGAAGTAAGGCAGCCCAGTACGTAACGCGAAGTTGCCCTTGGCCGGGAGCCAGCACGAAATCGTCGGGTAAGAGGACGAGGACGTGCTGGCGCCCGGCCAAGGGCAACTTCGCGTTACGGGCTACTGAAGCGTGGGCGGGGCCCGCAATGCCGCTATCTCACAATCTGACGAAAAGTAAGATTGAGGCGGGGGCCGACGGGGCGGGCGGTTTTGGGCAGGGCGTGTAGCCAGTGCTGCTGGGTGGGCCCGCGCATAACCAGCAAACTGCCAGCCGTCAGCTCCAGACTGAGGGGTGCGTGCTGAACGAGCTGCGGATGGCGGGGCTTGAGGCGAAACGTGCGCGTGGCGCCCAGCGTGAGCGAGGCAATAACGGGCTCGGGGCCTAGCTCGGGCTCATCGTCGGCGTGCCAGCCCATGCTGTCCTGGCCGGAGCGGTAGAGGTTGAGCAGCACGCTGTTGAAGCGGGTGTTGGTGGCGGCTTCCAGGCGCTGGCGGAGCTGGTGCAGCTCGGGCAGCCACGGCCGAGGCTCCAGGTGCAGACCGGAGTAGCGGTAGGTGGCGCCGGCGTCGCCGTACCAGGCGGTGAGGCGGGGCTGCATCACCTCCCGGCCAAACAGCCGGATAGGCTCCTGCCGCCAAGCCACGGCAGCCGTAAGCGTGGTAAGTAGCTGCGCGGCTGCCGGGGCCGGCACAAACTGCTGGTCCAGCAGCAACTCGGCCTGGGGAAGTGGCACAGCAGTGAAAGGCATACCAAAGGCCGCCGGCTACTGCGTCGGTAGGTTCAGCTCCGCCAGGCGCTGCATCAAAAACGAGCCCAGCAGCATATAAGCGCCGAAGCGCAGCACCGTACAAATCAGGAACGGAATCAGCCAGCCGCGGCTCTGGTAGCGCACCACCCCCACGTAGCGGGGCCAAAACCACAGATTGTACGCCATGATGGCCGGCAGCTCGGCAAACAAGAGCAGCACCATCATACCCGCCCGCAGCAGCGGCCCCACAAACAAGGCCAGCACCACCAGGTAAGCCACAATAAACAGCACCAGCCGCCCGATGGCCCCATTGCGGCCCAAGGTGCGGAAATTGATGGCCAGCAAGGCGCCCCCAGCCAGCATGGAAAAGAAAACGGAGAAGATGGTGATTGTGACCGGCGAATAGAGCACGGGGCCAGCGTCGGCGGCTTCGTCGTCGGAAGCAGCAGTAGCGGCCTGGCGCTGGGCTTCGGCGGCCTGCTGGGCTTGCACCACGGGCAGCAGCTCGGCCCGCACGGCTGCGGCATCAAGGCCTGCTGGCAGCGGCAGGGCTCGGCGCTCCGCTTCGTCGAGGGCGGCTAGTACGGCCTCCTCGCGGTACTCGGCGCGGTTGCGCAGGTATTGCAGCAGCTCGGCGTCGGTTTTGCGGCTCATCTTCGCCGCGTAGTCTTCGGCCATCATATTCAAAACAAACAAATCAGGAAAGGCAAGCTGCCGGAGCAGCTCTTTTACGCATATAAACTATAAGCGGCGGAAAAAGCTTTCCGCAAGTTTGGTTTTAGGATATTGGTGGAGAATGATTTACGGGTTAGTGTCAAACGGCAGAGGCAACGCACCCAGCATCTTGCCTAAAGACCGTCTTGCTTCATCTGGCGTCGACTTGTCGAACCGAAGGTCGTTGCAGGCAAGCATCCCGCGTACTGACGATAGAGGCTAACCGTCATGCTGAGCTTGCCGAAGCATCTCTCCCGCAGTGGTAATCAACTAGGATTGGCAACGAAGCGGGAGAGATGCTTCGACTCCGCTGCGCTGCGCTCAGCATGACCTAAACCGTGTTTTGCTAAATTTCCCAACACGCTCTAACTGGTTGACAAGTTCTATACGTGCGTCACCTTTTTCTCTTTTTCAGTTGCCGGGCGGCTGGTAGCCCAGTTGCGCAGCACTTCCCCCGCCCGAAACACTTCCTCGAAGGTGTTGTAAAGCGGCACCGGCGCCAGCCGGATGACGTTGGGCTCGCGCCAGTCGCCGATGATGCCGGCCGCCATCAGGTGCTCGAACAGGTTGCGTCCGCCCTGGTGCACCAGCAACGAGAGCTGGCAGCCGCGCTGGGCCGGGTCCTGGGGCGTGATGATTTCGAGCCGGGAAGCCGGCAGCCCCAGGCCCCGGATCAGAAACTCCAGGTAGCCGGTCAGCAGCTCGCTTTTACGGCGCAGGGCCGCCATGCCGCCGGCGGCTTCGTGCACGGCCAGGGCGGCCTCGTGTACGGCCAGGGTCAGGATGGCGGCATTGGCCAGCTGCCAGCCCGCGGCCCCGCGCATGGGCCGGAAGCCCTTCTTCATCTGAAACCGCTGCTCTTCGTCGTAGCCCCACCAGCCGGCCAGGCGCAGCAGCTCAGGCTGGTCGGCAAACCGCTCGTGCACGAAGGCCCCGGCCACGCCGCCCGGCCCCGAGTTCAGGTACTTGTAGGAGCACCAGCAGGCAAAGTCCACGTCCCAGTCGTGCAGGTGCAGGGGGATGTTGCCGGCAGCGTGGGCCAGGTCGAAGCCCACCCGCGCGCCCACCGCGTGGCTGGCCTGCGTAATAGCGGCCATGTCGTACACCTGCCCGGTGTAGTAGTTGATGCCGCCCATGAGCACGGTGCACAGCGAGCTGCCCAGCTCCTCGATTTTGACCAGAATGTCTTCGGTGCGCAGGGTATGCTCGCCGGGCCGGGGCGTCAGCTCCACGATGGCGTCGTCGGGGGAAAGGCCGCGCAGGCGCACCTGGCTTTCCAGGGCATACTGGTCGGAAGGGAAGGCGCCGCCTTCCATGAGCACCTTGTAGCGGGTGGGCGTGGGCTGGTAGAAGGAAATCAGCAGCAGGTGCAGGTTGGTGGTCAGGTTGTTCATCACCACCACTTCCACGGGCCGGGCGCCCACGAGGCGGGCCGCGGCGTCCTGCACGCGCTTATGGAAGTGCAGCCAGGGCGTGTCGCCCCGGAAGTGGCCCTCCACGGCCAGCTCCTGCCAGTTCCGGAACTGCTGCTCGGCAGCGGCGCGGGCCGTGCGCGGCTGCAAGCCCAGGGAGTTGCCGCAGAAGTAGATGCACTCGGCGTCCCCGTTGGGCGCGGGCGGAATATGAAACTGCTGGCGAAAGCTGCGCAGCGGGTCCTGCGCATCAAGCTGGCGGGCAAAGTCGAGGGTGGGCTGGTAGGCAGTCATACCAAGCAAAGATAGGCACCGCTCAGCGGGCTTGCGGCATATGATTTGGGGCCTCACCCGCTGGCTCCGCCGCACACCGGATGCCCGGCCGGCAAGCCCAGCCAGTCCAGGGCGTTCTGGCCAAGCATCCGGGCTTTCACATCGTCGGGGTAGGGCATGGAGCGGATGAGGCGGCCAGGCTCCGTTTCGCCCAGCGGAAACGGGTAGTCAGTGCCGAGGGTGATTTTGTCAGCGCCCAGGGTCTGCACCAAGTAGTCGAGCAGGCGCGGGTCGTGCACCAGCGAATCCACCCAAAACCGGCCCAGGTACTCGCGTGGGTGCACGGGGTTGTCGACGGCGCACAGGTCGGGGCGCACCTCGAAGCCGTGCCCGATGCGGCCAATGGTGCTGGCAAACGTGCCGCCGCCGTGGGCCACGGCCACGCGCAGCCGCGGCAGCCGCTCCAGCACGCCCCCGAAGATGAGGGAGCACAACGCCAGGGTGCTTTCGGCGGGCATACCCACCAGCCAGGGCAGCCAGTACTTGGGCATTTTCTGCTGGGCCATCATGTCCCAGGGATGAATGAACACGCAGGCGCCCAGCGCCTCGGCCGCCTGAAACACCGGAAACAGCTCGGGCGCATCGAGATTCCAGTCGTTGACGTGGGAGCCAATCTGCACACCGGCCAGGCCCAGCTCCTGCACGCACCGCTCCAGCTCCCACACGGCCAGGTCGGGGGCTTGCAGGGGCAGAGTGCCCAGGCCCACGAAGCGGGTGGGGTAGCGGCGCACCACATCGGCAATATGGTCGTTGAGCAGGCGGCTCAGGTCCAGGGTATCATGGGGCTTGGCCCAGTAGCTGAACATGACCGGCACCGTGCTGAGCACCTGCACCGGCGCCCCAAACGGCGCCATTTCGCGCAGGCGCACCTCCGGGTCCCAGCAGTTGTCCTGGATTTCGCGGAAAAACCGGTCGTCCTGTAGCATGCGGGCGCAGCAGGGCCGGTGGTGCTCCAGCCGAATGAAGCCCCCGTAGCCGTACCGCTCCCGCAAATCAGGCCACCGCTCGGGCAGGATGTGGGTGTGGATATCAATTTGCAGCACGGAATCGGTGGTCAGCTTGGTAGTGAAATACCGTCTGAGCTTACAGCTTAGCTGGCGCTTCCATGTAGGTGCCGCAGTTGCGGCAGGTCCGCAGCTCGTCGGAGGCCCAGAAGCGGTTCATGATGGGCGGCAGCTGGGCCACGATGTCGGTGATTTCGGCAAACTCTTCGTGGAGCTTGTGGCCGCAGTTTTCGCAGTACCACTGAAAGCCGTCCAGCTCGCCGGGGGTGCGGTACCGCTCCAGCACCAGGCCCACCGAGCCGGCCGGGCGGCGCGGGGAGTGGGGCACGCCGGGCGGCAGCAGAAACATGCTGCCGGCCTTGATTTCAATGTCCACGGGCCGGCCGTCTTCGATGATTTTCACCACGATGTCACCTTCCAGCTGTAGGAATAGCTCCTCGCCTTCGTCTACGTGGTAGTCTTTGCGGGCGTTAGGGCCGCCCACTACCATCACGATAAAGTCTTTATTGTCTTTGAACACCTGCTGGTTGCCCACCGGGGGCTTCAGCAAATGACGGTGTTCATCTATCCACTGCTGAAAGTTGAAAGGACGAGCGACAGGCATGGGGGTGAATGTGAGGAATGTGGGAAATATGAGAAACGTGCAGGAATGTTAAACGAGGGTAGATGTAGTCAATACGGACATCCGGGTTATACGCAAAGAGGCGACACCATAGCAGCAAGGTAAACAGCCGAGTATATTTCTAATAATTGCATGTTGCGCGGACTGGTACTGCCATTATCTGCTTCAGCCCAGCCCGCCGACAATTACGATTCCTCACACTCCCCTCATTCCTCACATTTCCCACATTCACTCACCCTATGGATTTTCTTTCCCAGCGTGCCCTGGTGGGCGGCAGTACGCAAGGCATTGGGCGGGCCGTAGCCGAGGAGCTGGCCCGGCGCGGCGCTACGGTGACGCTGCTGGCCCGCGACGAGGAGCGCCTACGCGCCACGGCTGCCGCCCTGCCCACGCCGGCCGGCCAAGAGCACCGCTTCCTGGTGGCCAATTTTACGCAGCCCGACACACTCCGCCAGCGCCTGCACGAGCACCTCGCGCGCCACCCCGAAGGCTTCGACATTCTGGTAAACAACACCGGCGGCCCGGCTGGTGGGCCTATTCTGGATGCGCCGGCGGAGGCATTTCGGGCGGCGTTTGAGCAGCACCTCATCTGCAACCATCTACTGATGCAGGCCGTGGTGCCGGCCATGCGCCGCCAGGAGTACGGGCGCATTATCAACATTATCAGCACCTCGGTGAAGCAGCCGCTGCCGGGCCTGGGCGTATCCAACACCATTCGGGGGGCGGTGGCCAGCTGGGCCAAGACGCTGGCCAACGAGCTGGGGCCGCTGGGTATTACGGTCAACAACGTGCTGCCCGGCGCCACCGTCACCCAGCGCCACACGTCTCTGATAGCCGCTAAAGCCGCCCAAACCGGCCAGGATGTGCCTGCTATTGAGGCCGCCATGCTGCGTCTGATTCCGGCCGGGCGCTTCGGGCAGGCCCAGGAAGTAGCGGCGGCGGTGGCGTTTCTGGCTTCGGGGGCGGCTTCCTACATCAACGGCATCAACGTGCCCGTGGACGGGGGCCGCACCAGCAGCTTGTAAGGTGGCGGGCTACCAGGGTGCCGGCAGGGTGCGGGGCTGATACACCACGAAATTGGGCGTAGCATAAACGAGCCGAAACGTGCGCAGCAAGTCCGGGTGCGCCGGCCCGAAAACCCGCATGTTGCGCTGGCTCAGGATCAGATAGTGCAGTTTTTTTTGCTGCATCCGGTTAAGCAGCTCCGTTTCAGTCACCGTCGCCAGGTCCGACTTCCAGGTGATGCCGCGCCGGTTGAGGTACACCAATGCCAGGTTGGGCGCATCTTCGCCGAGCACCAGCACCTGCGCCCGCGCCGGCACGCGGGCACGAGCCAGGGCCGCATCGGCATTCACCATCCAGTGGTAGGAATAGTAGTTGCTGAAGTTGCCGTACGGCTCCTGCATCCGCTGGGTGTGGCGGTGCCAGCCAATAGCCAGCAGCACCACCACACCCACGCCGGCTGCCACTCCGCTCCACTGCCATTGCTGCCGGTCCGCTACGTATGCCGCACCGGCCACCACCAGTGTGAGTAGCGGCGCGTACGGGGCCAGCGCATAGTAGTCGTGGTCGATGAACTGCTTACCCATGAGCGCAAAAAACGCCAGCCCACCCACTACTACCGTCATGGCTGCGCCCACCAGCGGGTGATACCGGCGCCAGCCGCCGCGGCGGCTTTTCCAAGCCAGCAACCCTACGGCTGCACCCAGCACCAGGCTGGCTGGCAGACTGAAATATTCGGGCCACCATACCTGCTGAATGCGCGCCCAAATAAAAGCGGCTGTTGCAGGCGAGTCGATGGGGCGGGGCGCGGCCAGAAACAGCGTGGAATTATAGGCGGCGTTCAGGTAACGCGTGTACAGCAGATAGCCGATGATGCAGGCGCCACTACCCAGCGCGCTGGCAGCCAGCGCCAGCCAGTGCCGTGCGCCGTAGCGGAGACGATGCTGTAGCAGGTACAGGCCCAGGCCCACCACAGCGCCGCCCAAGTAGAGCCCGGCCGACAGCTTCACCAGCGTCGCCACCGTGAGTACCAGAATCCCGAGAATCATACCCCGCACACCCGCCGGCTGAGCGCGCACGGCCCGCACTAGCACGTAGATGCCCACCAAGACCAGCGACGCCCCGGCAGCATCGGGCAGGTAGTTA
The DNA here is from genome assembly GCF_025979885.1 of Hymenobacter sp. YIM 151500-1. NCBI lineage: Bacteria > Pseudomonadati > Bacteroidota > Cytophagia > Cytophagales > Hymenobacteraceae > Hymenobacter > Hymenobacter weizhouensis. Next base: position 3,297,519 of record NZ_CP110139.1, read on the forward strand.
CCGGAGTAATACACGAAGGCCGGCGACGACAGCAAAAAAGCTGCGGGCAGTAAAGACAGCGCAAACTTGCCGGTGAGGTCGTATACCAGCCGAAACGCGCAGTAGCAGCCCGCAGCGGCGGTAGCCAGGGTGAGCAGCCGGAAGGCCGGGCTGATACCTTCGCGCCCGAACACGATTCCCAGCAACGAAGCCAGGTAGGAGTACAGCGGAAACTCCACGCCCGTAACACCGTCGGCAGACTGCACGCTAAACGTGCGTGGATGCCACAAGTCAAACCCAAAGTCGTAGAAGCTAAGGGCCAGGGCCAGGCGGTCGGCCTGGGCCCACTCGTGAATGCCGCGCGGCAGCCATCCCAGGTACGGCACATAGAACAGCAACGCCGCCCCTGCCAACAACAGGGCCGCCACGCGGGAGCCACGCGTTACCGTGGCTGCGGTAGAATCAACAGCCATATCCTATCGGGCTGAACCAGCTGCGCGTATCGTCCGATCCTACTCGGCTTCCGTAATAACCAAGTCGTCTAGGTACACGGGCGCGGGCGTGCTTTGGGACCATAGGTAGACACTGAGCCCATGCTCGTAGGCAATGTTGGGGCTGAGCATGATGTGCTCGTTGAGCTGCACCCACTTGCCGTACGTATTGATTTTGTTGCTCAGGCGCAGGCCATCCCACATCACATTTCCTTGGGGGCCACCTACCTGCACCACCAGAATAGCCGTGCTTTCCGCGTTTGGCACCCATACCCAGGCGGTAATATTGATTTTGCGCGGCTTGGTGTCGCTCAGCTGGCCCAGGGGCGCTCCAAAGGTAGCACTGTATTCTACCCCCGGACCGACGGTTAGTGAGTACCGGCCACTGTGCGCTTTTTCTTGCGTAATGGAAGCCGCCTTATCCGAACTCACCCACCCCCATAGACCTTCAAAATCCTGATTTACCCACTGCTTGTTACCGGAGCCTACCGGCGGCACATCGGCGGAACGATGGCAGCTGGCAAACAGGCTCACAGCAACGCAGCAGACTAGAAGGTGAACAAAGCGGCGCATAGCATTCAAAGTAGAAGAGTGGTGCGTATTGGATACCAGATAGCCCGTGGCTACCAGCGGGTAGGTGGTTGCAGGGGCTGCAAGATGGCACAGTCGCCGGACAGCAGCACGAGGCGAAACGAGTTAAGCAAGGCGGGGTTCTGCTGCCGCAGCAGCTCCAGTATCTGGCGGCGCATAACCAGGTACGCTAAGCGGCGCCCTGCCATGGACCGCAGCACCGTCTCGGCCTGTAGCTGAGCCAGCTCTGGCTTCCACACAATACCGCGTCGGTTGAAATACACCAGCGAAAGATTGGGGGCATCTTCGCCCAGCACCAGAATGAATGCCGACGCCGGCACGCCGGCCGCGCGCAGCTTATCTTCGCCGCCCACCAGCCACCGGTACACGTAAGAGTCGCTGTGTGGCTTGTAGGGGTCGGCCATCCGGGCATGATGATGACGAAATCCGGCATACATTGGCCAGGCTACGGCCGCCATCAGCACGGCCGTGGTTAGCCAGCGCCCCCAGCCCCGGTTAAACACCGCCGCCACACACCACGTAGCCGCGCAAACTAGTAGCAGCAGCAGCGGTAGAAGCGGGGCAATGATGTAGTAGTCATGCACGGGTATCTGGCTTCCGAGCAAGATGTACAGACCCAGCACGCCTAACGCGCACAATACCAGCAGCATCCCAACGGGTGAGTAGGCTGGAACCTGCCGCCACCGCAGCACCGCATACAGCAGCAGCACGATTACTCCTCCTTTGAGCAGGACGTAGCCAGCAGGTGTGAAATACTCGAAGGACCAGCACAGCCGCATTTTCTCCCAAATCTGCTCGTGCTCCCGGAACGACTGGATGGGCAGCGCCTTGGCCAGAAACAACCCGGGCCCGTAGGCCTCTTGCAGGTAGTGATGATACAGCACGTAGCCCAGCAACGTCAGTATAATACCGGCAATCAGGCTCAGAAAGGCTATTTTCTGGCGCAGCGTTAGCAGGCTCGGCCAAAAGTAGCTGAGCATCAGGATTACGCTGGAAAACGCAATGAAGTACACTCCGGAAGACAGCTTCACAAGCATGGCCAGCCCCGACAGCAAGGTAGCCGCCACCAGATGCCGGAACTGCCGGTCACGATAGTAGAAGCGCCAGTAGTAGTAGGTAGCCACGGCCAGCAGCGACACGCTGAACGGATCGGGGGTGTAGGTGCCGGAGTAGTAAATAAAAACGGGGGAGGTGAGCAGAAAGGCAACGGGTACCAGCCCGGCCCAGAAGCGCCCGGTGCTCTCAAAAAGCAGTCGAAACAGAAAGTAGAACCCCGTGACCATCATGGCCAGATCAAGGCAGCGAAACGCCACCGTAATGTTGGCGCGGCCCACCACCAGCCCCAGCAAACCAGCCAGGTATGCCTGCAACGGCAGCTCTACGCCCGTCACGCTGTCCACTGTTACCAGCGAAAGTGTGCGGGGATGAAAGAAGTCGAAATTGTAATCGTAGAAGCCTAGGGCTAAAGCCAACCGGTCTGACTGGGCCCAGTCATGAAAGCCATAGGGTAGTTTGGTAAGATATGGTCCATAAAACACCAGTGCCAGCAGTACAAAAAGCGCCAGCGCAATACCCCGGTGGACGCGCCCGGAAAGCGGCAGCCCTACCTTTTCCAACAGAGTCATTCAGATTGAATTATACCCGGCAAAGGTAAAGCTATTTGCTAATCTGCAAGGGTAGGTTGCCGGCTTACAGCTCCGCTCCGCGGGTATTGCTGGCAGGATTTAGCACTTTTGCAGCCTCACTTCTCACTTGTTTTGCGCGCTGTACCCGTGGATCTGTCCGTCATCATTCCCATCTACAACGAAGAAACCAACATTGCGGCCCTCTACGAGCGGCTGCGCGGGGTGCTCGACCCCATGCCGCTGCCGGGGGGCTACGAGTTTATCTTCGTCAATGACGGCTCCCGCGACCAGTCCCTGGCCCTGATCCGGACCCTGGCTGCCCGCGACGAGCGGGTGCGCTACCTCGACTTCAGCCGCAACTTCGGGCACCAGATTGCCGTGACGGCCGGCCTGGACCGGGCCGCGGGCGAGGCGGTGGTCATCATCGACGCCGACTTGCAGGACCCGCCGGAGCTGATTCCGGAACTGTACCAGAAGCTGCGCGAAGGCTACGAGGTGGTGTACGCCAAGCGCCGCTCCCGCCAGGGCGAAAGCGCGGCCAAAAAGCTCACGGCCAAGCTGTTTTACCGCCTGCTGGCCCGCATCACCAGCATTTCCATTCCCGTCGATACCGGCGACTTCCGCATTATCTCGCGCAAGGTGGTGGAAGCCCTGCGGCGCATGCCCGAGCAGAACAAGTTTATCCGGGGGCAGATTTCGTGGATTGGCTACCGCCAGACCTACATCGAGTACGACCGGGCCGAGCGGGCCGGCGGGGCCACGGGCTACACCTACCGCAAGATGATGCGCCTGGCCCTGGACGGAATTACAGCCTTTTCGGACGTGCCGCTGAAGGTGGCTACCATCGGGGGCTTTGCCGTGTCGGGCATTGCCTTTGTGGTGATGCTGTACACGCTTTATGCCCGCTTTGTGAGCCACGACTACCAGCCGGGCTGGGCTTCGCTGATGATTAGCATTCTGTTTCTGGGCGGGGTGCAGCTGATTGCGGTGGGCATTATCGGCGAATACCTGGCCCGGCTGTCGGCCAACGTGCGGCAGCGGCCGCTGTATATTGTGTCGGAGTCGAACCTGCCGGAGCCGGCGGCCGTGCAAACCCATCGGCAGCTGCCCTAGCGGCGCGCGGGCCGGCGCAGCAGCACATAGCCACCTACTTCCTCTTCCTCGGTGAAGCCCAACGGCTCAAACAGCCGCCGCACGTAGGCCCGCACCGGCTGCCGGGCGTACGCCGGGTCGAAGACGAAAGCGGCAGGATCATACGTGCGCAAAAAGTCCTGGAGTTGCGCTGGCGTCGGGGCAGCCTGGTTGACGGCCGCCGGGTCGGACTGCACGCGCAGCACGGCGCTGAGCACGGCATCCTGCTCGAGGCCCTGAAACAGCGCCGGACTAACCCGCGACACGTAGCCGCCGGGCAGCTTTTTGCGGTGCACGGCTTGGTAGAACAGCTGCTCGGTGGCCATGTCGCCCACGCGCCGATGCCCGTCTTGCACACCCAACGGCACCGGAATCAGTGACGTGCCTGCCAGGTGGCGCACTTGCTGGTACACTGCCGGCACTGCTGCCAGCGCGGCCCGGTGGTAGGGGCGCGGCCAATACTCCACTGCTACTACCGCGCACAGCAGCAGGCCGAGCCCCGTTTGGGTGGCCGGGCGCAGCCGCCCGCGCCACGCCGCTTCCAGCGCGCCCAGCGACACAATGGGCAGCACCAAGCCCACAAGCATAATCCAGCGCGTGGGGCAGCGAATATTATTGAAAAACGGCACGAAGTGCAGCACGCTGGTGGGCAGGTTCAGCCACTCGTGGCCGTAGATACGCAGGCCCGGCACCGTCAGGAGCAGCAGTACGCCGAGCACCCACGCCAGCGGCCGGCCCAGCGGGTCCTGATGCCACGCGGCGGCGCGCCAATACCGCGCCACCCACAGGCCGATGGCCAGCGCCGGCAGCGCGTAGCCCACAAACAGCGTATTCTCGACTGAGCCGGGCGTATTGAACACGTCGGGGTTGGCGTGGAGGCGCGCGGCCCACTCGAAGGCCAGCCAGCGGCTGGTGGGCGGGGGCAGGAAGAAGGCTACCACGTCGCCGCCCCACCAGAAGCCGCCATTGGTGTCGAGGCCGGCGTGGCGCAGCTGCTTGATGAGCACGTGGCTAGCCAGCAGGCCCGCGCCCAGCCACGCCCACGTGCGCCACGCGCGCCACCGGATGCGGCCGATGCGCAAGCCAAACCACGCCGCGTACGCCAGCGTGAAGTACAGCAGGCCAAACAGGACGTAATAGTCGCTGAACAGGGTAACAACGCCGAGCACCGCACACGCCGCTACGGCCCGCCAGCTGCGCACGGCGGGTAGCCACCGGCCTTCCTGCCACGCAAATGCTTGCAGCAACGCCAGCACGTAGAATGGCACAGTGGCCGTCAGCACCAGGTTGTAATGCTCCGGCAGGCGTTGCAGCTTGAACGGCGAAAACGCAAACACAAACCCGGCCAGCAGGCCAAGCACCGGGCTGTGCAGCCAGCGCCGCGCCAGCACGTAGGCCCCCGTGCCCGACAGCGCAAAGCTGAGCCACAACCCCACGTTCACGCCCAGTAGTTCGCTGCCTAACACGGTGCCGAGGATGCCCAGCACGGGGGTGTAGGCGTGCATCACCAGCCATGTGCCACGCGGAAAAAACAGCCAATCGGTGTGGTAGGGGTTGTGGCCGTGTACGGCGGCCTGGCGAAAGTGCCAGGCATTCCAGAAAAACTGGAAGGAGTCGCGGCCGGGCACGGCCAGAAACGACGACGTGGCGTTTGGCAGCAGCGGCCACGTACATACCACGAATATCACCGCGTACAAAGCAAACACCAGCGCTAGGCGCAACCCCTGTTTCATGGCGCAAAGTAAGCCGATTGCGCGGCAGCAGGCAGCGTGCGCTTCACAAAGACGTTACCTTCATCCTCGCTATGCTGCCCCTGCTCAACTACCTCAACGGCCACTACCAACCCGCCCACAACGGCCGCACCCTACCCGTGACGGAGCCGGCCACGGGCCAGCCCTACGCCACCCTCCCCGACTCCGCCGCCCCCGACGTAGACCAGGCCGTGCGAGCTGCCGAAGCGGCCCTGCCCGCCTGGCGCCGCCGGCCGGCCGAGGAGCGGGGCCGCCTGCTGCTGCGCCTGTCGGAGCTGATTACGGGCCACCTGGACCGCCTGGCCCAGGCCGAAAGCCAGGACACGGGCAAGCCCCTGAGCCTGGCCCGCACGCTGGATATTCCGCGGGCGGCCAGCAACTTCGCCTTTTTCGGCACGCTGGCGCAGCACTTTGCCACCGAAACTCACTTGCAGGAAGGCTTGGCCCTGAACTACACGGTGCGGCACCCGCTGGGCGTGGTGGCCTGCATCTCGCCCTGGAACCTGCCGTTGTACCTGCTTACGTGGAAAATAGCGCCGGCCCTGGCCGCGGGCTGCTGCGTGGTAGCCAAACCCTCGGAGCTGACACCTTACACGGCGCACCTGCTGGGTGAGCTGGCAACGGCAGCCGGCCTGCCGCCGGGGGTGCTGAATGTGGTGCACGGCACCGGGGCGCGGGCCGGGCAGGCGCTGGTAGAGCACCCCAGCATCCGGGGCATCAGCTTCACGGGTGGCACGGTCACGGGCCGACACATTGCCGCCGTGGCCGCGCCGCAGCTCAAGAAACTGTCGTTGGAGCTGGGCGGCAAAAACCCCACCCTCGTGTTTGCCGACTGTGACCTGGCCGAGGCCGTGCAGACCAGCGTGCGGAGCGCCTTTGCCAACCAGGGCCAGATTTGCCTGTGCGGCTCCCGCATTCTGGTGGAGCGCCCCATCTACGAGCAGTTCAAAACCGAGTTTCTGGCCCAGGTGCAAGAGCTGACCGTGGGCGACCCGCTCGCCGAAGCCACCCGCCAGGGCGCCCTGGTCAGCGAAGCACACTTGCACAAAGTGCTGAGCTACATTGAGCTGGCCTACCGGGAAGGCGGCCATCTGCTGGCTGGCGGGCAGCGGGTGCAGCTGCCGGGCCGCTGCGCCGGCGGGTACTTCGTGCAGCCTACCGTGTTCGAGGGCCTGGGCCCGGAGTGCCGGGTAAATCAGGAGGAAATCTTCGGCCCCGTCGTCACGCTCACGCCCTTTGATACGGAGCAGCAGGCCCTGGCCTGGGCCAACGGCACCGAGTACGGGTTGTCGGCCGCCGTCTGGACCCGCGACCTGGCCCGCGCCCACCGCCTCAGCCACCAGCTGCACGCCGGCGTGGTATGGGTGAATACTTGGCTGCACCGCGACCTGCGCACACCCTTCGGCGGTATGAAAAGCTCCGGCGTCGGGCGCGAAGGTGGGCTGGAGGCCCTGCGGTTTTTCACCGAGGCCCAGAACGTGTGCATCAAACTGTAGGGGTGCGCGTTGCACGCGCCCGGCCGGTAGCACGATGTTGGGCGTTTTAAAAGCAAGTAACGCGAAGCTGTACTTCGCGAGGCGTCCGCGCCGTCAGGTCACCCCCCAACGGCCTCGTTCTAATGCCTCGCGAAGTACAACTTCGCGTTGCTTGCTTGCTTGGTGTTCTGACGGCCGGGCGCGCACGAAGCGGCCCTACCAGAACTTCACGTACAGCGCCGTTACCAGCAGCAGAATCAGCACAATCAGAAACGTATTCTGGGGGCTGACTTTGAACATGGCCAGGTTCAGGTTCAGGGCTTTGGGGTTGACGCGGGGGCCGGCCAAGCTGATGACCACCATGAGCACCACCGTGAAGAAGAACGACCAACCCATGCTCACCAGGAAGGGGATTTCGTAGAAACCCTGAGCATTCATAAACGCCGTGTACAGAGGCGTTTCGGGCCCGAACAGCGTGGGGGCGTAGTTGTTGAACAGCACCGACAGCAGGAAGCCCGCCAGAATGCCGGCTACGGCGGCCGGTCCCGTGGTGCGCTTCCAGAACATGCCCAGCACAAACACCGCCACAATGCCCGGCGAAATGAAGCCGGTGTACTTCTGGATAAACGTAAACCCGCCTTCGCCGCTGATGCCCAGGGCGTCCTTCCAGGTCAGGAAAATAGCCATCAGCATGGCTCCCAGAATGGTGACGCGGCCAATCCACACCAACTTCTTCTCGTCGGCGTCCTTGTTGAGGTAGCGTTTGTAGATGTCGAGGGTGAAGATGGTGGAAATGGAGTTGGCCTTACCGGCCAGGGAGGCCACGATGGCGGCCGTGAGGGCAGCCAGAGCCAGGCCTTTCATGCCGTTGGGCAGGAAGGTGAGGATAGCCGAGTAGGCGTTGTCGGGGTTGAAGGTGCCGGTGGACGCCATTTCGGCTTGCAGGGCGCCGTTTTTGTGGAGCACGTAGGCCGCGATGCCTGGCAGCATTACAATCAGGGGCATGATGAGCTTGAGCAGCGCGGCAAACAAGATGCCGGTGCGGGCCGTGTTGAGGTCGGCGCCCAGGGCGCGCTGGGTGATGTACTGGTTGCAGCCCCAGTAGTTGAGGTTGGCCACCCACTGCCCGGCGGCGTACATGGCCAGACCCGGCAAGGCCAGGTAGCGGTTCACCTCGGCCTGGGGCGCACCGGGGCCAGGCTTCTCGAAGATCATGTGAAAATGGTCATCGGCGTCCTTGATCATGGCCTGGAAGCCGGCCAGCACGTCGTTGCCCAGCCCAAATTTCTGGCTTACCAGCGTGAGGGCAATGTACGTAGTAGCCAGGCCGCCGATGAGCAGCACGGTTACCTGCACCACGTCGGTATAGCCCACCACCTTCATGCCGCCCAGGGTCAGGAACAGGGCAAACACGGCCAGGGCCAGCAGGATGTAGTGGAAACTGTCGCCGCCCACCAGGTTGTTGATGGCCAAGGCTCCCAGGTACAGGATGGCCGTGAGGTTGACGAGCACGTACAGGAACAGCCAGAATACGCTCATAATCAGGCTCAGCGTGGAGTTGTAGCGCTGCTCCAGAAACTGCGGCATGGTGTAAATCTTTTCCCGCAGGTAAATCGGCATGAAGAACACGGCCACGAAAATCAGAATCAGGGCCGCTACCCACTCGTAGGCCGCAATGGCAATGCCCTGCACGAAGCCCCCGCCCGACATCCCGATGAACTGCTCGGCCGAGATGTTGGAGGCAATCATGGAGGCCCCGATGGCCCACCACGTCAGGGAGCCTTCGGCCAGGAAGAAGTCTTTGGAATCGGCTTCGGCCTTGAAGTGCTTGCGCCGGTAGATGTAGTAGCCGTAGAGCGACACGCCCACGATGTACAGCAGAAAGACCGCCAGGTCGATAAAGGCGAGGTTTTGGGACATGAGGTGGGTTGTGGGAGAGGAAGTGGATAGTGAGGTGGTGAGTTTAAGGATTATTTGTCATTGCGAGGAGGTACGACGAAGCAATCCGTCCTTGTCAAAGTGCAGACAGTTCGACCTCTCAAAGCTCTAACGTCGGTGTGCTGCCAGGGCTTTAAAGAGTTCAGCCGCTTTTAACCCTGACAAGGACGGATTGCTTCGTCGTACCTCCTCGCAATGACCAGGATTACTTCCGCACGCCGAACTTGTAAATGGTGGTGGATTTCAGCGTTTCGCCGGGGCGCAGGATGGTGCTGGGGAACTTGGGCTGGTTGGGCGAGTCGGGGAAGTGCTGGGTTTCGAGGCAGAAGCCGTAGTGCTGCACGTAGGCCGTGTTGCCCTTGCCCGTGAGGTTGCCCTTGAGGAAGTTGCCGGAGTAGAACTGCACGCCGGGCTGGTCGGTCAGCACCTCCATGGTGCGGCCCGACTCGGGCTCGTACACCGTGGCGGCGGGCTGGGGCGTAGGGCGCTGCTCGTCGGCCAGCACCCAGTTGTGGTCGTAGCCGCCGGGCGCGGCGCCGGGCACCTGCTTGATTCGCTCGCCGATGGCGTGGGGCTGGCGGAAGTCCATGGGCGTGCCCTGCACCGGCCGCAGCTCCCCGGTCGGAATCAGCTGGTCGTTTACCACCGTAAACCGGTCGGCATTCAGGGTCAGCACGTGGCCCAGGGCGTCTTTGGCCTGGCCGTGGTTGAGGTTGAAGTAGGAGTGGTTGGTCAGGTTGACGGGCGTGGCCTTGTCGGTGGTGGCGGTGTAGTCGAGGCGCAGGGCGTCGTCGGCGGTCAGCGTGTACACCACCTGCACCCGCAGGTTGCCGGGGTAGCCTTCTTCGCCGTCCTTACTCAAGTAGCTGAGCGTGAGCGTCTGGCCCGCTTCCGAAGTGCCGGGCGTGGCCTGCCACACCACCTTGTCGAAGCCGCGCTTGCCGCCGTGCAGGTGATTGGGGCCGTTGTTGGTAGCCAGGGTGTACTCCTTGCCTTCGAGCGTGAAGCGGCCTTTGGCAATGCGGTTGCCGTAGCGCCCAATCAGCGCCCCGAAGTAGGGGCCTTCCTTCAGGTACTCGGGGCCGAAGTAGCCGGCCACGTCATCGAAGCCCAGCACCACGTCGCCCAGCCGCCCGTTTTTGTCGGGCACCAGCAGGCTGGTGAGCGTGCCGCCGTAGGTGGTGATGGTGGCCTTGACGCCGTGGGCGTTGGTGAGGGTATACAGCTGCACCTCCGTTCCGTCGGAGGTTTTGCCAGCGGCGGTAGAAGTAGGCATAGCGGTAGCAGCGCCAGCCGCGGCGGCCGGAGCGGTAGACTCAGTTTGAGTGGTGGTTTGGGGCGAGTTGCAGGCGGCCAGCGCAGCCAGTCCGGCCAGGAGGAAGAAGGGGGCGTTTTGGGTCATGGGCGAGAAATACGGGAAATATCAGGAGAGAAAAGCTAGCGGAAAGTGGGGGAAGGTAACCAGAAGACGGCCTTACCGGGCCCAACATACTCATCTGGTCATTGAAAAGCCGGGTTGCCTGGGCAAAGGCACTACCTTGCGCACCACAGGTACTCGTCTCGTAAAAGCTCGTGTATGCCGGACCCTACCCTGCGCGCGCACTACGACGCCATCTTCGCTCAAGGCGCCCAGGCGCTGCGCACGGGCGAGGCGGCCGGTGATAAGCTGCTGCTCCATCCCGCCCAAGACACCCGCCTGGGCCTGACGGTGCTGCTGCCCCTGCCCCACCTCGCGGCGGCCTTGCAAGCAGTTCAAGCCGAAATCCAGGCTACCGAGCCGGCCTTGTACCAGTACCCGCCCACCGACCTGCACGTTACCGTCATCAGCCTGCTTACGGCCCGCCCCAACCGGCGTTTTTCGCCGGCTCAGTGGCAAGCCTACGCTGCGGTAGTAGCCGCAGCGGCCACCGAGACTGCCGCTTTCACCATTTTGTTTGAAGGGCTGACGCTCAGTGCGCAGGCCGTGGTGGCGCAGGGGTACCCCACGCCCGCCTTGCAGCAGCTGCGGGAAACTATTCGGGCCCTGGCCGTGGCCCAAGGCTTGCCGCTCGACGAACGATATCATAGTCAAACAGCTCATGCCACCTTCGTGCGGTTTCCGCAACTGCCCCGGCACCCGCAGGCCTTGGTCCAGTTTGTAGAAGCCCACCGTGACTTGCCGCTCGGAACCGAAACGGTAACGGAAATTCTGCTGGTAGCCCACGACTGGTACAACCGCCAGGCGCGCAGCCAGGTACTGGCCCGTTTTCAGCTGAAGTGAGCACGGAGCCATGAGCAAGCTACTGATTTTCGATGGCGAATCGGTCGAACGACGCGGTGGCCGCGGCGGGGCCGTGCACTAGCACCCCGGCCCGGATGCCCCGGTCCCAGGGCGGCAGGTAAGTACCGTTTATGGGCTGCCCATCGGCGGGCAGGGGCTGCCAGGTGCGGCCGGCGTCGGCGCTCCAGCTAAAGCGGAACTGGCTGCCCTGCTGCGCTTGCAGGCGCAGCTGCACGGCCTTGGCAGCCGCGGGCATGGTGGCCTCAGCTAGGGTTTTGGTCTGGCCTTTTTCTACTTGTACCACTTGCAGCTTGCCGCCTCCAGCCAGCAGGGCCAAGGTGTTATCCGGGTCGCCGTGGGCGGCCAGGCCGGCGGTAGTGCCGGCGGTTAATGCGGCCGGGTTGAGGAGCGTGGTGGTGGCCGTGTAGGTGGGGCTAGTAGTACTCAGGCCCAGGGCCGCGCCGGCATGGTCGGAGCGGGCCGTGAGCTGGAGCTGGCCCCCGCGCACAGCGTAGGTGGGCTTCTGCTCCACGGGCCACTGCCAGGTAGGGCCCAACGCCTTGCCGTCAAACTCCTCCGTAACCGTGCCTGGCTTGGCCGGCGTAGCGGCCACGGGCGTGCTGCCGCCCCGGAACTCGGGCCAGCCGTCGGCCGTCCAGGTAAACTCGCTCAGCACGCCCTGGCGGCCCAAAAACTGCTGGCCCTGGGTGGCGTAGGCGTGGTGCAGCAAGTACCAGCGGCCATCCCGCTGCACTACGCTGCCGTGGCCAGGGCACCGCCAGGTGTCGTTGTTGACGAGCACGGGGTTCTTGGCGTACTTCTCCCAAGGGCCCAGCAAGGTTTTGGAGCGGGCCACGCCGGTAGCGTAGGTGCAGCCCGGTCCGCAGCAGCCGGCCCCAGCATAAAAGGTGTAGAAATAGCCGTTGTGTTGAATCAGGGCGGCGCCTTCCACCAGGTTGCCTTCCCAGGTGGCGGGGTTGTTCCGAAACAGCTCCTGCTTCTCCCCTACTAGCTTGCGCCGGTCGTCGCTCAGGCGCTGGGCCCAGATGGGCGTGGGCTGGTTGATGCTGTTGCCGTCCTCCTTCCAGATGAGGTAGAGCTGGCCGTTTTCGTCGCGCATCGGGAAGCCGTCAATCGAGCCATCGGGTTGCCCCACGAGCGGGCCGTGGTCGGTGTAGGGGCCTTCGGGGCGGTCGGCGGAGGCTACACCCACAGCCAAGTTGCCGCCGCGCTGGTGGGCAGAGTAAAATACGTAGGTTTTGCCGTTGTCGTAACTGATTTCCGGGGCCCAGAAGTAGTAGTCGGCCCACTGGGGGCGCTCCTGCGGAAACACATGCCCCGCCAGTTCCCAGCTCGTCAGGTCTTTTGACTTCAGCAGCGGAAAGATGGGGCCCCAGTTGGAGGTAGTCGCCGTAGCCCAGTACGTGTCGCCGATTTTCACCACCGACGGGTCGGGAAAGTCGCCGGGCAGCACGGGGTTGGGAATGGTAGCCGCCGTGGTGGAGGCGGTGGGCGCCGAAGCAGCGCCGGCGGCCGAGGGTTGCTGGGCAGAGCGGGTTTGGCAGGCGCCGGTGCTCAGGGCCAGGCTCAGGGCCAGCCAGCGGGCAGCCGGACGAAGTGCAGCGGAAAGAACCGTCACGAAGTAGAGGTGAGAGGTAAGAAGTGAGAAAATAAAGCGAGTACCCCGAACCGAAAGTCAGCACAGCTCCGGGGTACTCGCTTTGGCGTCAAAGAAACCGGCAGCCGGGGCGGTTGCCCACCCCTAACACGGGCAGCCGTTCCCGCGGCCCGCCCCGGCTCACCGGCTTCACTCGCCGCCGGGCTCCGGCAGGGCCGTCCCCAGGGGGGCCGGGTCGCCGAAGTTAGGCGTGTCGTCGGCGTTCCAGCTGAATTTCTGCATCCGCGGGCTGCGGGCCCCGCCGCACCCCTGGCCGGCGTTGGCGTTGGCATGGTACAGAATCCAGTCTTCCTGGCCGTTTTTTGATTTGAAGAAGGAATTGTGGCCGGGCCCGAAGGCGCGGTCGGCGGGGTCCTTGGTGAAAACCGGCACGCTACTTTTGGTCCAGGACGCCACGTTCATAGGGTCGGCGGTGCTGGAGGCCGTGAGCATACCCAAGGCGTAGTCGTCGGAGGAACAGTGGCTCGCCGAGTACACAATGAAGGTTTTGCTGCCCCGCTTCAGCACCTGCGGCCCCTCATTCACGTCGGGGTCCCCGATGGTTTCCCAGCCAAACTCCGGCCGGCTCAGCTGCACCCGCGGGCCCACAATGGTCCAGGGGTTGCTCAGCTGGGCAATGTAGAGGCGCTGCTCCACTGAGTTCGGCTCCTGCCCCGACCACAGCACGTACCGCTTGCCGTTCTGCTCCAGAATAGTAGCATCAATGGCCCACAGGTCCTGGCCCGGCACCGTGAGCTGGCCCCGGTCTACCCAGGTGCCGGTGGTGGGGTCGGCCGCCGAGTTTTCGAGCACCCACATGCGCTGCCCGGCGCAGCAGCCACCAGGCCCGGCCGTGAAGTACACGTACCACTTGCCGTCCAGAAAGCGAATTTCCGGCGCCCAGATGTCGCGGGACGTGGGCCCCGAGGCCGGTGGCGTCCAGATGACCTTGCTCGGCGCCGACCCCAGCTCCGACATCTTGGCCGTTTTCCACAGGGTCAGGTTGTTGCCGGTGGTGTGCATGTAGTAGTAGAACCCGTCCTTTTCCGTCACCCACGGGTCGGCGCCAGAAGCCAGCAGCGGGTTGCGGTAGGTGGTGGTTTCCGTGGCCGGCGGGGCGGATGGAATATAGGGCTGGGAGTCTTTCTTACAGGCCCACAATCCCAGCAGCAGCGCCGGAAGCAGCGTACGGAAAAGTGCTAGCTTCATAAAATATAGAAGAGTAAGGAGGTACTATGAACTACCGGGAATTGGTGGGCGGGCGCCGAGCCTGCGTGGGGTGCCGCCAGCTTAGGCAGATTGTTACCAGCAACGCAAAAGCCCGGCCCCGGCTCACTCCAGCGGAGCGAGGCCAGCGCCGGGCCAGCGGAGGTTAGTAGCCGGGGTTCTGGGCCAGCTTGGCTACGTCCACGTCGGTGCGCGGGATGGGCAGCAGATGGGTTTTGCCAACCACAAAGAAGTTGAAGTCTTCGTCGCGGGCTTTGAGCTGGTTTACTCGGGCTGCGTCGTCGAGCAGGCCCCAGCGGCGCAGGTCGTGCCAGCGCCAGTTTTCGCCGGCCAGCTCGGTTACCCGCTCGTGCATAAGTTGCATGCGCAGCCCTTCCTGGCTGAGGCCAGCCAGCGGGGCCAGGCCGGCGCGGGCCCGCACCTGGTTCACAAGCGGAATAGCCGCGGCCGTCTGTCCCCGCTCGTTCAGGGCCTCGGCTTGCAGCAGCAGCACGTCAGCGTAGCGAATCACGCGGTGGTTAATGGGCGAGTAGTAACCCTCCTCGTTGCGCCAGTAGTCGTTTGCATACTTGCGCCAGTAGATGCGGTTGCGGTTGCGGGCATCGTTCGGGAAGCGCTGCTCCAGGGTCAGGTTGTCGTAGGTAATCTGGTCCTGGTCGACGGGGTCAGTGGGGTCCACGGGGTAAGCGGCGCCGTTGCTGAGTGGGCGGGTGCGGGCAAAAAATGCCGTAGCCGCCAGGCGTGGGTCCTTCTTACCATCCACCCGGCGCTCCTTCAGGAACTCTTCCAGTACCCAGGGCCGCACTTCGCCGTCGTTCCAGCCTTTGCCGGGCATACCGAAAAACTGGCTCCGCTGGTTGGCTTCCGAAGCACCGGCAAAGTCGTCTTCCCGGTCGGCACTGAACTCGCTCACAAACTGCACCTCGAAGATAGATTCGGCGTTGTTCTCGGTCGTGTGCTTGAAGTTGTCGCGGAAGTTGGGCACCAGCGAGTAGCGGTTCGAGCTGATTATCTCGGCAAACTGGGCGCTGGCTTCGTTCCACTTTTTGGTTTGCATGTAGGCCTTGCCGAGCAGGGCCGTAGCGGCTCCTTTGGTAACGCGGCCCACGTCGGCGCCGGTGTAGGAGTCGGGCAGGTCGGCCTTGGCTTGCAGCAGCTCGGCAATTACAAAATCCCAGGCAGCCTGCTCGGTAGCAGCCTGCGGAAATCGGCTGTTAACTGACTCGGGGGCTTCGAGAACCAGAGCCGGGCGGCCGTACAAGGAAGTTAGGTTAAAGTAATGCAGGGCCCGAAGAAACCGGGCCTCCGCTATAACACGCTTCTTCAGCGGCTCAGGCATCTGGATATTCGGCACGTTTGCCAGCACCTGATTGGTGCGGAAGATGCCTTGGTAATGCTGCTGCCAGATTTCGGCATTTACCACGAAATCGTAGTTGATAATCTGAAACTTATTGAAGTTCTGCAAGTCAGGCCAGGGACTGGTGGAGTGCCCCTCATCCGAGCGGATGTCATACGCAAAGTGAATCCAGCGCCGGTAGGTACCGTTAAGCTGCAACCCGCTATACGCCGCAGTTAACCCTTTCAGGGCATCGGCTTCGGTTTTCCAGAATGTTTCCACCGGAGCAGCATTGGGGTTGTCCTGATCCAGCAGATCGTTTTCACAACCCGAGGTCAGTAGCAGGCCCCCAAGCAGGGCGGCCGCAAAGTATGTTTTATGCAAATTCATAGGTTTCATGACTGAGAAATGAAGACAGATGTCAACGCTTAAAAATTGACTTGCAAGCCCCCGGTGAACGTGCGCAAGTTGGGGAAGCTGCCATCATCCACGCCGCGCACGAACACGTTGTTTGGGTCGCCGGGGTTATTAGGCACGACTTCCGGGTCATAACCGGTATAGTCGGTGATGGTGAATACGTTTTGTCCCGTCACAAAGAGCCGTACGCTGCCCAAACCATTGACGCGGCCGGTGAGCGACTCCGGTAGGGTGTACCCTAGCTGCACGTTTTTCAGGCGCAGATAAGAGCCATCTTCCAGCCACCGCGTAGAGTTAGCCCGCGCGTTTTGCGACCCGCCCAGTAAGGGCCGCGGCGTAGTGGTCGAGGGATTATCGGGCGTCCAAG
Organism: Hymenobacter sp. YIM 151500-1; assembly: GCF_025979885.1. Classification (NCBI taxonomy): domain Bacteria; kingdom Pseudomonadati; phylum Bacteroidota; class Cytophagia; order Cytophagales; family Hymenobacteraceae; genus Hymenobacter; species Hymenobacter weizhouensis. Next base: position 3,313,764 of record NZ_CP110139.1, read on the forward strand.
GGCTTAGGTCGCGGCGGAAGTTGCCGTTATCGTCCAAACGGTCGGTCCAGAAGCGGGTGCCGTTCCAGATATCGTTGCCGGTTACACCCTGAAAGAACATCGTCAGGTCGAATCCCTTGAAGCCGGCGTTCAGGTTAAGAGCGTACTGTAGCGTGGGAATCGGGCTACCCGTAAAGACTCGGTCGGCGTCGTCAATTTGGCCGTCCCCGTTTACGTCGCGGTACTTTACGTCACCAGGTTGCGCATCCGGCTGGGCCCGGTGAGCAAGCACTTCTTCGCGGGTTTGGAAAATTCCTTCCATCGGCACCAGGAAGAAAGCGCCCACCGGCTGGCCTACCTGCGTACGGGTAATACCACCATGCGGACCAGCGTTAATAACCTGGCCTTCAAAAGACAGCTCCTTTACTTCGTTCTTGATGGTAGTGAGGTTGGCCGACGCCCCATAGCGGAAGGGCTTACGATTTTCCGAGTAGCCTAGCTGGAACTCAAAACCACTGTTGCGGATTCGGCCCAGGTTGGTGAAAGGCCGCCCGCCGGCATTGCCGAGGTAGTAAACTACATCAGGATTGACCAGCGCGTCACGCGTTTCCGATACGTAGTAGTCGGCGGCCAAAGTGAAGCGGTCCTCCAGTAATCCCAGATCAAAACCGAAGTTGGCCGTATTCCGTGATTCCCAACGAATGCCTGTGCTGGGTAGTTGCGTAGCAATGAATCCGTTGTTAACGGTACCCGTTCCAAACGGATAGTTTACGTTTTGATTTAGTGTGGCTTGGTACAGATACCCGCTGTTCAGCTGGTCGTTGCCCAGTTGGCCGTAGCTGCCGCGTAGCTTCAGGTTGCTGATGGCCGTTATCCCCTCGAAAAAGCCTTCTTTGCTGATGCGCCAACCGCCCGAGAAAGCGTAAAAGTTACCCCAGCGGTTATTAGGATCGAAACGGGAAGAGCCGTCACGGCGGAAGGCACCCGTCACGAGGTAGCGGTCGGCGTAGTCATACGCCACCTGAGCAAAGTAAGACCGTTTAGTCCAAATGTCACGACTGCCTTCTACCCCCGGTGTACCAGTACCACCAGATAGCGAATAATAGTATGTGGGACCTGTGCCGAAGCCTTGGGCGATGGAGCGGGCTAAGTTGAACGTGTTTTTTTGCTCGGAGTAGCCGATTACGGCCTGCACGTTGTTGTCTCCGAAGCTGCGGTTGAAGGTCAGCGTGTTTTCTGCCAGCAGAAACAGGTTGTCGCCGCGCCCTTCGCGCAGTACAGCCGGCTGGACCGGAGCATTAAAGCTCAAGCCGCCAGCTTGGCCGTTTTTCGCCTGAAACCGGTCAACGAAACTAACGAACTCTGTGCCCAGGTTGAGACGGTAGCGGAGGAAGTCGAAGATAGTCAGTTCCCCAGCCAGTGAGCCAATTAACCGGTTCTCGGTGTTGCGGTCATTAAATACATCCTGCGCCCCAATGGGGTTGGTACCGAACGTTACCCGGTCAGGATTGCCGAAGCCATAGCCACTGACCGTTGTGGGGTCGTTTACCGGAATAATGGGCAGCATCCGCACTACGTCAATAAATGGCAGGCCGATTATGCGCTGCTGGTGTGAACGGCTAAGCTGAGCCGACTCGGTAATGCGCAGGCGGCCGCGGTTGAAACCTGAGTTCAGACGCAGGCTGTAACGCTCAAAGGATGGCCCTTTGATAGTGCCCTTCTGCCGGAAGTAGCCAGTGGAAATGCTGAAATTAGATGCCTCACCAGCGCCACTGAAACCAATGCTATAGTCCTCGACGCTACCTGGCCGAATCAACTCTTCCTGCCAGTCGGTATCAACCCCAGCAGGCGGGTTGGTTATACCATTGTAGGGAGTTTGGTTGGCGTTAGTGTACATCAGGCGGGCAGTGTTGGCCCATTCCTGTGCATTCATCAGGTCGTAGGTACGCCAGATGTTTTGTACACCCCGGTAGGCGTTAATGTTGATGGCTGGCTTACCAACGCGCCCCCGGCGGGTGGTTACAATAATAACCCCATTAGCGCCGCGCGACCCATAAGGCGCCAGCGAAGCGGCATCTTTCAGCACGGTGGCTGATTCTACGTCATTCGGATTGATGTCGCGGATATTTTCGACCCACACCCCATCCACTACGTAAAGCACGCCGTTACCTCCTCCCACCGAGCCAATGCCTCGGATATTAACGATGGGCGCCTGGCCGGGCACCCCGGAGTTGGTGACTTGCACGCCAGCCGCCCGGCCCTGAATGGCTTCCGTGAGCGTGGCTACGGGAGCCCGCCGGATTTCCGCGCTGCTTACCTGCGACACGGCGCCGGTTACCTGCTCCCGCTCCTGGGTCAGGTAGCCCACTACTACTACCTCATTCAGGGCGCGGGTGTCGGGGGCCAGGGATACATCAATGGTAGTGCGGCCCGCCACGGCAATCTGCTGGGTGGTGTAGCCCACAAAGGAAAACGTCAGCGTAGCGTTGTCGCCGACGCTGAGAGTAAAGCGGCCGTCGGCGTCGGTGGTAGCGCCGTTGCTGGTGCCGCGCTCCAGCACAGTTACGCCAGGCAGTCCTTGCCCTTTTTCATCGATTACGCGGCCACTCACGGTAACGGCCGGTGCCGTAGTGCCATCGAGCCGCAGCAAGCTGGCCGGCGCCACCTCGGCAGAAGCCACAAAGGGTAGCGGTAAGCAGCAGAGCAACGCCGGAACGGCTAACCGGCGCATTCTGGGTAGGGTGTTTTTCATAAAAGGTGCTGTTGGGTAGAAGGTGGGAAAGTTGGAAGCAAACGTTTGCGCTACATGGGAATTGCAAACGTTTGCTTAGTGCTACAAAAGCGGCAGGCTAAGCAGCCGAAGAAGCCAGTACGACCTTGTTTTCAACCTGGATCAGCCCGAAACAGCGTCTGGCGCTGTCCGCATGCCGGCTGGTATTCCTCCAGTTTAGCGTAAGGATAAAAATGAATTAAGGTAAAGTCAAGGAATTGTCAAGAATAGTTATGTTTTCTCCTTTGCTGCAGTTCTAAAAGAAGTCGGATTAGTGCTATACTGACGTTGTAACGCCTAGTGTATCTGTAACTTAATTCATAATCAGTTGAATAAAGCAACGCTATAGAGCAATGCAGTTTTGCTGCAAACGTTTGCATAACGACTCGTCGCTTCTTTACTTTAAAACCTACAGTGGGCTGGGCTTACTCAGCTTACGCACCCGTGAAGCATCAACCCTATTGCAGATTCTACATTTGCTCTACTTCATGGGGTAGCATTCACACTCAGCTCCCGCCTGGTCCGCTGCGGATGAGAATCTTTAGCGACTTCGGGCCCGTACCTGTTCCTTCCACCCTTGCTTTGTTCAGCTATGCTTGCTCATCTACTCGCGGCCTCCTTTCAGCGCCAGTTCAATTATTCGCCCTTGCTTGTGCGGGCTCCCGGCCGGGTAAACCTGATTGGGGAGCACACCGACTACAACGGCGGGTTTGTGCTGCCCGCGGCTATTGACAAGGAAATCTACTTTGCCGTGGGCCTCAATGGCACCGAAACGGTCCGGCTGCACTCCTACGACAAAGACGAGTCGTACACCGCGACGGTGGGCGAGATGCGGCGCGGCAACACGCTGTGGGCCAACTACCTGAAGGGCGTGGTGGCGCAGTTTCAGAAGCGCGGCGTTACGGTACCGGGCTTCGACTGCGTGTTTGGCGGCACAGTCCCCATGGGGGCGGGCTTGTCGTCGTCGGCGGCGGTGGAGTGCGGGCTGGCCCTGGCCCTGGACGCGCTGCTGGGTACCAACTTGAGCCGGCTGGAGCTGGCCCGCATGGCCCAACTGGCCGAGCACGAGTTTGCGGGCGTACAGTGTGGCATCATGGACCAGTTTGCCAGCCTGTTTGGGCGGCCCGGCCACGTGGTGCGCCTCGACTGCCGCTCCCTGGAGTACGAGTACTTTCCCTTTAATACCGACTCCTGCCACATTGTGCTGTGCAACAGCGGCGTGAAGCACTCCCTGGCCAGCTCCGAATACAACCTGCGCCGCCAGGAGTGCGAACAGGGCGTGGCGGTATTGCGCCAGCACTACCCCGAGGTGCAGAGCCTGCGCGACGCCACCCCGGAGCAGCTGCACCGCCACCGCCCGGAAATGAGCGACGTAGTGTACCGGCGCTGCCTGTACGTGGTGCAAGAAAACCTGCGCGTGGAAGCAGCCTGCCAGCATCTTATGGATGGTGACCTAGCAGCTTTTGGGCGGCAGATGTACGCCTCACACGCCGGCCTGCGCGACGATTACCAAGTAAGCTGCCGGGAGCTGGACGTGCTGGTGCAGATAGCCCAAGGAATACCCGGTGTGTACGGGGCCCGGATGATGGGCGGGGGCTTCGGCGGCTGCACCATCAACCTGGTGGATGTAGCTCACCTCGACAGCTTCACCCAGCACATCAGCGAGGCCTACCAGCGCCAGGTGGGTATTCCGCTGGAAACCTACCACACCACCATTGTGGGCGGCGTGGACGTGCTGGAGCCCGTGCAAAAGTTTTAAACAGTGCCTCACCCCCTAGCCCCCTCTCCAAAAGAGAGGGGAACTAGCTTTTTAGTTGTAGTTGCCTCACCCCTACCCTCTCTTCCAGAAAAGGGCTCTAGTCGTAGTTTTTAGCTGACGTTCTTTCCTCATCGACCACCCCAATCCCGCCTTTCCAAAGAGGGGAGCTAGTATTAGTCTAGCTCTAGCAAACTAGAAGGCTAGTTCCCCCTCTCTTGTGGAGAGGGGGCTAGGGGGTGAGGTCCTACCCTACCACCATAACCCATGACGACTTTCGACAGCGCCCTGCATCCGCACCGCCGCTTTAACCCCCTGACCGGCGAGTGGCTGCTGGTGTCGCCGCAACGGGCGCTGCGGCCCTGGCAGGGCCAGCAGGAAGCCCCCGACCGGTCGACGCGGCCGGCCTACGACCCCACGTGCTACCTCTGCCCTGGCAACACCCGCGCCAACGGGGAGGTGAACCCGCCTTACGAAGGCACGTTCGTGTTCGACAATGACTTTGCCGCCCTGCAGCCCGAGGTGCCGGCCGGCTCCATCGACGTGGGTGGACTGCTGCGGGCCGAGCCGGAAAGCGGCGTCGGGCGCGTCATCTGCTTCTCGCCCCGCCACGACCTGACCCTGCCCGAAATGGACGCGGCCGCCATCCGGGGCGTGGTGGACGTATGGGCCGAGGAGTTTGCCACCCTCGGCGCCCGGCCCGACATCAACTACGTGCAGATTTTCGAGAACAAGGGCCAGGTGATGGGGTGCTCCAACCCCCACCCCCACGGCCAGATCTGGGCCCAGCGCACCGTGCCCGGCGACCCGGCCAAGGAAACGGTGCAGCAGGCCGCCTACTTCCAGCAGCACGGCCGCACCCTGCTCAGCGACTATTTGGAGCTGGAGTTGCGCGAGCAGACCCGCGTGGTGCTCGAAAACGGCCATTTCGTGGTGCTGGTACCGTTCTGGGCGGCCTGGCCCTTCGAGACGCTGCTGCTGCCGCGGCGGGCGGTGCAGGACGTGACTCAGCTCAGCGGCCCGGAGCGCGACGCCCTGGCCGATGCCCTGCGCCGCCTCACCATCCGCTACGACAACCTGTTCCAGACTTCCTTCCCCTACTCCGCCGGCCTGCACCAGCGCCCCACCGACGGCCAGGCCCACGAAAGCTGGCACCTGCACATGCACTTCTTCCCGCCCCTGCTGCGCTCGGCTACGGTGCGCAAGTTCATGGTGGGCTACGAGCTGCTGGCCAACCCCCAGCGCGACATCACCCCCGAATACGCTGCCCAGCGCCTCCGCGAGCTGCCCGAGGTACACTACAAGCAGCTCACGGAGGCCGTCCCTACGACCCGCTAGCTAGCTCACGTTGGGGACTAGCTGCTAGTTCTCCTTCTCAGAAAGGAGGGGCTAGGGGTGGTTGACTGGGTTCTAGCTCTGGTCGCCTCACCCCCACCCCTCTCCGGAAAAGGAGAGGGGCTCTAGTTGTAGCTTCTAGTTGACGTTCTGGCGAGTATCAACCACCCCTAGCCCCTCCTTACCTAGGAGGGGAACTAGCTTCCTAGCTCTAGTTTTTATCCTCCGCAATTTGAGTGAGCTACTGCTCCCGGAAAGCAGCCAGCCTCGGCCGTTGCCTGTGTTATTCCCCCGACGGGCGCGGCAGGGGCTGCCCGGCGGGCACGGGCCGGCCAAAGTTGGGCGTGCCGTCGGCATTCCAGGTGAAGGGCTGGGCCCGCGGTGAGCGGAACCGCCCGCAGCCCTGGCCCGCTTGGGAATTGGCGTGGTAGAGAATCCAGTCCTGAGTACCGTCGGGCGACTTGAAAAAGGAATTGTGCCCCGGCGCGTACACTCCGGCCCCGGTATCTTGCCGGAACACCGGCACCGGCGACTTCGCCCAGGCCCCCGGCTGCATCAGGTCGGTGCCTTCGGTGGCCGTGAGCATGCCCAGGGTGTAGGAGTCGGTCCAGCAGCCGCTGGCGGAGTAGATGAGGTAGAGCTTGCCCGCGTGGCGCAGTACCTGGGGGCCCTCGTTTACATCCACGTGGGGCGGGTTTTGCGGGTCGTTCAGGTCGCCGTCCCGCTCCCAGAAGTACACCGGCGTGGAAATCTTGACCCGCGGCCCCTCCACGGTCCAGGGGTTTTTGAGGCGAGCCAGGTAAATGTCTTGCCGCCCGTTCACGTCGCCTTCCCACCCCGACCACACCAGGTACTGCTGGCCCCCGCTCTCGAACACGGAGCCATCAATGGCCCACTTGTTGGTGGCGTCGGTGAGCTGGCCTTTGTCGACCCAGGTGCCAGTGGTGGGGTCGGCCGCCGAATTCTCCAGCACCCACAGGCGGTGGGTCTGGTTGGTGCCGGCGTCGGCGGCGTAGTAGAGGTACCACTTGCCGTTGAGGAAATGCAGCTCGGGCGCCCAGATGTCGCGGGAGTTGGGCCCGGTGGCGGGCGGAGTCCAGACGACGGTGCTGGGGGCCGTGGCTAACTGGCTCAGGGACTTGGTTTTCCAGAGCGTGATGTTGCGGCCCGTGGTGTGGGTGTAGTAGTAGTAGCCGTTGTGATGGATGCTCCAGGGGTCGGCGCCGGAGGGCAGCAGCGGATTGGTGAACGTGGCGGCAGGCGGCGCCGGCTGGGCCTGGGCACTGGTCCAGGTCAGGCCTAGCCCCACCAGCACCACGCGCAGCCAGCCCACCACCCGCCGCGTAACGAACGAGTACGCAGTAGTCGAAGCCATTACTTCCCGTTCAGCTTTTTAATCAGGTCGGTTTCGTCCTGGCGGTAGGGGGCGCCGTCTTTGCGGAACACCTCGTGGAACCACTCCACCGGGTCGGAGCCGTCGGCTATGGGCGTGTCCCACTGGTATTTGGTGTTGGTTTTGCCGTCGACGAGGCCCCAGTTGATGGCGCCCACGTTCTGCTTTTTGAGCAGGGGCATGATGGTGGCAAAGCGGCTGTTGCGGGTGCGGGCCATGTACTCGGTGCACACCAGCGGGCGGCCGTGGGTTTCGAGCAGCTCAATTACGCGCTGGTGCATGGGCGCGTCCTCGTAGTTGTGGTAGGTGATGACGTCGGAGTTGCGGGCCTGGTAGGAGTTCAGGGCCTCGTAGTCCCAGGCCCACAGGCCGATGGTCAGGGGCTGGTCGGGATTCACGGCGCGGGCCCAGGCAAACACGTTGCGCACCAGCGGCAGCGAGGTGGTGAGCTTGCCGGAGTTGCCGGGCTCGTTGTACAAGTCCCATAGTATCACCCGCTTGTCATTTTTGAAGCGGGTAATAACGTCCTGCACGTAGGGCTTCAACTTCACGAACGTTGCGGAGTCGCGGGAGTTTGGCTCGCCGGGGTCCTGCATCCAGCCCGAGTTGTGCACACCGGTTTTGGGGGCCGGCTGCTGACCGATTTTCGGGTCTTTGTTCCAGCAGTCATCAAAAAACACCAGAATGGTGCCGATGCCGTGCTTGTCAGCCAGGCCCAGGTACTGGTCGACGCGCTTTTTGAAGCCTTCGGGGTCTTGCTGGTAGGCCAGGCTGTGCAGAAACACCCGCATGGTGTTGAAGCCGATACTCTGGGCCCAGCCCAGCTCCCGGTCGATGGTGGTGGGGTCGAAGGTGGCGGCCTGCCACATTTCGAGCTGGTTGATGGCCGTGCTGGGAATAAAGTTGGCCCCCGACATCCAGGGCCGCCCCCGGTACCAGGCCCAGGCTTTTTCCGGGGTCCAGCGCTGGGCCGCCACGGTGGCCGCGGCGGCGCCCTTGGTTTTTACTTTGACTTTTTGGGCGAAGCCGCCAAACGACAGCAGCACCGCAGCCAGCAGCAGGAAGAATTTTTTCATGAAGGTGGGTTTGGAAAGGACGAGAATGAGTAAGAGAGAGGAAAAGCCCCTTATTCGCCCGCTGGACGGGGCTGGGGCGTAGTTAGCGGCGTAGGCTCACTGAAGTCAGGAGTGCCATCAGGGCGCCAGCCGAAGCGCTGGAGGCGGGAGCTGCGGCCGGCGCACTTGCCGTCGGCGGCGGTTTTGGCGTGGTACACCAGCCAGTTTTCGCGCCCGTCGGGTGAGGTGGTGAAGCCGTTGTGGCCCGGCCCGTACACGCCCGCTGCCTTCGACGACCGAAAAACGGGCTCCGGAGTTTTCGTCCACAACTCGGCCCGGAGCAGGTCGGCGCCGGCCGGGGCCGTGAGCAGGCCCAGGCAGTAGTTGTCGTCCCAGCAGGCGCTGGCCGAGTACACGATGAACAGCTGCCCGCGTGGCCCGGCCAGAAACTCCGGTCCTTCCAGAATCTGCCGCCCCCCGCCCTTTTCCCAGGCGTGCGTGGGCCGCGCCAGGATTACTTCCCGCTCTACGTCGGGCGTCCAGGGGTTGCGCAGGGGCGCCAGGCACAGCACGCTCTGCGGCCCCACGTAGGCCGAGTACGCGAAGTAGGCCTGGCCCTGATGCTCGAACACCGTGCCGTCGAGGCCCGAATACCGGGTAGGCACGCGGCCTTTGTCGGTCCAGGTGCCGGTGGTGGGGTCGGCGCTGGCATTTTCTAGCACGAACACGTAGCGGGTCTGGTCGCCGGGGTTGGCTTTGTCGGTGGCCGTGTAGTAGAGGTACCACTTGCCCTGGAGGCGGTGCAGCTCCGGGGCCCAGATGTCGTGGGAGTTGGGGCCCGCGGCCGGGGGCGTCCACACCACCCGGCCTTCGCCGCGCCCCACCTCGCTCAGCTTGGCGGCTTTCCAAAGCGTGAGGTTGTTGCCGGTGGTGTTGGTGTAGTAGTACTGCCCGGCATGGTACACAATCCAGGGGTCGGGGCCGTCCGGGCGGATGGGGTTGCGGAAAGTGGCCGGGGCCGGGCTCTGCCCCGCCGCTTGCGTCAGGCCGCCCACCATGAGGTTACCCCAGATTCCTAACACGTAGCAAAATTTCATCGGCGAAGAAAATAGAGGTGGACACCCTGCTTGCCTTAAGCCAAAACAGCCTTTTTCACCCGTTTAGGCTATGGTAATCAAGCGGTAACGCCTGATTCTGGCCACGCACCACAAGCGCGCAAGGCGTTGTTAGAAGGCCTGCGAAGGCCTCAGCCGGGGCCAAGCTAAAATATAGCCGGAGAGAATGCAAACGTTTGCACATTTCTCTGCATCTTCGTTTTCTACCGAACTCTCATTCTTTCCTCCTATTCCCTGCGTATGCCCACCCGCCGACACTTCCTGCAGCAAGCCAGCTTCGGGCTTGCTTCCCTGGCTTTGTGGCGGCAGCAAGCCGCTGCCGCTGCCCGCACCTACACCAACCCCGTGTACGCCGGGCAGTTTCCCGACCCGTTTGTGCTGCGGCACAAAAACCTGTACTACGCGTTTGGTACCACTGGCAAGGGCCGCACCTCGGATGGCCGCATTTTCACGGTGCTAACCTCCCCTAACCTGGTCGACTGGAAGCCGGCGGGCGGGGCCCTGCTGCCGCCCCCCGAAGCGGACGGTGCCGACTTCTGGGCCCCGGAAGTGGTGGAGCACAAGGGCACCTTCTATATGTATTATTCGCGGGGCGGCGGGGCCATTGCGGCCACCGTGGGCCACCGCCTGCACGTGGCCACCAGCCGTAACCCAGCCGGGCCCTACCATGAAGTAGCTCAGATTAAAGTGCCCGGCAGCCAGTTCACCATCGACGCCCACCCCTTCCGCGACGTGGACGGGCAGTGGTACCTGTTCTATGCCCGCGACTTCACCGATACTGATACGGCCAACGGCTACCGCCCCGGCACGGGCCTGGTGGCCGACAAGCTGGTGGGCATGACCCGCCTGGCTGGGCAGGAGCGCACCATCATGCGGGCCCGCCACGACTGGACCGTGTTCGAGAAAAACCGCCTCATGCCTCTGTACGGTAACCAGACCTTCCCGGAGTGGCACACGCTGGAAGGCCCGTTTGTACGCCGGCACGAAGGGCGCTACTACTGCTTCTACAGCGGCGCCAACTTTCTCACCGACCGGTACGGCGTAGACGTGTGCGTGGCCGACTCGGTGCTGGGTCCCTACACCGATGCCGGGGCCGAAAACGGGGCGCGCGTGCTCCACTCGGTACCCGGCAAGGTGCGCGGCCCCGGCCACCACTCCCACATCATGGGCCCCGATGGCCGCACCGAATACCTGGTGTATCACGCCTGGAACGAGGCCATGACCGAGCGGCAGCTTTGCATCGACCCGCTGCTGTGGACGCCCGAGGGCCCGCGCTGCCAGGGCCCAACGTTCACGCCCCAGCCGTTGCCTTCCTAGCCGCGGCCTGGACTGGCGTACATGGCTTCGCTGCATAGCCCAGGAAACATCCTGCTCGATGTGGCATCCGCCTGTCGAACCGCAGGAAGGCGCAAGCCAAGCATCTCGCGTGCTGACATCAGAGGCTAAATGTCATGCTGAGCGCAGCCGAACCGCAGGAAGGCGCAAGCCAAGCATCTTTACCTCTGGCTAATCAATACCATTGCAACGAAGCGGTAGAGATGCTTGGCTTGCGCCTTCCTGCGGTTCGACAAGCGGACGCCAGATGGAGCATGACCGTTTACCTCTTACTTGTCACCTGTCACCTGTTACCATCTCACCTCTACCTTCTGCCCATGAATCGTTGGCTACTCCTGTGTTGCGCTGTTGTGGTTGGGTGGAGCTGGCCGGCCAGGGCGGCGGTGCGGCTGCCGGCGCTGGTCGGCTCCCACATGGTGTTGCAGCGCGACAAACCGCTGCCGCTCTGGGGCTGGGCCGATCAGGGCGAAGCCGTTACCGTCACGTTTCGGGGTAAGACTTACCCGGCCCGCTCCGGCGGCCCCAGCGGCAAGTGGACCGTCACGCTGCCGGCCACGCCCGCCGGCGGGCCCTACGAGCTGGTAGTACGCGGCCGCACCACCCTGCGCCTGACCGATGTGTTGGTGGGCGACGTGTGGCTGGCTTCGGGGCAGTCGAACATGGAATGGCCCCTGCGCGAAGTGCTTAACTACCAGCAGGAAATTGCCCAGGCCACGTACCCGCAGATTCGCCTGTTCAACGTTACCAACACGGTAGCCTTCCAGCCTCAGGCTGAAGCGGCGACTAGCGCGGGGTGGCAGGTGTGCAGCCCCCAAACGGTGGGCGACTTTTCGGCCGTGGCGTACTTTTTCGGGCGCGACCTACACCGGCGTTACAAGGTGCCAATTGGGCTTATCAGCAGCGAATGGGGCGGCACGCCAGCCGAGGCCTGGATGAGCGCCGAGGCGCTGCGCCCTTTCCCGGAGTTTCGGGCGACGATGGGCGAGCTGGCGGCTACAGCGGCCCCGCCCGATCAGGTGGCAGCGCGCTTCGCCCAGAAGGGCCGGGCCTGGCAAGCCGTGCTGCGGGGCTACGACCAGGGCTACCAGCCCGCGGGGCCAGCCTGGGCGGCTCCGGCCTTCGATGCCAGCACCTGGGCCCAGATGCCGCTGCCCGGCCTGTGGGAAGAAACCACCCCGACCCTGCGCGACTTCGACGGCGTGCTGTGGCTGCGGCGCGACCTGACGCTGCCTCCGGCTGCCGCGGGCCAGCCCCTCACCCTGCGCCTGGGCCCCATCGACGACAACGACTCCACCTATTTTAACGGGGTGCTGGTGGGCCACACGGCCGGCTACGACCAGCCTCGCCAGTACCAGGTACCCGCCCGGCTGGTGCAGGCGGGCCGTAATGTGCTGACCATCCGCGTGTTCGACCAAGGGTGGGGAGGGGGCGTGTGGGGTCCGCCCGACGGTTTGCAGGCCGAAGCGGGCGGCACCCGCCTGCCCCTGGCTGGCCCCTGGCAATACCGGGTAGGATTTAATCTGCGCGAGGTGCCGCCGAGCCCATTGCCGCCGGTGCCGCAGAAAGCCCCCACCTTGCTCTTCAACGGCATGATTGCACCCCTGCGGCCAATGGCTTTGAAGGGTGTGATTTGGTACCAGGGCGAAGACAACGCCGAGCGGGCCGAGCAGTACCGCCGCCTCTTCCCGGCCCTTATCCAAGACTGGCGCCAGCAGTTCCGGGAGCCCAACCTGCCGTTCCTGTTCGTGCAGCTGGCCGGCTTTCAGCACGACCTGCTCCAGCCCGCTGATTACTCCTGGGCCGAGCTGCGCGACGCCCAGCGGGCCGCCCTGGCCCTGCCCCACACCGGCATGGCCACGGCCCTCGACATCGGCGACGCCAACGACATCCACCCGCGCAACAAGCAGGATGTGGGTGCCCGCCTGGCCCTGGCGGCGCGGCAGGTGGCCTACCTCGAGCCTCAGATAGTAGCCTCCGGGCCTACGCTGGTGGGCCACACGGTTGAGCAGGGCCGCATCCGCCTGCGCTTTGGCAGCCTCAGTGGGGGGCTGGTGCTCCGCGACACGGCTGGGGCTTTTCTGAAAAGCTTTGCCATTGCCGGCCCTGACCGCCGCTTTGTGTGGGCGAAGGGCCGAGTGGAAGGCAACACGCTGGTAGTCTGGAGTGAGCAGGTGCCTGCCCCCGTGGCCGTGCGCTACGCTTGGGGCAACAGCCCGTTTCCCAACCTCTACAACCAGGCCGGCTTGCCCGCGTCACCCTTCCGCACCGACAGCTGGCCGGGCCTGACTGCCGGAAAAAAATAGCGGAAGCGGCACTGTTCCGGCCCAGCTTCAAGGGTTCTTATTATCAGCGCAAAAGACCCACTACTTTTGCACAAAGTGGACGCATTTTTGCGTAGCAGTTGCGCTTATTATTTTCTGGATACCGAACCCGTTTCTCACATTCTAATCTTCATACGGTAGTGGCGCGCACCAAAGCTTCTATTTCTGACCTGGCCAAGCAACTAGGCGTATCTGTTTCCACGGTCTCGCGGGCCCTTAGCGACCATGCCAGCATCAGCGACGCTACCAAGAAGCGGGTGTGGAAGCTGGCGCGCGAGTTGCACTACCAACCCAACCACCTGGCCGCGGGTTTGCGCAAAGGCCGCAGCAATTTGCTGGGCGTAATAGTGCCGCACATCGACGGGCACTTCTTTGCTTTGGTGGTAAAGGGTATTGAAACGGTGGCCACGCGGGCGGGCTTCAACGTGATGATCTGCCAATCGAACGAAGATGTGGCCCACGAGCGGAAGAACATCGAAACCCTGCTCAGCGCCCAGGTCGAAGGCATTCTGGTGTCGTTGGCCCGCACCACCCGCGACTTCCGCCACTTCGAGAAGGTGCGCAAGCAGGAAATTCCGCTGGTGTTTTTTGACCGGGTGCTCGATGGCCTGGACGTGAGTGCCGTGGTGCTCGACGACCGGGAAGGCGGCTACCAGTCCACCAAACACCTGCTTGCGCAGGGCTGCCGCCGCATTGCCCACTTTGGCGGGCCCCAGCACCTGAACATCTACAAAAACCGCCGCCAGGGCTACGTCGACGCCCTGCTGGAACACGGCCTGCCGCTGGATGAAGACCTGATTTTCTACTGCGACATGACCCAGGAAGACGGCATGGAGGGCATGGAGCGCCTGCTGAGCCTGCCCCACCCGCCCGACGCCGTGTTTTCGGCCAGCGACTTTTCCATCGTGGGCGCCCTGCAAGTCATCAAAAGCCGGGGTCTGCGCGTGCCCCAGGACATTGCCCTGGCCGGCTTCAGCAACGAAACCTTCACCTCCCTCACCGAGCCCATGCTCACCTCCATCGACCAGCGCTGCGAGCAGATGGGCCAGTCGGCGGTGCGGCTGTTTCTGGAGATGCTGGAGGAGAAAACCAGCAAGTTTTCGCCCCGCCGCATCGTGCTCCAACCCGATCTGCTGATCCGGGACTCGTCGTTGCAAGCCGCAGCCGTGGCCCAGCCAGTGCAGGTGTAGGGCTTGGAAAGCGGTGGAGTTAAGCAGCGGTTGGTGGTAGTTGTTGCAGCATCACCCTGCTTGTAAAGGCACGACCCTTGGCTACGTCTTCCTGTGGTGCGCGTCTTTACCCCACTCCGAAGGCTGAAACACTTTTGTCGAATGGCTTTAAGAAGCGGCTTCTCTGGAGTGTAGAGACGCGACCCTTCGCGTCTCGTCTTCCGCGCCGTTTAGTCGATGGTTGTTCAAGCAGCGTCGGTCAACGCCGAGACGCGAAGGGTCGCGTCTCTACACCCCAGCTACACCGGTCCCGAAACTGCTATGAAATACCTCCCGCTGTGGCTGGCCTGGGGAGCTACCGCACCAAATGAAGCCGGCATGTCCGACGCTGGTTTCCGGCCCGCAGCTCAGCCACGTACAGCCCGGCGGCTGGGAAGCTGGTAACGTCCAGCCACTGCTCGTGGCTACCGGCGGCCTGCACGGCCCCTTTAAGCGGACGCAGCACTTCGCGGCCCTGCGCATCGAGCACACGCAGCCACACGGGTGCGGCGGCCGGCAGGCGGTAGACCAGCAGGGTGGAGGTATCAAACGGATTCGGGAAGTTAGGCTCCAGCACTACGTCGGTGCTGGCTCCTTCCTCCAGGTCGTCGGGGGTGCCGGGCGGCGGGACAGGCCCTGGGGTGGGGGCCGGGGCAGTGGCATCCAGCAGGGAGGCGCCGGTGGTGTGGCGCACGTGCGCGTACTGCCGGCCAATATAGCTCAGGTGCTGAGCGTCCCACGACGGGTACTGCCCCAGCTCGCGCATGGATTGGCTGTAGGCCTGGTACACCAGCAGCTGGTTGGCGGCTTGCTCAGAGGTAAGGTTGGCCGGGCGCCGCCGGCTGTCGTAGCCCACGTACAGGCGGTAGCAGCACTCGGTGCGGGCCGTAGCAGCCAGGGCCACGAGACCCGCCATGCGGTGGTCGGAATGGTCGCCGGGGTTGAGCTTGCTGTCGGGCATCGGGGCGTGCAGGGCCAGCTGGCCTGGCACGGCTTCGCGGCGCAAGATGTGCCGCACAGTAGCCACCAGCTCGTTCCAGTTTTGGTAGGGCTTTCCGCCGTCCAGCGGCAGCATGGCCCGGCCCGCGTCGCGCAGCTGCTGCAGGCTTTGGTAGCCACCGCGCGCCTGGCCTCGGCCGTTGAGGTTGCCATCGGGCAGGCGCAGGAAGTACGCCACTGCATTGTGGGACCGGGCTACCACCACCGCATGCTGGTTGATGATGAGCGTGGTAGCAGCCGGCAGCGGACTTTGCTTATTGGGCAGCTGAACGGCTTGCTGCATAGCCGCCCGGCAGCTCACCTCGCGGGCTTGCCAGTACGCGTCTTCGGGCTGATCGGCCTGCCCGGCGGTAAGGCAGATGAATACCACCTTCCGGCGCGTGCGCTGCACATCGTCGCAGGCGCTGCCGCCCATAAACAGCTGCCAGTCGTCGGGGTGAGCGGTGACGTACACGGCCCACCCGGCCGGTTTGGGAGTGGGTGCGGGCGTTTGCGCTGCGGCACCCACAGGTCCCAGTAGTAGCACCATCCCCAGAAGAGTGATTCGGAGTAGAAGTTTCTGCATAGAGCCGGGGTAGAGAGAAGAGCGCGGAAGCTGAACTGCTGGCTTCCAAATATAGCGTCCTCTGCTACTGCCCCTTGCCTGCCCCACAGCCTCAGCCGTGGAGCGTCGGTCAGCCGGCCTTTACGGGGGCTCAACTGCTACTTCTACTCGGCAAACACCAGCTTCATTACCAGCCAGCTACCCCCAAAAAAGCCCCACCAGGCTGAGCCGCGGGGAGCTTCAGCCTGGTGGGGCAACTCTGGCGCATGAGCAGCGGCTAATCCAGGCGGGCCAGCACAGTTTCCAGGTCGGCCAGGGTAGTTTCGCGGAATTGCAGGGAATCGGGGGGCGCACTGCCGGCCTGGGCGTCGTGCCGGGCCAGGAAGGGCGTGCCGTTTTCGTAGCGCAGCCCCACCAGCACATACTGGGCCGCGGCGGGCGTGGCCCCAAACTCATACCCCCCCGACCGGGGCTGGCCGGCCAGCACCACGCGGCGGCCCGGCACCAGCAGGCGCAGGGCCGTGTTGGCGTCGGGAGCGGCAGGCACCAGCAGGGAAGCCGCCGTTTCGGTCCACGGCTCGCCGCCGGCCACCCAGCCCAGGCGCGAAATGCGCAAGGCAGCCGGGGCCTCGGGCAGCTCTTCGCTCGGGGGCGGGGCCGTTTCGGCATCAGCCGGAGGCGAAGCTTCCGTTGTGGTGGAGGCCAGGCCTTCTTCCTGGAGCGCAAAGCGGATGGGCAGCACCAGCTTCACCTTCACAAAGCGCCCCTCGTGCTGGCCGGGAGTCCAGCGGCCCGAGGTCTGGCGCAGTACCCGCAGCACTTCTTCGTCGCAGCCGTTGCCCAGGCCCCGCAAGATGCGCGGGCTGGTGACGCGGCCGGTTTCGTCCACCACAAACGAGGCAAACACGAGGCCCTCAGTGCGGCTCTCCTGCGCCTGGCGCGGGTAGCGAATCAGGCGGTTGATGTCGGCGGGGCCGCGGCCGTAGCGGGGCATCTGCTCGGCGGTGGTGTACACCTGCTCCGAAGCCGGAGCGGCCTCTTCGCCGGCCGTCCAGCGCACGGCGTCGGCGGGGCCGGCCTGGCCGTAAAACAGGTGCGGCTGCCGGGCCCCGGCCAGCTCCAGCTGCACGGTGCGACCCGCCGCCAGGGCCAGCTGCTGCCCGCCGGCGGTGGCCCGCACCAGCACGGCCCCGGCCAGCTCCAGCGGCACGCCGGCCGCGGTTTCGGTGAGCAGGTTGGAGAGCAGCAAGTCCGAGGCGGTGTAGCATTCCTTCAGCTCCACCCACACGGCGCCGGCGGCCGGCTGCTGGCGACTATTCACCAAGGCGCCGGCCGGAATGCGCACCACCGTGCCCTCCCGGCCCCGCACTTCGGCCGGCCGGGTGGGGTCAATCTGAAAATATTCGCTGGCTTTGAGGGTGAGGTCCTGCAAGCGGGCCTCGGCGGGCAGCGCAGCGGCCGACATACCTGCCGGGCGGCGCACACCGCGGCGGTACACCACCAGCGGAGCCCGCTTAGCCGTGGGCCGGGCCACATGGTGCCAGGTACGCTGCACGGGGGCAGCACTCACCGGCGTCGTCACCGAATCGAGGGCCAGCGTATCGGCCAGGGCGGGTGCCGTGGCTGGCTCGGGGCGCTGGGCAGCCCGGTCCGGCTGGCAGCCGGGCAAGGCCGTTAGCACTACACCGCCCAAACCCAAGTAAAGTAAACAAATCGGGGCTTTAAAAGACATAGGGTAGCTCTACGCTGAAAACACCGCTTAAGACCAGCTCAAGATTACACTTTTCCGCCACAAAGTTGAGCAACCGGTAGGTGCCCGTACGCGGCCTGGCGCCAGCCCTGGCTGGCGCCAGCGGGGCAAGGCGGCTCTCCGCCAATAGGATAATCAGTATCTTTCGGCCTCTCAGCCAGCCCCTTGCGCGGAGAGTTCAGAGCGTTTTTCCACCGACTTACCCTACAGTGTATGCTCGACCTGGTTATTGACGCGCGCCCGGCCGCGCTGAGCCCCGGCTTTGAAGTGAAGCGCATCCTGCCCTACCGCCTGCGGCGCATGCTGGGGCCGTTTATCTTCATGGACCACGCCGGGCCGGTGCAGCTGGCGCCCGAGCAGCTCCCGAGCCTCGACGTGCTGCCTCACCCCCACATTGGCCTAAGCACGGTCAGCTACCTGTTTGGGGGCCAGGTCACGCACCGCGACAGCCTGGGGGTGGAGCAGGTGATTCGGCCGGGCGAGGTGAACTGGATGACGGCCGGCTCCGGCATTGCCCACTCCGAGCGGTTCGAGGATCCGGCTTCGCTGGCCGGCGGCACCCTGGAGATGCTGCAAACCTGGGTGGCCCTGCCCGAAGCGGCCGAGGAAAGCGCCCCGGCCTTTACCAACTACCAACCCCAGGAGCTGCCCATCTTCACCGAGCCCGGCGTGTGGCTGCGGCTGATTGCTGGCGAGGCCTTTGGCCTGCACAACGAGGTACGCACCCATTCGCCCTTGTTCTACGTGCACGTGGTGCTGCAGCCCGGCGCCCGGTTTGGGCTGCCACGCGGCTACCCCGAGCGGGGCGCCTACGTGGCCAAAGGCAGCGTGGAAGTGGCTGGCCGCACCTACGGCGTAGGCCAGCTGCTCGTCTTCACGCCCGGCCACGACCCCGTGCTGGTAGCCCGCGAGGCCTGCACCCTCATGCTGCTGGGCGGCGAGCCGCTGGGGGAGCGGTTTATCTGGTGGAACTTCGTCTCCTCCCGCCGCGAAAGAATCGAGCAGGCCAAGGCCGACTGGCAAGCCGGCCGCATTGCCCTCCCGCCCAACGACAACGCCGAGTTTGTGCCCCTGCCCCAGGATAAGAGCCGACCCGCCGGGGGCGGCTCCCCAGCCCCGCAGGCGCTGTCGTAGCACAGGCAGGTATGAAAGCGGCAGCACCCCGACCAGGCCTGGTCGGGGTGCTGCGTTTCTAACTTTACCCTAGATTATTCGGACTTCGGATTGGTATAGCAACTAACGATAAAAGCTACTTCGCCACCATAAGCTTCGTTCTTGACACAACCTTACCATTCGATTTTATCGTCACAATATGCAAGCCATTGGGAGCACCGTGTAAGTTCAGGTCCAGGTCGTTGCGCCCGGCCCTGGCCTGCGTTTGCTGCTGCAGTAGCCGCTGCCCGGTCAGGGTAGTTACCTCAACAATTACAGGTTGGGCGCTCTTGACTTCATAGGATAAAGTTGTCTGCCCAGTAGTTGGGTTCGGGAACAGAATAGTGGCTTCTGGCAGTGGTGACTGGCCGGCTGGCTTGGCGGCCTGGGCTGTAACCGTCTTTGTAGGTTGTGCTGAAGCTGTTGCAGCTGTGCCACGGGCGTAGCAGTTCGCCCAATAGTACACATTCATGAAGCCGCTTTCGTCGGCGTAGAATACCTGCCCCCCGCTGCCGGCCAGCACCTGGGTGTTGGAGTTGGCTCTTTCGGCCCCATTATTCCAGTCTTGCACCAAGTACCCGCAATGCCACACGCCATTGTCCTGGTAGTAAACCCGTACATGGTTGCTGTTGTGGAAGTATACCTTCCCACCTTCATCCACGGACAGGGAGCCGGTATGCTGCTCCGACCCATCAAACGAAGTAGTAAGTCGCTCGTGGTTCCACCGGCCATTGGCCCAGTAATAGCGCTGAATCCAGCCATCGGCCCCGGTATAGTACACCGATGAGCCATCGGGGCTTACGTCAATCTGTCCGCTCACGTCTTCATTGCCATTCCAGTTCTGCACCATCCAGCCGTGCACCCATTGCCCGTTGCTGAGGTAGTAAACGTGCATTTTGCCATCCTGCCCGCGGTAATAAATATTCCCATCGGCGGGGCAAGCCACTACAGATCCGTCGGCCTGCTCATTGCCGTTAAACGTGGTGCTCAGGTAGCTATGGTCCCACTGGCTGGTGGCGCTGTTGTAAGTGTAGGCGTGCACCCACTTATCGGCTCCTATGTACACCACCTGATCATTCTTGCCGACAGAAATAGTGAATCGTCCGTTATCTACGTTTTCGCCGCTGCTGTTAGTGCGGGTCAGGCGACTGTGCACCCACCCATTACCGGATGTCCAGTAATAGGTGTGCACTTTTCCATCGGGGCCCCGGTAAAACTGCGTGTTGGAAGGCTGGGCTACGGCTATGGCGCCATCCACTCTCTCACTGGTGTCCCAGGTTTGCGTCGGCTGGCCATGCTGCCAGCGGTTGTTGTCCCAGTAATAAAACCGCATCCAGCCATCATCGCCAGAATAGGAAATCAGGTTTCCGGCTCCCACCGCCATGTAATAGCCGTTATTGGACCGCTCGGAGTTGCTGTACTGGCTCAGGAAACCGTACTGCCAGCAGCCGGCCGGTGACAAAGTATATTGCAAGGCCCGGTGCGCATTGACGCGGCCGTACCCCATTTCATTGTCGCGGCGGTTGGAGCTTAGGCCCTCCGCGTAGGCATAGCCGCCGGTTTTGTCGGCGCTGTAGATAATTCTATCCGTTACCTGCTGGCGGGTCAGGTCCGGGTTCAGCGACAACATCAGGGCGGCCACACCCGCTACCTGGGGGCAAGCAGCCGAGGTACCATTGAAGTTTGGAATGTACCCTCCCCGTAAGCCGGTGGTGAAGATTTTTACGCCCGGAGCCACCACATCCAGCTCCGACCCGAAACAGGAAGCCCAGTTATTTTCCCTATCACAGGAAGAGAAGCTCTTGCGCTGGTCGCACATGGAAGTAGCGCCCACGGCTAGCACCTCCGGTAATCTGGCCGGGTAACGAACGCTTGATCTTTGGCCAGAGTAGTAGTTGCCCGAAGAAAACAACACCACAGCCCCTTTTCCGTTGCGGCCTTGGGTAGTTGCCCCTGAGATGGCGCCGTTGATGAGCGAGGAGGAAGAGCCTCCACCCCAAGAGTTGCTGAGCACATCGGCCTGCGCGGTGCGCCACGCGTAGTCAATTCCGCGTGCTATTTTCTGGTCGTCGGTAATCCAGCGCCGATTTACCTGATAGGCAATTCGCACTGGCACAATCTTGCTGTTGTAGGCCACCCCGGCGCCGCCCAGGCCATTGTTGCCAACCGCCGCCACAATACCGGCGCAGGCAGTGCCGTGGGAGTCGTTGTTCCAGGGTGCCCCAGCACTACCATTGCCCGTGGCATCATACCCCGGCAACAGGTTGGCTTGCAGGTCGGGATGGGTTAATTCAACTCCTTCGTCCAGAATGGCCACTTTGATGGTGGCACTACCCGTGGTGATACCCCATGCTTCTGGCACGTCCATGTCGGCATCGGGAGTGCCGCTGTACTGTAGTGGTGAGCCGGTATTCTCCAGGGCCCACTGCTGCGCGTAGGCGGGGTCGTTGGTGTAGGCAGTGAGCAAGCGGGTATAGTTAGGTTCGGAAAAAGCAAATTTCCCCGTTTCAAAAAACTGATTCGCTAGCTCCAGGGCACTCTTAGGATTGGTTTTGTCAACCGTCAGGCGGTAGGCGTTATCCAAGGATGGCTCCGCAGTGATGGTCAGCCCTTCTTGCTTGGCTAGCTCCTCCAAGGCAGCATACTCTTTGGCTGAGTGCAGGCCCACGAAGAACTCATCCCGCAAGCCCTGCAGCGTACCATCTTCGTACTCCAGCACGGGCTCCGCAAATTCCACATTAGAATTGGCCCTGAGCTCCTGGCGCAGATTCTCCACCTCTTGCTGGGTGGCTCCCTCTTTCAGCTTCAGCACATCCAGCCGCCCCGATGGGCCAAAGGGCTGCTCTTCCAGGACAAATAGGTTGCTGAACTCGGAAGCCGCCAGCTGGGCTTTAATCTTCCCCGGATCTTTGTAGCCCACGGAGAGGTAGGTGAGGTTTTGGGTGAAGCTGACTTTTCCGTCAGGCGAATACGCGAAGTATTTTTCCTGCGCCTGCGTGGCACATGGAAGCAGGACCATCCCCAACAGGATGAGGCCCTTCTGTAGCGATGTGAGCATAAGCTAAGTTTGTAGGGTTGGAAGTGAAAGACAACGGCCATGCGCCAGCTGACAGCAGTAGGCTCGCTGCTGCTACAAGTGAGGTTGGGCATGGTACTGGCACGTGTTGCGGGCAGCCGACGGCACCAAGGCGCGGCCTTGGCAACCCACGTGCAAGGGCAGGAAACACGCCTTTACACCCGCGGCCTCATGGGTTGGCAGGCAAAGGCGAAAGCCAGGCAAATGCTTCTAAAAAAGCTCGTGCTACAGCTCGGCTCCCAGTGGGCTTGGCGCAGCAATTCGGTAGCCCGTATCACGGGCGAACAAGGCAGGTTTGCCCGGTTCGCCCGTGGGTACTGGTAGTGAGCTGGGCTAGTAGCTACCGCGGAAGTAGTTCACCTTGCCCGGAGAGTAGGGCGTGTTCTGGTTCTGGGGCCAGTGCGGGTCGTTGAAGCCGACAAACTGCTCTCCCATCCGCTCGTCATTGGCCCCAATCTGGGGGTTAAAGGTGATTTTAACCCCCTTAGGCAGCGTCACGGTAAGGTTGAGCTGGATTCTGGGACCAGGGTCCTGCTCCACCCAGATATCACGGAATGTATTGCCATACTGATACACGTCCCAATAGTAGAGCAGGTTGCCCCGGCTAATCCATTGCTGATTTTTTACTGAGTTACGGCTCGGGTTAGTTTGCCACGTACCCAGATAGAAAGGTGCCACGGCCGGAGTATAGGGAGGAGGACCACCATAACTTGGCATAGGAGCTACCCAATACTGCATACTTATTTCCGGGCCGCCCATTGGCCAGCCTTCAATTTCGCCAATATCGGGTATCTGGTACCGCTCCAGCCGCTCGGCGGCGCCATTCAGGCGCTCCGCCGTGTTGTCATCAAATCCAGGCAGCAGCTCTCCTTTTTCATCTACCCGCTCGCACGTTCCGATAACCACTACGGGCAACTTGGGCTCTTCTTTGGCGTTCAGGATTTCCTCTTTGCCATCCTGGTTGAAAGCGCGGAGCGTTTCCACTTTCATATCGTCGAAATCTTCCGGCAGTGCCACCACTGTGGGGGCATACGCCGGGTCCCACTCTTCGCAGTGCAACGGCACCGAGAACTGGCAGAGCGGAATACCGGCAATGGTACGCTGTACCCAAGCCTGAGCTTCCTCAGTTGAAGTATTGCGGCCTTGCTGGGCTGATTGTTTTACAAACTGGCGGGTGAAGATGTCTTCCAGAGTTTCGCCGCCAATGCGCTGCTCCGCTACGCGCTGATACAGCACATCATAATCCCCGTCGAACTGCTTGAGGGCCTGGTCGCGCAGAAATTCGCGCAATGCGCTGTTGGAGCCTAGCTCGGCCGCTAGCAATTGGGCTAGCTGGTGGCGGTCTTCGATGGAAGCCATCTGGCTCCGGGTTGCTGCGGAACCAGCCAGTTTGGGAACTACATCGGTTTGTTCGCAGGCGGTGGTCAGGCCCAGTGTGGCCAAGAAGGCCAACTGTGCTATGCGTTGCTTGATCATGGAAAGAAAGTGTTGGATGAATTATGGATTGCTTGCACTGCTTGTTAGGAAGGGCAATCCACTTTCTCACTCGTAGCCGGCCTAGAGAAGTAGCGGATTGACGATGGCAAAGTTGGCCTTGCCCGCCACGCCTCTCAAGGGCGCTACTACCCAAATTGCGGGGGCTTCACTACGCAATAGCGTATGCGTGCTAGCACGGTATTTTCGTGCGCGCTGGCACGCACAAGCAGTCTATATAATTCTGTAAATAAGCCACTTACTCAACTACCAAGCCTGGGCTGTGCTGAACCGTAGTTTTGCCCGTAGCGCCCGAACTAGTAGTTTCAGCAGAAATTTATTTATCCACTCTTTTCCACTTTCTTAAGTATGGAACAAACTGTTGGCGGGGACTCCCCACTCAATTTTGAAGGTAAGTTTACAGGCGATGAAGCCGGCCCCATTGACTTGGAAACCGCCGTTGACTGGACAAGAAGGTATCGTGAGCAAAACCCTAAGCAGGTGAAGGCTCATTTCTTCGGGCGGAATATTCTGGAGAAAATCCTGGCCCAGCCTGGCTGCATGGGCCTGCGCATCTATTACGCCATTGACCCGGAAGACAACAAGCACCTGCTGGTAGTAGGCGCCGACGCTACCCAGACCGACCAGCTGCCGGGTACTGGTATTCTGCCCGGTAGTGATATTCCCTTCTCTGACGTTTCGCGGCGCGCCGACGCAACAGGCGGCGTCGACCCTATTATCGCCGAAATGTCGATTCCGTGCCCAAACCAGTGCGGGCACGACGGCAAACTGCAAGGCAAGTAAGCCCATTCCCTCCTGGCCAAGCCAGCATTCATGCTTTCCGTCCTCAACTACCTTTCTGCCTTTTCTATCCTGCTGCCCATTGGGGCAGCAGGAAGTAGGTACCAGAACCTTAACCAGGTGCTGCGGCGGCTGGCGTGGTTCTTTTTTCTGTCGGGCTTATTCGACGTGGTGCTGGCTATTACCAACCACTTTGTGATTCGTAATCTGCCCTTATTTCACCTGTTTACCGCCGTTAACCTGTTGTTTCTGGCCGCTTTGTACTACCATACGCTGCACGGAAAGCTGGTACGGCGCCTGGTGCTGGTAGCGGCAGCGGCGGGACTGGTGTTTGTGGGGTACAATGCCTTTTTCCTGGAAGGTATCTGGCAATTTCCTTCCCTGTCGATAACCGGGCAGAGCCTGTTGTTTATCGTGCTGGCGCTGGTGTACTTCTACCAGTTGCTGCAAGAGCCTGCCGAGGTGCCCATTGAAAAGCAGCCGTTGTTTTGGATTAACGCGGGGGTGCTGCTTTACTTCTCTGGTAACTTGTTTTTGTTCATGTTGCAGAACTGGCTTAACCGCATGCCGCAGCCCAACTACAACTCCTACTGGGCCATTCATTCGGTAGTGAATATTCTTGCCAACCTTCTTTACGCCGTCGGCTTACTTTGCAAACCACAGCGCCTGACGTAATTCCGGTCCTGCTAATCGGGACGGTCATTGTCGTCATCTTGCTCGTCTTTATTTTTCTGGTGGTCGTGCTGCACCAGCGCCGCATGATCAACCACCAGGTAGAGCTGCGCACCTTGCACACGGCCCGGCAGCAGGAGCTGTTCAAAGCCGTGTTCGAGGCCCAGGAAAGTGAGCGGCAGCGCCTGGCCGCCGACCTGCACGACAGCGTAGGGCAGGTGCTGTCGGTGATTAAGCTCAATCTGCACCGGCTCCAGAAAATGGAGGCCCAGGCCGCCGACCCATCGGCGCCGGCGCAAGCCCTGCTCACCGAAACCAGCGGCCTGGCCGAGGACTGCCTAATTGAAATCCGCCATATTATCCGCAATATTCTGCCGCCCCTGCTCACCAATTTTGGGCTGGTGGAGGCCTTGCAGCACCTGGCCGGCAAGGTCGAAAAAGCCACCGGTATTCAGGTTGTCTTTCACGCTTCTGCACACGTAGGCCGCTACAGCCAGGAAATCGAGGTTACGCTGTACCGGGTGGCGCAGGAGCTGTTCAACAACGCCATCAAACACGCCCAGGCTACCACTATCCGGTTTTCGGTGGAGCAGGAGCCGGCCTGGCTGCTGCTTACTTTCGCCGACGATGGCGTGGGGTTTCGGCCCGACCACGTAACGCCGGGCCTGGGCCTGAAAAACCTGGAAAGCCGCGTGGCCTTGCTGCGCGGTGAACTGCAAACCGGGCCGGGGCCCACGGGCGGTACGCTCACCCAGATTCGGGTGCCGCTGGCCGGGCCCACCCACTCGTCCTAGCCGCCGCACTTTCACTCACCCCTATGGCACACATTCGCCTGGCTATTGCCGACGACCACAAGATTTTTCGGGAGGGCCTGAAGGCGCTGTTGGAAGACTATCCGCAGGTACAGGTGCTAGTAGAAGCCGCCTCGGGCAGCCACCTGCTGGAACTGCTAGCCCAGCACCCCGTGGATGTGGTGCTGATGGACATCAACATGCCCGAGCTGGATGGGTTGCAAGCCACGGCCCTGGTGCTTGAGCGGTACCCGCACACCAAGGTGCTGGCCCTATCCATGTACGACGAGGACAAGTACATTGTGGACATGATGAAGGCCGGGGCCCGTGGCTACCTGCTGAAAAGCGCCGAACCCGACGAAATCATGGCCGCCATTGCGGCCGTGCACGACAAAGGCTTCCACTTCAACGAGTCGTTGTCGGCTACGCTGGTGAAGCAGCTGCTGGGCCAGAGCCCCGTGGAGCTGAAAAGTGAGGCCACGCTCAACCAGCGCGAAACCGAAGTGCTCCAGCTGCTCTGCCAGGAATATTCCAACGTCGAAATTGCCGACAAGCTCTTTCTGAGTGTGCGCACCGTGGAAGGCTACCGCACCCGTTTGTTTGAGAAAATCGGGGCCAAAAACATTGTCGGCCTGGTTATCTACGCCGTCAAGAAGGGCGTTATTCAAGTGTAAACTGAACGTGTCATTCCTCGCGCCGCTCGGAATGACACGTTCACTCTACAGGTTCTTCAGCACGAAGTCCGTCATCTGGCGGTAGAGGTGCAGGCGGGTGTTGCCGCCGTAGATGCCGTGGTTGCGGTTGGGGTAGTAGAGGGTCTGAAAGTCTTTGTTGGCTTTCACCAGCGCCTCCACAAAGGCCACGGAGTTCTGGAAGTGCACGTTGTCGTCGCCGGTGCCGTGCACCAGCAGGAGCTTGCCGCGCAGCTTGTCGGCGTGCTGCACGGGGGAATTGTCGTCGTAGCCGGCGGAGTTTTCTTGGGGCGTTTTCAGGAACCGTTCGGTGTACACCGTGTCGTAGTAGCGCCAGTTGGTAACGGGCGCCACCGAAATACCCATCTTAAACAGGTCGGCGTTTTTGGTCAGGGCCAGGGCCGTCATGTACCCGCCGAAGCTCCAGCCCCAGATGCCGATGCGGCTTTTGTCCACGTAAGGCAGCGTGGCCAGGTACTTGGCGCCTTCGCCCTGGTCCACGGTTTCGAGGCCGCCCAGGTTGGCGTAGGTGCTCTTCTTGAACCGGGAGCCGCGCGCCCCGGTGCCGCGCCCATCCACCGACACCACGATGTAGCCGTTTTGGGCCAGCAGCTGGTGCCAGAGGTAGTTGGTGAAGGCCGTGCCCCCGCCGGCATCGTCCTTCACGGTCTGGGAGCCAGGGCCGCCGTACACGTGCATGAGCACGGGGTACTTTTTATTGGCGTCGAAATTGGCGGGCTTGATCATCCAGCCGTTCAGCTGCACGCCCGCGGCGGTGCGGAAGCTGATAAACTCCAGCTTACCCAAATCAACCTGCGTAAGCTTCTGGCGCAGGGCGGCGTTGTCTTCCAGCACTTTCACCAGCTTGCCATCTTGGCCGCTGCGCAGGCTTACCACCTGGGGCAAGCCGGCCTCGGAGTGGTAGTTGAGGAAGTAGCGGGTGTCGGGGCTGAGGTTGACCACGTCGGTGCCGCGGCCGGCTTCGCTGAGGCGAATTTTGCCCTTGCCCTTCAGGCTGACGCGGTAGAGGTGGCGCTCCAGGGGCGAGGCCTCGGCGCTGGTGAAGTATACCAGGCCCTTTTTCTCGTCGAACCCATCAATGCTGGTAATTTCCCAGCTGCCCTTGGTAAGCTGGCGCACCAGCTTGCCATCCATGCTGTGCAGGTACAGGTGGCGGTAGCCGTCCTTCTCGCTCGTGTACAGAAACTCCTTGCCGCCGGCCAGGTAGCGCAAATCGTCGTTGACTTCCACGTAGGCCGGGTCGGTGTCGGTCAGTACTACCTGGCTCTGGCCGGTTTGGGCGTTGGCGTGCAGGATTTCCAGCTTGTTCTGGAGGCGGTTCATGCGCCGGATGCTGAGCACGTTGGGCGTCTGCGTCCAGAGAATGCGCGGAATGTACTGGTCTTTTTCCGGGCCCACGTCCATGGGCACCGTTTTGCGGGCGGCCACGTCGTAAGTGGAAATGCGCACAATAGAGTTTTTCTCGCCGGCCTTGGGGTACTTGTAGCGGTAGTCTTTGGGGTAGAGCGGGCCCCACTCCTGCATGTTGTACTCGGGTACCTCCGTCTCGTCGAAGGTATAGAAGGCCAGTTGCCGTGAGTCGGGCGACCATTGAAAGCCTTGCGCAAACTCAAACTCCTCCTCGTACACCCAGTCGGTGCCGCCGTTGATGATGCGGTTCTGGGCGCCGTCCGTCGTCACGGCCGTTTCCTGCATGGTAGCCAGGTCGGTTACGAACAGGTTGTTGTCGCGCACGAAGGCCACGCGCTTGCCGTCGGGCGAGAACGTGGCGTAGAGCTGCTTGCCGGGCGCCTGGCTCAGGGGCGTCAGCTTTTTGGTGGCCCGGTCGTAGACGAAGAAGGTGGCCTTGCTGGAGCGGCGGTAAATGGGCTCGGTAGCGGTGCTGAACAGGATGTTGGTTTCGTCGGCGTTGAAGCTGTAGCCATCCACTGGCAGGGGCTGGGCCTGGCCGGGCAGCTTCAGGTCCTGGGCCGCCACCAGCGTTTGCACGGGCTGGCCGGTGGTTACGTCGTTCTGGAGCAGGTCGCCGTCCTTGCTCAGGGAAGAGTAGTAGCGGCCGTCGCGCATCCAGTTGAAGCCGGGCACCGACTTAGCGGCAAACGTGCCTTTCTGCCAGATGTCTTCGAGGGTAATGGGTTGTTTTTGCTGGGCGAAGGCGGCCGGTGCCGCGCCGGGCAGCAGGGCCGGGCTGGCCGTCGTCAGCAGCCAGGCCAGGCCGAGAAAGCGAAAATTCATGCGCATGGAATGAAATGAGGGCGGAATGTAGCCGTTAAGGTAGGTCGTAGGGAGTTTATTCTCTCCAGAAGGTTGCACATCCGGCCTTCGCTGCCGCGAAGCTTTCTTCTGTGAATCACTCCTGCCCTTGCCCATCCCGCGCCGCCGGCTCTTCCTGGCACGTTGCGGAGAGAAACTTCACCTTACTTGCAACTCCTGTTTGCAGAAGTGCTCTTGTTGAAGTAGTAAGACCGTCCTGCTCTATCTGGCGTCCGCTTGTCGAAGCGTCTCGCGTGCTGACATTGCAATAGTATTGTCATGCTGAGCTTGTCGAAGCATCTCTGCCGCTTCGGTGGGCCCTCCGTAGCCCAGGGTTTAACCCCCGGGCTATGCAGCGGAAGCCGTGTGCACAATTGGAATTAGCCCGCGGGAGAGATGCTTGCCTACGGCGACCTTCGGTTCGACTGCGGCTGCGCCTTCGCTCAGCATGACGCAGGTCTATCATCATGTTTCTCACCTTGCCAATCCGCGTTAAAGCAATCCTCCTTTTCGCTTCCGACCTTTGCCAGCCTATGCGTTACGGCCGTCTTTCTTTGCTGCTTCTGCTGCCAGCCGCTGCCCTCTCGGCCTGTGAGCCTGACCTTAAGCCGGGCCCCATCGTGGACCTGGTGGGCAGTGCCCGCCTGACCACCAACAACCGGCGTCTCACTGGCCCCGCCGACACCGTAGCCGTGCGCGCCTACGCCCGCACGCAAGGTGACGAGGAGCCCAACCTGGAGCGCCTGCGCATCCGGGTAGAGTACCGCCCTACGGCCGAGCCGCTTACCTACGCGCTGCCTTACGACCCCGACAACCCGCCCCTGGGGTACCTTACCTACGTCGACTCGGCTATTTCCGGCCGCGACTTCGCCTTCCAGAGCGTGCAGCCCGGCCGCACCACGGCAGGCCTCGAAACCTGGCGCTACGAGTTCAGCGACGCCGAAGGGCGCACCGGCCAGCGCAGCCTGCGCCTGCGCCTGGTCCGCACCGACTCGGCGCTGGTGTATCACAGCTACACGGTGAGCCTGCAAGCGCCCGGCCCCGTAACCCGGCGCAGCTTTCTGGCCCTGCGGCAGGGCCTGGCGCTGCCTCGCTTCACGGTGCTGGCCGGCAGCCCCACCCCCGAAGCTCAGCAGCTCATCGACCTGGTGTACGTACCCGGTACCGGCGCCCCCGGCCTGGCCACTCCCGCCGATGCTGCCCTGAACCTAAAAGCAAGCCGCTGGCCGCAGAAGCGCCTCACCGAGCTGCGCAGCACCACGCTCACTACCTTGGACAATGCCGCTACTACGGAGGCTTTGGATAATGCTTTCAACGCGGGGCAGTCCTTCGCCACGGCCACCCGCACGGGTCCGCTCCGGCAAAATCAGGTGCTGGCCTTCCGCACGCCCGAGGGTAAAACGGGTCTGATTCGCGTAGAAAGCATTTCAACTACTGGCATCCCGACGCTGGTATTGCAGGTGCGCGTCACGAAGTAGCTGCTTTGCCTGTGTTCAAAAACAAACCCGGCTTCTCGTTGCGAAGAAGCCGGGTTTGTGTTGGTGCTAATGAGGCGCTTAGAATACAAGGCCTGCGGTAACCGTAACGTTGATGCGGGTATCGTTTACGTCCACCACGGGCGTCTGGGGCGGTTCCGCAGGGATGACGTACGGCGTGTAAAACTGTCGGACTCTCGTGTACATCCCGGCTACGTCGAGGAAGAAGCTGTTTTGGCGCAAGCCCGCTCCAGCCGTATAGAAATTTTGGCTCCGGTCGAAGCGGCTGTTGTTTTCGTACGGGTCGCCGTAGTGGGCAAAGCCGGCCCGCAGCCGGAAAATGTCGTACCGAAACTCCCCGCCCACCCGCAAGTTCACCGCCGAGCCGTACAGCCGGCGCACCGCGTCGTTGGCAGGCCCGAAGTCGATGGGCGCGTTGTTGGCGTTATTCGTATCGTCGTTGCCCAGGCGGGCTTGGCCGTAGTTCACGTATTCCGCATCGGCGCTCAGGAATCCGTTTTTGCCTAGTACTACCGCCGCGCCCCCGGTAGCCCGGAACGGCGAAGTCAGCGTGTAGGCCCGCTCCTGCGGGTCAACACTGGCCTGGCCGGAGGTGTAGGTGCGGCCATCAACGGTAATCGGCGAGTCGTAGGTCACGTCCAGCGACGAGCTGAAGGTTTCGGTCAGCTGTGAATACGTGGGCGTTTGCACCGAAATGCCCACGCGCACGACGTCCAGCGGCCGGTAAATTACCCCGATACGCGCGTTGATACCCGTGCCGCGGACGTCCAGCTCTTCCCGCAGGTTCAGGCTGCCAAATGCCGTACCACGCTGGTTGCTGGGAGGCGCGGGGTCGACGGCCGTAAGGGTGGAAACCGAATTATAGCGGGTGCTTACAATACCAATGGCCCCGCCCAGATACAGTTTATCCCGGTAGCTGGCACCATAACCAAAATCGAACTGGGTCTGGCCGCCACGATTCTGAATCGTTTCGCCTTGGGTAAGTTGATTTGTTCTACCAAAATCCCGTGGCGGAATGTATGTGCCTATGTTGTCGCGCTCCGTCAACAACGCTTCATAGGCCAATGCATCAAGGGTAGTGTTCTGGTCGTACTTCAACCGTTGAAAAATATTCCCTTGGGTTGTATCCACCTGAGCAGAATAGCGCAGGTTCTGGTTGAAGTCGTTGATGCGGGTCAGGCTAACAGAGAAAGTGCCGCCCCGCCATGGGCTAAAGTTGTCATCATCGGCGCGACGTTTGGAAAAGGCCACACCCACGTTATTCAATAATAAGCTCCCCCGCGAGTCGGTGCCAGTGGAGCCAAAGGCGGTGGCATCGGTGCTGCTGTTGCGCAAGCCGGGCGAAATGCTGAACTCCGAACGTTGAAACAGCCCCAGTCCGGCCGGGTTGGTGAGTACCCCACCGAGGTCGGCGCCCAGGGCCGAGGTGGCGCCCCCAATCCCCAACGTGCGGGCCGGCCCGCCAAACTGCGTCCGCGAAAAGCGGAGGGCGTCGTCTTGATTTTGGGCAAAGCCGTAGCTAGCAGGGCCCAACAGAGCCGCCGCCAGGTAATATTTCAGGTTTTTCATGAGGGAGAGAATAAGCACCGGCTCCCTGTGGAGCCGGCGTTACACATAAAATACAGGGTAGGGCCTTGATAGCCGTGCCGTTACTCGCCGCGGCCCCGGCCGCCACCACCGCCACTGCTGCGGGTGCCGCTGCTGCCGCCACCATTGTAGCTACCACCCGATGGGGACGAGGATGGGGGCGAGTACGAACGGCTCGGCTCGGAGTAAGAACGCGAAGGCTCGGAGTAGGAGCGGGAACGGGAAGGCTCCGAATACGACTGGCTCGGCTCAGAATACGAGCGAGCAGGCTGCTGGTAGGTCCGCTCCCGGCGGGGCTCAGCAGCGTCGCCGCTAGCTTCCGCAGCCTGCCGGCGCGTGCCGCTGGCATTGTCCCAGCCCGAACGGCGGCTGCGGGAAGGCTCGTAGCCGGGAGCCGGCGCCGAAGTGCCCGGGGTGGTGCTGCCGTTGTCGGCGTTGTCCAGGGTCCGCCAGCGGCGGGTGCGGACCGGCTGGTCGGCCGGCACCGTTTCAGCCACGCGGCCGGCGCCCGAAGGCGCTGTGCCGGGCGTGGCGCCGTCAGGATAGGCAGTGCTTACGCGGCCCCGGCCACTGCTGGGCGCGGGAGTAGCGGAAGAGGCTCCGGTGCCACCAGGAGCCAGAATGCCGCCCGTATCCACCGTGCCGGTGCTCCGGCTGCGGCTGCCCGTTACGCCGGATGTATTGCCGCCGCCACTGAAGCCTTCAGTAGCATTGGCGCTGCGGCTGCTGCGCGTACCCGTTACGGCGGGCCGGGCCGGCGGCACGTTCGCGCTGCCGGTGTTCAGGCCCCGGTAGTAGCCGTTGTAGAAGCCGGTATTGTAGCCATTGTTCCACCCGTTGCCCCAGCCATTTCCCCAGCCCCAGGGCCGGCCGCCCCAGCCGTACCCAAGGCCGCCGTAGCCATATCCGTAGTCGTACGGGCTGTAGCCCCAGGGCCGGCGCCACCCGCCGCCCCAGGGACGGCCAAACCCGATGTTGATGTTAACAACACTTGGCCCCCAGAACGGGTCGTAGAAGAAGGGGTCGTAGAAGGCCGAGCTGCCCCAGCCCCAAGGCGAGTACGCCGGGCCGCCGTACCAGAACGGGTCGGTGTACACGAAGTCGTAGTAGCCCAGGCTCATGCCCCGGTAGGGCTGGTGGAAGCGCCGCAGGCGGGAGGCATACGTGTAGTCGTCATCGTAGTATTCTGAGCTGCCGCCGCGCCCCACCGAGGCCGTGGCATTTTCAGAATAGTCGGGGTTGGCTTCGTCGCCAGCTGCGGCGGGCGCCTCTTCCGTGGCCTCAGCCGGCGCCGTGCGGGCTGCCGTGGCTACCGCCGTGGCCGTGGTGCGGTCCTTAGAGGAATAGTAAACACCGTCGCTCTCCGTCGTAGTGAGGGCCGACGTGCCAGCACAGCTTCCCAGCGTAAGCAGGGCCAGAGCAGGCAATACAGGATGGATGAAATTTTTCATGGCTGCTTACGCGAAAAGGGATGATACCGGAAGAAGGAGAGCGAAGGAAACCCAATGGTTGCAAGCTATAGGCAAAGCCGCATCCTCCGGATTTAATAACGTAATTTGGCCCCGAAACGGTGCCGCTTCTGGCAAGACAAATCTTGTACCAGAACGAGAACTTTTTCAACTACTCAAAGATACACCGAAGATGAGCAAAAGTTTGCCCAAGCGCAGCGAAGACTATTCGTTGTGGTACAACGAGTTGGTGAAACGGGCCGGGCTGGCCGAAAACTCGGCCGTACGGGGCTGCATGGTGATTAAGCCCTACGGCTACGCCATCTGGGAAAAAATGCAGCGCACCCTGGATGATATGTTCAAGCGCACGGGCCACCAGAACGCCTACTTCCCGCTGTTCGTGCCCAAAAGCCTGTTTGAAGCCGAAGAGAAAAACGCCGAGGGCTTTGCCAAGGAGTGCGCCGTGGTAACGCACTACCGCCTGCAAACCGACCCCGACCAGCCGGGCAAGCTGCGCGTCGACCCCAACGCTAAGCTGGAAGAAGAGCTGGTGGTGCGCCCCACCTCGGAGGCCATTATCTGGAGCACTTACAAAAACTGGATTCAGAGCTACCGTGACCTGCCCTTGCTTATCAACCAGTGGGCCAACGTAGTACGCTGGGAGATGCGCACCCGCCTGTTTCTGCGCACGGCCGAGTTTCTGTGGCAGGAAGGCCACACGGCCCACGCCACCGCCGAAGAAGCCCTGGCCGAAACCCGCCAGATGCTGGAGGTGTACGCCCAGTTTGCCGAGGAGTGGCTGGCCCTACCTGTGGTGAAAGGTGTGAAAACCGAAAACGAGCGGTTTGCCGGGGCTCTGGAAACCTACTGCATCGAGGGGCTGATGCAGGACGGCAAGGCCCTGCAAGCCGGCACCTCCCACTTCCTGGGGCAGAATTTTGCCAAAGCCTTCGACGTGCAGTTCACCAACAAACAGGGCCAATTGGAGCACGTGTGGGGCACGAGCTGGGGCGTGAGCACCCGCCTGATGGGCGCCCTGGTCATGGCCCACTCCGACGACGACGGCCTAGTGCTGCCGCCCAAACTGGCCCCGATTCAGGTGGTTATTGTGCCCATCTACAAAACCGGCCAGCTGGACGAGCTGCTGGAGCGCATCCGGCCTATGCAGCTGGGCCTGATCAACCGCGGCATTTCGGTGAAGATAGACGACCGGGACACCGAGCGGCCCGGCTTCAAGTTTGCCGAGTGGGAGCTGAAAGGCGTGCCCGTCCGCATTGCCGTGGGCCTGCGCGACCTGGAAAGCGGCACTGTAGAAGTGGCCCGCCGCGACACCAAAGAGAAGCTGACCCTGCCGCTGCAAGACATTGTGAACAGCGTAGACCAGCTGCTGGAAGATATTCAGCACACCATCTACCGCCGCGCCCTGCACTTCCGCGAGGAGCACACCACCCGCGTAGACAGCTACGAGGAGTTCAAGCAGGTGCTCGACGGCAAGGGCGGCTTCGTGCTGGCCCACTACGACGGCACCTCCGAAACCGAGGAGCGCATCAAGGAAGAAACCAAAGCCACCATCCGCTGCCTGGCCCTGGCCGAGCCCGACGAAGAAGGCGTCTGCATCGTAACCGGCCGCCCCTCCACCCGCCGCGCCCATTTCGCCAGAGCATACTGAGAAGCGCGGGTTGACGCGGATGGTAGGATTGCGCGGCTGTCGGTGACGGCCTCGTCTTTACGAATACAGACGCAAACACAACAGGACTTGCTACGGGCAAGTCCTGTTGTGTTTAGATACCTATCGAATTGTATCCAAAATCCGCGCAATCCTACCATCCGCGTCAACCTGCGATTCAGTTGTACTGGAGGCCTGCTACCTCCACTTCCTCTTCCTTGGGCCCGAGCCGCAGCTTAAGGCGCTGGCCGAGGCGGGCACCCTGCACGGCGCGGGCAATGGGCGCCACAAACGCCACTTTGCCTTCGGCCACGGAGGCTTCATCTACACCCACGATGGTAAAACGGCGCTCGGGTTGGCCGGCGGCAGTGGGGCGCAGCGTAACAGTGGCGCCAAAACGAACTTCCTGGGCTGGCTGGGTGCGGGGGTCTACTACTTTGGCGCTGGCCAGGCGGGCTTGCAGCTGGCTAAGCTGCCCGGCCAGCAGCGTGAGGCGGCGGGTCCGGTCGGCATCGTTGTCGCGGTTGGCTTCGGCCTGGGTGCGGGCCGCTTCCAGCTCCGCTAGCTCCTGGCGCAGCAGCTCCAGGCCGCGGGGCGTCACGTAGTTGGGCGTGCCGGGCGGCAGGGCAGCCCGCGGCGGAATCAGGGGAGCTTCAAGGGAATCGTCTTCTTTGGTGAATGCGCGGCTCATAGATGCCTGCTAACGGGGTGGTGAAGCGCAGAGTTTTGGCATGTGGCCTGCGCGTCGGCTTGTGCCGCGTTACCGGCCCGACGCGCAAGGCCGCCGTTCTGCGTATCTTTTGCCGGTTAAACTCCTGATTTGGTATGGACTGGCTTACCGTTGCTCTGCTGTTGCTGTTTGGCTTGGCCTTCCTGGTGGCCGAAGTCATTTTTATTCCGGGTACTACCGTAGTCGGGCTGGTGGGTTTTGGCCTGCTGGTGGCCGGCATTTGGTTTGGGTACCGCGACCTGGGCTCCACCACGGGCCACGTGCTGCTGTCGGGCTCGGCGGTGGCGGTGGGGCTGCTGGTATACCTGGGGCTGCGGCCCAAAAACATTAACCGCGTGGCCCTGACCCAAGTCAACCACGCCCGCGTGCACGACGTGCGCCACCCTGACGTGCCCCCCGGCACCACGGGCCGCGCCCTCTCGGCCCTGCGCCCCGCCGGCACCGTGCTCTTCGACGACGACCGGCGCGAAGTCACCACCCGCGGCGAGTTTGTGCCCGCCGGTGCCACGGTGCGGGTGCTGGGCATCGAGCAGAACCGCATTGTGGTGGAAAGTGTGGCATAAGCTTTAGCTTGTGCCGTCAGTCGCCAAAATTGTAAGTGGCTGACGGCACAAGCTAAAGCGTAGCTACGCTGGCCTTCAGTTATGCCACATCTACTTTCTTTAACCAGCACAAGCTAAAGCGTGTGCTACATTTCGGCCTATGGACTTCCCTCTACTTCCGCTCATTATCGGCGCCGTGGCGCTGCTGGTGTTTCTGTACTTCTTCCCCATCAGCCTCTGGATAACGGCCTTGTTTTCGGGGGTGCGGGTGAGCCTGTTTCAGCTGGCCTTTATGCGGGTGCGCAAGGTGCCGCCTTCCCTGATTGTCAACTCTCTTATTACCAGCACCAAGGCCGGCCTGGAGCTGACGGCCAACGACCTGGAAACGCACTACCTGGCCGGCGGCAACGTGCCCAGCGTCATTAAAGCCCTGATTTCGGCCGACAAAGCCAACATCCCGCTTTCCTTCAAGCAGGCCACGGCCATCGACCTGGCCGGGCGCGACGTGTTCGAGGCCGTGACGACCAGCGTCAACCCCAAGGTCATCAATACGCCCAACGTGGCGGCCGTGGCCCAGGACGGCATTCAGCTCATTGCCAAGGCCCGCGTGACCGTGCGCGCCAACATCACCCAGCTCGTGGGCGGGGCCGGCGAAGAAACCATCCTGGCCCGCGTAGGCGAGGGTATTGTGACGAGCATCGGCTCTTCGCTTTCGCACAAGGAAGTGCTCGAAAACCCCGACAAAATCTCGAAGCTGGTGCTCCAGAAAGGCCTCGACGCCGGCACGGCCTTTGAAATCCTGAGCATCGACATTGCCGACATCGACATCGGCGAAAACATCGGGGCCAAGCTCCAAACCGACCAGGCCACCGCCGACCTGAAAGTGGCCGAGGCCCGCGCCGAGGAGCGCCGCGCCATGGCGGTGGCCATGGAGCAGGAGAACCGCGCCAAAACCCAGGAAGCCAAATCCCGCGTGGTGGATGCCGAAGCCGAAATTCCCAAAGCCATTGCCGAGGCTTTCCGCTCCGGCAACCTGGGCGTGATGGACTACTACAAGATGCGCAACATCCAGTCGGACACCGACATGCGCGACTCTATTGCCAACCCCGGCGGCCAGAGCAGCAGCACCCGGCCCGGCCGCGACGAAACGCGACTTTCGTAATGTGGGAAATGTGAAAATGAAATAAAACAGAAGAGCCGGTTTCAGCTTGAAACCGGCTCTTCTGTTTTCAGTAGCCACAGGTATGACCAAGCGGCTTCATTTTCCACATCACCCACATTCTCACATTCCGCACATTCTCCACATTCCTCAACTTACTTCTTCGTAATCCGGAACTCCACGCGGCGGTTGAGCTTGCGGGTTTCTTCCTGGTCGTTGGAAGCAATGGGGCGGCTGCCGCCGAAGCCCTCGGTGCTGATGCGGTTGCCGCTGATGCCTTTGCTGACCAGGTACTTCTTTACCTCGTTTACGCGGTCCTGGCTCAGCTTCACGTTCAGCGCCGGGTCGCCCTGGTTGTCGGTGTGGCCTTCCAGCTTGATTTCCACCTGCGGATAGTCCTTGAGCGTACGCACTAAGCGTTGCAGCTCTGGGTAGGAGTTGGTGCGCAGGTTGTACTTGCTCTGGGCAAAGAAGATATTGTTGAGCTTGATAGTCTGGCCTACGGCGAAGGGCACCAGGTACAGGTCCCGGTTTACCTCCGAGTATTTCTGCCGGTCCGTCACGTCCAGGTTGTCCGACTCGGCCAGGTAATCTTTCGACTCGGCGCGGTAGCCGTAGTGCACGCCCGAGGGCAGCACGATGGTGTAAGAGCCGTCGATGGGGCTGGTTTCAGCCACCCCGATTTCCTCGCCGGTCAGCAGGTTTTCGTAGCGGATGGTGGAGGCAATGGGCTTTTTGGTGGCCGCATCCAGCACCCGGCCGCGCACCAGCGTCACCACTTCGGGCCGGAACGTGGGCGTCAGGCTGATGCGAAAGATGTCCTTGGAGCCCGCCGTGCCATTGCGCGCCGACACCAGGTAGGCATCCTCCCCGGCCGCCGACACCGTGTAGTAGGCGTCGAAGTCGGGGGAGTTGACGGTGGGGCCCAGGTTGCGCGGCTTGCTCCAGTTGGTCCAGGTGTCGTCGAGGCGCTTGCTGTAGAAGATGTCGCTCTTGCCGTAGCCGCCGTGGCCCTCCGAGGCAAAATAGAGCGTCTTGCCGTCGGCGGCCAGGAAGGGGGCAAACTCCGGCTTCTTGGTGTTGATGGCGGCGCCCAGGTTGCGGGGCCGGCCCCACGACTTGCCGTCGGCGTTCTGCGTGCTCACGTAGATGTCCTGCTCGCCCTGCCCGTCCTTGCGCTCCACGGCCATCAGCAGCACCTTGCCGGAAGTAGCCAGGAAGAAGTCGACGTTTTCCTGGTCGTCGTTGTAGTAGTCCTGGATAATCAGCTTCTCGGGCAGGGTCCAGCCCATGCGGGTGCGGTGCGAGATAGACGCGCCCTGCCGGTCGAAGCTGCCGTCGGGGTTGTAGGTGCTGATGAGCACGGCCGAGTTGCCATTGGCTGATACCGACGATACCCCGTTGCCGTCCGGGTTGTTGATGGGCGTGCCGATGTTCTTGGCCGGGTTCCAGGCTTTCTTTTCGGCGTTGGCCAGCGTGGCGTACCACACGTCCTGAATATCCTTGGCGCCACCGATGTTCTGCGGGCTTTCCTGGCGGGCAAAGAACAGCGTGCGGCCGTCGGGCGAGATAACCGGGTGGGTGTCGGTGAACTTGGAGTTGACGTTGGGCCCCAGGTTCACCATGGCCGAATCGAAGCTCACGGGGCTTTTTTCCCCTTTAAACTCTTTTTTCACCATGGTTTCGGCCACGTCGGCAATGCCGATGGCGTCAATCTGGTTGACGCCGTTCACGGCCTTGGTGTCCAGGGTTACCACCACGCCAATAGTGCGGTAGGAGGCCGGCGGAAACGTAATCTGCAACGAGCGGAACATTTCCGGAATGGGACCCGGACTGTCGTTTTCGTACACTTGGTGGCGCTGCCCGCGGGTGTCCACCAGCTCAATGCTGGTTACGGAGCCGGGGTTGAAGTTTTCTACCACCGTTACCTGCCGGGCCAGCAACGACTTGCCGAAGCGCACTTCAATAAACTCGTTGGTACCTTCCTTTTTTGGAATCCACGCCTCGTTACTGGCCTGGCCCAGGGGAGTAGCATTGGGCTCCCCCAGCACTTTCTCCGGCGAGAAAGGCTCCTTTCCTTCTGCTTTCTGCGACGACACACCCACTACTTTGGCAGCCCACACGGCGTGTTGGGCCTGTACCGTGGTGTGAGCCGCCACTGCCGCCCCTATCACTCCCACTATTGTTGCTATCCTCATAAGCTAAGGGCCAAAACAGAGGCTTCCCAAAAATCAACAGCCTATTTTTTGTACAGCTCAGAACGTAGAAGACACACCGAGCCAGTAAGAAGTTTCGGCGTTGAGCGAAAGCCGTTCCAAATGTATCTATTGCAATGTTCCTACAGTCGAAATTCCGGTTAAAATGCAAAATTACCCGGGAAGCTTGCTTACATAGTCGACCAATCTTTTCACCAGGTCTACGAAAGTTAACGCTGGCAACCCGTGGTTTCCCAAAATGAACGTTGTCAGCACGGTTTGTCTTGGGCACTTTAGCACAAGTAAAGCCGATTTGGGCAGAACTGGGCCGTGAGCTGCGTGTATTTTTTGAGTATCTTGCGTCTTTCCAAGAGTCCCCCAAAAAAGTACACTTTCTCTTCGCCATGGAAGAAAAACTGCTGGAAGAAATTCCCTCTCTCGATTTGGCTGATTTTCGCTCGGGTGACCCGGAGCGAAAGGCCCATTTTGTGCAACAACTGGGCGAGGCCTACCAGAATATTGGCTTCGTAGCTCTCAAAAACCACGGCCTCACCGACGAACAGACGCAGCAGCTCTACGCCGACGTGAAGTCGTTTTTCTCGCTGCCCGACGACGTAAAGCAACGCTACGAAAACCCGGAGCTGGCCGGGCAGCGCGGCTACACTGGCAAGGGCAAGGAGCACGCCAAGGGCCGCAACACCGGCGACCTGAAGGAGTTCTACCACGTGGGCCAGGAGGTAGACGACGCCAACGACCCCATCCGGACGGAGTACCCCGACAACATCTGGCCGGCCGAAGTTCCTGGTTTCCAGAGCAGCACGTTCACGACGTATAAGACGCTGGAAGCGGCCGGCAAGGACGTGCTGCGCGCCATTGCCCTGTACCTGAACCTGCCCGAGAACTACTTCGACAACAAGGTGCGCAACGGCAACTCCATCCTGCGTCCCATCCACTACTACCCCATCGAAAACCCCGACGCGGTGCCGGCCGATGCCGTGCGCGCCGCCGAGCACGGCGACATTAACCTGATTACGCTGCTCATGGGCGCCTCCGCCGATGGCCTGCAAGTGCTGCGCCGCGACGGCAAGTGGATTCCGATTACGGCCCTGCCCGACCAGATTGTGGTGAACGTGGGCGACATGCTCCAGCGCCTCACCAACGGCGTGCTCAAGAGCACCATTCACCGCGTGGTGAATCCGCCCCGCGAAAAGATGAACTCTTCGCGCTACAGCATCCCGTTCTTCATGCACCCGCGCTCCGAAATGAGCCTGGCCGCCCTGGAAAGCTGCGTATCGGCCGATAACCCCAAGCAGCAGCCCGACATCACGGCCGGCGAGTTTCTGAATGAGCGCCTCGTGGAGTTGGGCCTGAAGAAAAAGTAAGCCAGCCTGAGTGCTCCGGCACTTTGCCTGCTCAAGCCTCTGGTGGTCAAGCTGTTTGGCCGCCGGAGGCTTGTTTTCGTAGGCAGGGCCAGGCTTCGCAGATGCGGCACATCAGGGTCTGGGCCAGCGGGTTTGGATAGCTCAACCGGTGGTTTTTCCGGTGGGTTTCTGCTTCTTTACTTTTGTCTGACTTCTGGCCTGCCCTGCTTTGATTCCTGAGGAAAACATCCAGCTTGCGCCGCCCCCACGCGCCCCGCGTACCGAGCGGGTGAAGCGGGTGCGCCACCTGATTTTTCTGAAGGACGTAGCGGCGCTGGGGCTTACCGCTTTCGGTGGCCCGCAGGCTCATTTGGCCATGATGCTGCGTCTGCTGGTGGATAAGCGCCGTTACCTGACCGCCGCCGAGCTGCTGGAACTCACGGCCCTGTGCCAGATTCTACCGGGACCTACTTCCACCCAAACCATTACGGCCATCGGCTTCCGCCTGGGCGGGCCAAACCTGGCTTACCTGACCCTGCTGGTGTGGATGCTGCCGGCCGTGTGCCTGATGACTGGTGCTGGCCTCACCATCAGCTACCTCGACAAAAGCCAGGTGGCGCGGCTGGTGCAGTA
The DNA here is from genome assembly GCF_025979885.1 of Hymenobacter sp. YIM 151500-1. NCBI lineage: Bacteria > Pseudomonadati > Bacteroidota > Cytophagia > Cytophagales > Hymenobacteraceae > Hymenobacter > Hymenobacter weizhouensis. The sequence continues at coordinate 3,355,072 of NZ_CP110139.1, forward strand.
CGTGCAGCCCGTGGCCGTGGGGTTTGTGGCCTACTCAGCTTACAAGATTGCCGAGAAGGTGATTCACACCAAAACTTCAGTCGCGCTGATGGTGGTGTCCGCCCTGCTTACCTACCGGTTTCAGGTGCCCTGGCTGATGCCTCTGCTGCTGGTAGCGGGCGGATTGGTTACTACGTTCCGCTACCGGCGGCTGCCGCAGGAGCAAAAGGTGCCGCTGCGCATCGAATGGTCGAATTTTGCCTTGTGGCTGGGCGTGTTTGTGGGCGCGGCCTTGCTGGGCCACTACACGCGCCTGCTGCCGGTGCGCCTGTTCGAGAACTTTTACCGCAACGGCAGCCTCGTGTTCGGGGGCGGGCAGGTACTGGCGCCGCTGTTTTACACGGAGTTCGTGGAGTTTAAAAACTACCTCTCCACCGAAGAGTTTCTGTCGGGCCTGGGGCTGGTGCAGGCCATGCCGGGCCCCAACTTTTCCTTCGCCTCCTACATCGGCGCCCTGGCCATGCGGCAGTCCGGCAGCGGACTGGATGGGCAGCTGCTGGGGGCGTTGGTGGGCGCGGCCGGTATCTTCATGCCCGGTACCCTGCTCATCTTCTTCCTGATTCGGTTCTGGGACCAGCTGAAACGGTACCGGGTGGTGAAAGCCTCGCTGGAAGGCATCAACGCCGTGTCGGCCGGGTTGGTGTGCGCCGCCACCTTCCTGCTCTACCACCCGCTGCCCGATACGCCAATAAACCTGGGGCTTATCGGCGTTACCTTTCTGCTTCTGCTTTGGAACCGGGTGCCGTCGTACGTGCTGGTTGTGGTAGCTCTTGGGGCGGGGCTGTTGTTTTAGGGCCTCACCCCCCGGCCCCCTCTCCCGCGGAGAGGGGGAGCCTGACGATTGATGTTCTGCGCCGCCCTGTCGGCTACCGCCTCCAGCACGGCTACCACCGAAGACGGCAACGAATAGCACAGCCGCGTAGCGGCTAAAGGATTGTAGCCAGATTAATACAGATAAGTTCAGCGCCGCGTAGCGGGGCGTTTTACTACATGCTGTTTCTACAACCCTTTAGCCGCTACGCGGCCACTGTGCTGCTACAGCTTGGTAGCAGTTCTGGAGGCGGTAGCCGAAAGGGCTGCGCAGAACGTCTTGACGTCAGGCTCCCCCTCTCCACGGGAGAGGGGGCCGGGGGGTGAGGCAAATCGTCCTACACTTCCCGCAGCGGGTGCTCGGGCAGGTGCAGCAGGTAGTCGCCGTAGCCGCTCTTGCGCAGGGGCTCGGCAATGGCGCGTAGCTGGTCGGCGTTGATGAAGCCCTGGCGGAAAGCCACCTCCTCGATGGAGCCTACTTTCAGGCCCTGGCGCTGTTCCAGCACGCGCACAAACTCGCCGGCTTGCATCAGGCTCTCGAAGGTGCCCGTGTCGAGCCAGGCGGTGCCGCGGCCCAGGATACCTACTTTCAGCTTGCCCCGGCGCAGGTACTCCTGGTTGACGTCGGTGATTTCGTACTCGCCGCGGGCCGAGGGCTGGAGGTTGCGGGCAATTTCTACCACGTCGTTGTCGTAGAAGTACAGGCCCGGCACGGCGTAGTTGCTTTTCGGCTGCTTGGGCTTCTCCTCGATGCTGAGGGCGCGGTTGTTCTGGTCAAACTCCACTACCCCGTACCGCTCCGGGTCGTGCACGTGGTAGGCGTACACCACGCCGCCGTCGGGGTCGTTGTTCGACTTGAGTAGCTCCTCCATGCCTTCGCCGTGGAAGATGTTGTCACCCAGCACCAAGGCCACTTTGTCCTGGCCGATAAAATCGGCACCCAGCACAAAGGCCTGGGCCAAACCATTGGGCACTTCCTGCACCACGTACTCAAAGCGGCAGCCCAGGCTCTGCCCGTCGCCGAGCAGCTTTTTGAAGTGCGCTTGGTCGTGGGGCGTGGTGATGATGAGGATTTCCCGGATGCCGGCCATCATCAGAATGGACAGCGGGTAGTAAATCATCGGCTTGTCGTACACGGGCATGAGCTGCTTGCTCACGGCCAGGGTCAGGGGGTGCAAGCGGGTGCCGGAGCCGCCGGCCAGGATGATGCCTTTCATGGGTAGTAGTTGGTATTGGGTAGTAGGTAGTTGGACAGGTATTGTCAAAAGCCGCTACCGTAAGGTTTTAATGAAGGTGTGAATCATCTTCTGAATTGAAGTAGCTCGCTCTAGTACGGCTGCTCGCAGAGTGGCAGTTCCTAATTCAAGTCGTTCACAAATCACAGACTGCGTAATAATTTCCGAGCATGAACCACTGGCAAAACCAAGAAACTGCACGAACTCGCCGTTTGTCATTCTTCCAGCACCTTCGCCAATATTTGAGCCGACTGACACTGCTGCCCGGTTCATCTGGCTTACCAGGTTGAACTTCTCTTCAGCTGGCAAAGTACGGGTGAACTGGTATACTTCGACCGCCAGTTCAATAGCATCTTGCCATACTCGTAGCTTCCGATAATCGTGCATTCGTTTTACAACAAGACTTTTATCCTACTACCAACTACCTAATTCCTAATATCAATAAACTCCTGGTTGGCCTTAAACCACGCCAGCGTCTTCTGCAATCCTTCCCGGATGCGGATTTGCGGGTTGTAGCCGAGCAGGGTTTGGGCCTTGCTGATGTCGGCCAGGGAGTCGCGGATGTCGCCGGGGCGGTCGGGGCCGTATTCGGGGGTGATGTCGGCGCCGGCTTCTTCCTTCAGGATATTGAACAGGTCGTTGAGCGAGGTGCGGTCGGCTACAGCAATGTTGTACACCTGATTCACGGCCGCGGGGTTTTGCACCAGCGCCGCCCGGATGTTGGCCTGCACGCAGTTCTCCACGAAGGTGAAGTCGCGGGTCTGGCCGCCGTCGCCGTTCATGCGCGGGGGCCGGCCACTCAGCACAGCGTCAATAAACAGCGGAATTACCGCCGCATAGGCCCCGTTCGGGTCCTGGCGCGGCCCGAAGATGTTGAAGTAGCGCAGCCCGATGATTTCCATGCCGTAGGTCTTGCCAAACACATCAGCATACAACTCGTTGGCGTACTTCGTGACGGCGTACGGCGACAGAGGCTTGCCGATGCGGTCCTCCACTTTGGGCAGGGCCTTATGGTCGCCGTATGTGGACGACGAAGCCGCGTACACGAACCGCTTCGCCCCGGCTTCCTTAGCGCCCACCAGCATGTTCACGAAGCCGCCCACATTCACGTCGTTGCTCGTGATGGGGTCGTTGATGGAGCGGGGCACGGAGCCCAGCGCCGCCTGGTGCAGCACAATGTCGATGCCCCGGCAAGCATCCACGCAGGTCTGCCGGTCCCGGATGTCGCCCTCGATTACGCGCAGGGCCGGGTGGCCTTCAAACAAGGCCACGTTCTTGCGGAAGCCGTTGGAGTAATTATCCAGCACGCGCACTTCCTTGGCGCCGTACTTGAGCAGGTATTCCACCAGGTTCGACCCGATAAAGCCGGCCCCACCCGTCACCAGGAAGGCCAGATTATCGAGCGGCTGGTCGTGAAAAGGTTGTTCGTACATGAACTAGATGTAACGCGAAGTTTTACTTCGCGAAGCGTTGAACGATGTCGTTGCCGAAGCATGAAAATTGCCCCTAGCGCGGACGCGAGTCGCGAAGTAAAACTTCGCGTTACCGATTGTACTGCTGCTGGTAATACTGCTGGTAGGCGCCGCTGGTCACGTGGTCGAGCCACTCTTGGTTTTCCAGGTACCAGTCCACGGTCTGGCTCAGGCCTTGCTCGAAGGTGACGGACGGCTTCCAGCCCAGCTCGTTCATGATTTTGCTGGAGTCGATGGCGTAGCGCAGGTCGTGGCCGGCGCGGTCCGTCACGAAGGTGATGAGCTGGCGCGAGGTGCCCTGGGGCTTACCGGTTTTCTCGTCCAGCACGTCGCAGAGCAGGTGGATGAGGTCGATGTTCTTCCACTCGTTCACCCCGCCGATGTTGTAGGTCTCGCCCACTTTGCCCTTGTGGAACACGGCATCAATAGCCGTGGCGTGGTCTTTCACGAACAGCCAGTCGCGCACGTTTTCGCCTTTGCCGTACACGGGCACCGGCTGCCCGGTGCGGATGCGGTGAATGGCCAGCGGAATCAGCTTCTCGGGGAAATGGTTGGGGCCGTAGTTGTTGGAGCAGTTGCTCAGCTTGACGGGCATGTGGTAGGTGTGGTGCCAAGCCCGCACAAAGTGGTCGGAAGCCGCCTTGGAGGCCGAGTAGGGCGAGCGGGGGTCGTACGATGTGTCTTCGGTGAACATTTCCGGACCCATTTCCAAGGAGCCGTACACCTCGTCGGTGCTCACGTGGTAGAACACTTTGCCCTCGTAGCCCAGGGGCTTCCACAGGTTTTTGGCAGCGTTCAGCAGGTGCACCGTGCCCAGCACGTTGGTTTTCACGAAGGCCAGCGGGTCGGTAATGGAGCGGTCCACGTGGCTTTCGGCGGCCAGGTGAATCACGGCGTCGGGCTCCTCGCGGGCAAACAGCTCGTCCACGAAGGCTTGATCGGTGATGTCGCCCTTCACCAGGCGGTAGTTGGGACGGTCCTCAATGTCGCGCAGGTTTTCGAGGTTGCCGGCGTAGGTCAGCGCGTCCAGGTTCAGAATCTGATACTCCGGATACTTGGTCACGAACAGGCGCACCACGTGCGACCCAATGAAGCCGGCTCCGCCGGTGATGATGATTTTCATTTTTTAGAATGAATGAATGAGTGGATGAGCGAATGAGTGAGTGAGTAGATGAGGGCAGCCAGTCATGCATGAAGCCATTCACTCATCCACTCATTTACTCATTCACTCACTAAACTTTGCTGCCACTTCCAGGCACTAGCCAGAGCTTCTTCCAGTGAAGTGGTGGTGCGAAAGCCCAATACTTCGGTGGCTTTGGTTACGTCGGCGTAGATGGCGGGCACGTCGCCGGTGCGAGGCGGGCCGATGACGTAGTTGAGCTTCTGGCCCGTGGCCTGCTCAAAGGCGTGCACCACTTCCAGCACCGAGTTGCCGCGGCCGGTGCCTACATTGAACACCTCCACGGCTTCGCCGCGGACGTCGAGCAGGCGCTGTACGGCCACCACGTGGGCCTTGGCCAGGTCCACCACGTGCACGTAGTCGCGGATGTTGGTGCCGTCCGGGGTGTCGTAGGTGTCGCCGTTGATGGTCAGCTTCTCCCGAATGCCAGCGGCCGTCTGCGTCACGTACGGAATCAGATTTTGGGGCACGCCCAGCGGCAGCTCCCCGATTTTGGCGGAGGCATGAGCCCCAATCGGGTTGAAGTAGCGGAGCAGAATAGCCCGCACGGTGCTTTCCGGGGCCTTCACCACGTCGGTGATAATGTCTTCGCAGATTTTCTTGGTGTTGCCGTAGGGCGACGTAGCCGGCTTGGTGGGCGTCTGCTCCGTCACGGGCAGCTGGTCCGGAATGCCGTACACGGTGCACGACGACGAAAACACCAGGTGGGGCACGCCAAACTCCTGCATCACCGTGAGCAGGGCCAGCAAAGAGCCCAGGTTGTTGCGGTAGTACTTCAGCGGCTGCTGCACCGACTCGCCCACGGCCTTGGACGCCGCAAAGTGAATGACGCCGCGCAGGCTGCCTTCTTCGGCAAACACGGCCCGCAGCGCCTCCACGTCGCCGCAGTCGATGCGGTGGCAGGGCACGCGCACCCCCAGAATTTCCTCAATGCCGCGGACGGCCTGCTCCTGGGAGTTGCTAAAGTCGTCGACGATAACCGGCTGAAAACCAGCCTCATACAGCTCCACCACTGCGTGCGAACCAATATAGCCCGCCCCACCCGTCACTAGTATTTTCGTGCGCTCCATATGCTAAATGAGTGAATGAGTGGATGAATAAATGAGTGAGTGGCAGCTATACCGTTGAACGGCATTCGCTCATTCACTCATTTACTCATTCGCTCATTTAAGTTACAGGCTCCAGTAAGCCAGGTCTTTAATCTTGTTGCGGAACAGGCCTTTGATGTCGACCAGTACGGCGGGTTGCTTGGTGATGGACTTGAAGTAGTCCTCGGTCAGCTCGGCGTAGGGCTGGTGGCTTACTGCTACCACCACGGCGTCGTAGTCGTTGCGTACTTCGCTTTCGGGGGTGAGGCGGAAGCCGTACTCGTGGTGCAGCTCGTCGGAGTCGGCGTGGGGGTCGATGATGTCCACGTTCACCGAGAAGTTTTTCAGCTCGTTGATGACGTCGGCTACTTTGGAATTGCGGATGTCTTCCACGTTTTCCTTGAAGGTGGCGCCCATCACCAGCACCCGACTTTTGGCCACGTCCTTGCCCTGCTTGATCATGGTCTGCACCGTTTTGCGGGCGATGTAGGCGCCCATGTTGTCGTTGGTGGTGCGGCCGCTCAGAATCACCTTGGCGTCGTAGCCCAGCTCCTTGGCTTTGTAGGTGAGGTAGTAGGGGTCAACGCCGATGCAGTGCCCACCCACCAGGCCGGGCGAAAACTTGAGGAAGTTCCACTTGGTGCCGGCAGCTTCCAGTACCTCGTAGGTGTTGATGTGCATGCGGTCAAAAATCATCGACAGCTCGTTCATCAGGGCAATGTTGACGTCGCGCTGGGTGTTTTCGATGATTTTGGCGGCCTCAGCTACTTTGATGGAGCTGGCCCGGTGCACCCCGGCTTTCACCACCAGCTCGTAGGTGCGGGCAATAACGTCCAGCGACTCGTCGTCGCAGCCGGCTACCACCTTCACGATGGAGCTGAGCGTGTGCTCTTTGTCGCCGGGGTTGATGCGCTCGGGCGAGTAGCCCACTTTGAAATCCTGGGGAAACTTCAGGCCCGACTCACGCTCCAGAATCGGAATGCAGTCTTCCTCGGTGCAGCCGGGGTACACGGTGCTCTCAAACACCACGTAGTCGCCCCGCTTCAGCACCTTGCCTACCGAGGTGGAAGCGCCGATGAGGGGCTTCAGGTCGGGCATGGCGTGCTCGTCGATGGGCGTGGGCACGGCCACGATGTAGAACCGGGCTTCGCGCAGCACGTCCAGCGAGTGGGTAAACTCAATGTCGCAGCCCTCAAAGTCCTGGGCATCTAGTTCGCCGCTGGGGTCGATGTGGTTGCGCATCATCTCCACCCGCTTGGCGTTGATGTCGAAGCCAATAACGCGTAGCTTGCGCGCAAACTCGAGGGCAATGGGCAGGCCCACGTAGCCGAGGCCGATGACGGCCAGCTTGGCCTGTTTCTGGAGAAGTTGCTCGTACACGATTGGGGACTTAGGGTCTTAGGGACTTGGGGTCTTGGATTCTGGAAGCCAGATAGCCGCTTAGCCGGGGCTGATACGGGAAACCCGGCCATCGGTTAACTGATAGATGTGGTGGCTTTCGGGGCAGGTGGCGCGGCCCTGGCCGTCGAAGTGGAGGCGGTGGCCGTGGACGCTCATCCAGCCGCGCTGCCGGGCGGGGTTTCCGTGCACGAGGCCGTAGGCGGGCACGCTCCGGGTGAGCACCGCGCCGGCACCCACAAAGGCAAACTCGCCGAGCCGTACCCCGCACACGATGGTAGCATTGGCTCCGATGCTGACGCCGCGCTCCAGCACCGTAGGGCGGTACTCGTGGCGGCGCGACACGGCGGCCCGCGGATTCAGCACGTTGGTAAACACTACTGAGGGCCCGATGAACACGTCGTCGTGGCACTCCACGCCGGCGTACAGGCTCACGTTGTTCTGCACCTTCACGTTGCGGCCCAGCCGTACGCCGTCGGCCACAAACACGTTCTGGCCCAGCGTGCAGTTTTCGCCCAGCTCGGCCCCGGCCGACACGTGCGTGAAGTGCCAGATGCGGCAGCCAGCCCCAACACGGCACCCCTCGTCGAGGACGGCGGTGGGATGCGCATAGTAAGCCAGCGGTTCAGACATGCCGAAGGGGGAGATGGGCAGAATTTCAGCCCGCAAAGGTAACAGATTTGCCTGTCTGGCTGGGCAGAAATGTTGAAAGAATGCAAGTTACCTTTCGGTGAAGCGGTTGCCCGCCGCGGGCTGCTTTCCCCGTTTCTGCCACCGGCCTCCTCTCCTACCCAAACCGGTACCCAACGGAAAGCCAGTGGGTTTAGCCTGGCCAGGTAGCGCGCACAAAGCGGAGCTTGCCAAACAGGTCGGCTACTAGGCCGGCTTCGGTGTAGCCTAGCTCCTGCACCAGGGCCTGCGTGGCAGGGCCATACTGCTCGTTGATTTCAAAGTACAGGCCGCCGCCGGGGCGCAGCACCTGCCGCCCCAGCTCGGCTATACGCCGGTAAAATAGCAGCGGGTCGTGGTTGGGCACGAACAGGGCCGTGGCCGGCTCGTAGGCCAGCACGTTGGGGCGCATCTGGGCGCGCTCGGCTTCCAGCACGTAGGGCGGGTTGCTCACCAGCACGTCCAGGGGCGCGGGCAGATTGGGCATTGCCGCCAAAACATCGAGCTGCTGAAAGTGCACCGCCGCGCCGTGGCGGGCGGCGTTGCGGCGGGCCACGGCCAGCGCTTCGCCCGACACGTCCACGGCCGTTACCTGGCTGCCGGGCAAGGCCAGCGCCAGGGCTACGGCTATGCAGCCCGAGCCGGTGCCCACATCCAGTACGTGCAGGCCGGAGCGGCCCTGCTGCTCCTGCACCAGAAGCTGCACCAGCTCTTCGGTTTCGGGGCGCGGAATAAGGGTGGCGGGTGTTACTTCCAGCTCCAGGCCGGCAAAGTGGGCTGTGCCCAGCACGTATTGTAAAGGCTCGTGGCGCAGCAGCCGCTCCCGCAGGGGCGCCAGCTGCGCTAGTATTTCCTCGGGCACGGGCTCCTGGGCCTGCATACGCCGTTGCAGGGGCGTGAGGTGCAGCAGGTGCTCCAGCAGCTGCCCCGCCATGGCCTCGGCTTCCGGCCGGGGGTAGAGCGGGGTGAGGGCAGCGGCAACGGAGGCCGTGAGCTGGCGCAGAGTGGGCATGTGTCTGAGGTTGAGAGTGGCAGCCAGCCGCCGCGGGCCGCACGGCAAAAGTCGGAGTTTTCGGTTAGGCGCCGGGCTTCCGTCCTGCGGCAGCTTAGTGCCACGCAGCCATTGAAGGTGGCTTGGTTGCCGCAAGCAGTGGCCGGTTTTTGACGGCAGAAGTAGAGCTGAGACCTCTGCACCACTTATTTTTAGCCACTGCTACTTACTTGCTTGTTCTATGCTTTCTGTTTCGATTAGCCGCCGGCCTCTCTCGGGGCTGTTGCTGATCTGCGGGCTTTTGGCGCTGCTTTCCTCTCCTCCGGCCCAGGCCCAGGGAGTGCATCTTCTTTCAACCAGCAAATTTGCGCCGCCGCCCGCCGCTCGGGCCTTTCACGTGGGCCAGGTGCTCGACCTGCGCCCCGACCGCAGCCGCCTTGGCGTGGTGCACCTGGGCCTCGACAACCGACCAGTGCCCGCCAACTTTGAGCACCCGCTTGACGAAACGCTGAGCGGTTGGCTGCGCCGCGCTACGCCGGCCGACGGCAGCCGCCCGGTGGTGCTGCGCATTCATGCGCTGCGGCTCGAAGAACTGTGGGGCAACGCTGAAATAGCCGCTGCCGAGCTGGTGGCCGACTTCCTGATTGAGCGGGAGCCCGGCAACTATTATTTCCTGCTGCCAGTGGGCGAACTGGTGGAACAGCGCGGGCTGGAAGTCACCCGGAAGCATGAGCCCAACCTTGAGCGGGTGCTGCAACAGGCCCTGACGCAACTGGCGGCACTGCCTGCCACGGCAGAAGGCACCGGGCCGGCCCTCAGCTGGGCCGACGTCCAGGCGGGGCGGGGCGGCATTACCACGATGCGCTACCCCATTCAGAAGCCTCCCCTCCAGCGTGGGGTCTACCGCTCGTTTGCCGAGTTTCGGGCCAATGCGCCGTCGGGCCAGGGGGAGCCGTTTACCATCATCCGCCGCCCGCGTACCGCCAAACAATGGGCCGGCACCGATGCCATTGACGCTGAGTATCTGTACCTGAGCCCCGACAAGCCCCGCCGGCCCGTGCGCAGCAACGTATGGGGGCTTTCCGACGGAACCATGGCGTACTTCTTTCACCGCGGCGCTTTCTATGAGCTGCGGCCCGACTCGGCCCGCGCCGCGTACACCTTCACCATTCCGGCGCCGGCTACTCCCGATGATGTGGCACTGGGCGCCGTGCTGGGCGGTCTGATTGGGGCTGGCATAGCCGGCGCCATATCGGGTGGCGACCCACTGCCGTGTGTTCTGCACCTAGCTTCCGGCCGGATTGAGCCCCAGCCTACACCGCTACTCGCCCCCGGCAGCCCCGCAGATTCGGCCACGGTTTACCTGTACCGCCGGCCGGATGCGGCGCCGGACCACTCCATAACCGTGCTGCTCAATGGGCAGGAAGTAGGCACCCTGGCCAGTGGCAGCTACCTCAGGCTGCGCTGGGGCAGCCGGCGCCAGGACATGAACGTGTGCTTGCGCCTGCCGGCCGGAGCCGAACACTGCCACCGCTTTGTACCCAGCTTCAGCAGCCCCTCCTACCTGCAATGCAGTGTACCCACGGCCGTCGATGCCCGCCCAACGCTGACCATGGCGCCGGAAAAGGAAGGCGTATTCTACGTCAAGAAGTACCGGCTCCGCCAGCGTTAGGCTCTTCTTCCTCAGCTGAAAACCCAGGCGTCCTAGTCAGCAGCTGGTAGCCCTGGCACTTCTTCCACCCGAAACAGCCCGCCCACCGATAGCACCCGAAGTAGCTCCTGCTTTGGCAATACTGCCTCGTCGTAGCTGACGGTGGCCAGGCTGGTGCGCGGGTTGATGGTGCAGGCGGCCACGCCCGGCACGGCGGCCACTTGCTCCTGCAAGCGCCGGGCCTGCACCAGAGCGCCCACCCCTTCTACCCGGAGCACCACTGTACTCAGGCTATTCCCAGGCCGGGGCCGGACCACCCACCAAGCGGCCAGCACTCCCAGCAGCAATAGGAGAAGCGTCCCGCGTCTTCTGTTGAGAGTAAAAAACATGCGTGGTAACGAATACTACAACGCCAGTCAGTTGCAGCTACGGGTAGCTGCAACTGACTGGCGTTGAGGCACAAAAGAAAAGGGCTGCTACTTAACCGTTACGTTGCCGCGGATTTCTCCTTTCGGGTATGCCTGCGTGTGCAGGTTCACGTACAGGCCGCCGTTCAGCAGGCTGGCCCCGTCTGCTGGGTCGAGCGTGGCCGTGCTTGAAATGGGTGAAGTCGTTACGTTCGGGAACGTGACAATAGGATTGCCATTCACCCCCGGAGCGCCCTGGTGGAAGTGGCCCATGGTGGGAGTAATGCCCTGGTAGGTGACGGTGTACGTCAGCACCCGCGTGGTTTTGTCGTAGGTGCCGGTCATGGTACCGGTGGCCGTGGAGGGATTGGCAGGCACCTGCTGCTTGCCGTCAAGGCTGGCCGTTACCTGCACGGTGTTGGTTGGAGCAGCCGGGGTATTGTCGTCGTCATCGTTGTTGCAGGAGGAGGTACCCGCCCACAGAGCAACCATAACCATACACCAAGTGGTAGCTTTTACTTGCATACGCATGAAAAAAAGAGAAGAAAAAAGAAAGGGAAAAGAGAAAGTGTGAAGCAGCTGCTGATGCTACTTGCCCTTGCGGAACTCGGCCTTGGGGCGTAGCGTGAAGTTGCGGTTCACGTTGAAGCCGAAGTACAGGTCGCCCTTGAAGAAGTTGCCGCGGGTTTCGCTCACGAAGAACTTCTCAACCATCCCCTGCGAGTTGGTGACGTGCAGCTGGAAAATGTGGCCCCCGGTTTCAATATCAAACCCCACGGCCAGGGAGTTGCGCAGGCCCGAGGGCCGGGTGTTGGGCAGCAGGTAGTAGTACTCCACGTTGAGGGAGGTGCGCTTGGTCAGCTTGTGGCGCCCACCCGCCCCAATGGCGTACACATCATTCGGCCCCCCGCCCATTTCCGTCAGGTTGCGGTGCACCAGCGTCGGCATGAGCTGCAACGACAGGTTGGAATTGAACTTGCGCGCAATCAGGGCCTGGTACGAGTGCGTCAGGCGGCGCGTCAGCGTCCGGTCGAGGGTGGTGCCGGGAGGGTCGCGCTGGGTAACCAGGGCTGTGCTGGCAAACAGCGTGACGCTGGCGGGGAATCCTCCGGAGCCGGCGCGTTGGCGCAGGGCCCGGTATTTCACAAAGCCGTCGAAGGTTTTTTGGTGGGAGCTGCGGCCGACACCCACTTCCAGGTCGTCGGTGAGGGCATACTCCAAGCCGAGCCGGATGGTGGCATTGTCGAGGCCAAAAAGCTCGTAGGCCCCGCTGTTGAGCGTGCCGAAGCGGTGCGAAATCAAAAACACCATCGTGCCCTGGCCGGGCGTTTCTACGGTGTGGCCGTTGATGAGGCGGGTGCTTTTAAAGGTGGCGTTCACGGCCTCGGGCGTGGTGGGCTTGGGCGTCTGGCTTTCCAGCTGGTTGAGCAGGTCGTCGTCCTGGGCCTGCGCTGGCCGGGCCCAGCCGGCGGCCAGCAGACACGCCAGCGCCAGGCAGCCTCCGTAGCGGGTAAAAAGTTGCTTCATAGAACAAGAAAACGTGGGCCGCCCGGCTCTTCACTTGTGCCGGGCCGGCGCAGATTACGGTTTGACAATCGTCAGTTGGGAGGCCAGTTCGCAGGTCATTATCACCTTGATACCCACTACCTTGGCAATGTTTTCGCGCACGAGCAGCGGCACCTCGATGTTGTAATCGGCTGGCGCCACGCTGAAGTAGGCATTCACCAATAGCGAGCCTTTGTTCAGCTCCAACGCACCCGGCACGGTTACGCGCCGGGTTACGCCATGAATGGTCAGGTCGCCTTCCACGGTCACGCGCTGGGGGCCGCCCTTCAGGAAGGCATCCGGGTCGAATTCCAGCAGCTTCCCTTTAAAGGTTGCTTTCGGGTACTTCTCCGACTCCATGTAGTTCTCGTTGAAGTGCTCCTGCATGAGGGTGCGCTTAAATTGGAACGACTTGATGGGAATGGACAGCGCCAGCTGGCGGGTTTGCAGGTCGATGATGGCCCCGGCCTGCTCCGTGTGCGCTTCAATATCTTCGATGATGCTGGTGGAGAAAAAGCTGACGGCGCCCTTCTGAGTCAGGTACCGGCCTTGGGCGTGCCCCAGCCCGCTGGCCCAGCAGCTTAGCGCCCAGACCAGCACCCACCGGCGCAGGGTTCGAGTAATCCGTAGCCGCCCCATCTAGTTCTTCGGCGCCCCGGCGTCAACCCATTTCTGCAATAAGGCAATGTCACAGTCCGAGAGCTTGGCTGCACCCTTTGGCATGGGTTTATAGCCCGGCAGGTGCTTGATATTGCCCAGAAAAATGCCGTTGTCGACGTAGCGCTTCAGCACCGTGAAGTCGTCTAGGTTTACGCCGGCCGTTTGCTGCACCGCATCGTGGCAGCTCCGGCAGTTACGGTCGAGCAACGGCGACACCGACTGCGCATAGGATACCACGGCGGGCGTGCCGCAGTCCTTGGGGGCGGGGGTAATGTCTTCGGCTTTATCGTAGGCACAGCTGCTGAGTACTACCAGCAAAAAGAGGAAAAGTCGAACCATACGGAAAAAATGAAAAGCAACAAGCGTAGTGCAAACCAACCTGCCTGGGCCGCGGGACTACTCCGTGACCAGACATTACCAATACTAGCTCACCCGCAGAGCCTGGGGGTTGAAATCCGACCGGCATTTGCTTGTGCTCGAAGTGAAGCCGCCCCAGGCAGCTGTAAAAGAAAAAAGGAAACCGAGCTTATTAGGTATGAAAAACTGCGCCCCGTGGTACCGTACGCAGACAAAAACGAGCAGGTGAAACTTTGGCCGGCTGGCTTCAGGCTGGTGCTTCTGCTCAGCGACACTACGCAGCACCCCAGAAAAAGCCTACGAGGAGAAAGGAAGGGAAAGAGAAAAAGGGAAACGCGCTATTCACGGACTTAAAGAGCGGCAACCACCCAGGATAGACAACATCTTCGCGACTGGCGTAAACCCAATCCGGGGGTGGAGCGCTACAGCTACGACAGCATAACCTGCACGGTTTGGAAAAAGTAAATTTTTCTCAGCCGAACCAGCAAAATCGCTCGACTGAGGCCAAAAACCATCCGATTAAAGGTACATTCACCGATTGTATTTCTGCAAGGTATTAGTAGAATTTTTTTACCAGCCTAGCTATAGCCCTGACCGGCTTTGCGCCGCTATCTTCAAATCTGACCATTTGTCGTTGGTCAGGGCTAGTATAGAGTAAGGCTGGTATAGATGAGTATGCAGCTACACATGGTCCGGCAGCTTAGTATCTTGACCTCCGGTTACCTTCTCCCGCCCCACCCATGCCTTCCTCTGATTTCGACCAGTTGATGATGCGCCGCGCCCTGGACCTGGCCCGCCTAGGCACTGGCTACGTGCGGCCCAACCCTTTGGTGGGCTGCGTCATCACCCACGAGGGCCGGGTAATTGGGGAAGGCTGGCACCGGCAGTACGGCGGCCCCCACGCCGAAGTCAACGCCGTAGCGGCCGTGACCGAGCAGCACTTGCTGCCCCGAAGCCGCGTGTACGTGACGCTGGAGCCCTGCGCCCACTTCGGCAAAACGCCCCCTTGTGCCGACCTGCTCGTGGAAAAAGGCGTGGCCGAAGTGGTAGTCTGCAACCTCGACCCCAACCCGCTGGTGGCGGGCCGCGGCCTGCACAAGCTGCGCGACGCCGGCATTCAAGTGGAAACCGGGGTGCTGGAACCGGAAGGGCGCTGGCTAAACCGGCGCTTCTTCACGGTGCAGGAGAAGAAGCGGCCCTACGTGGTGCTGAAGTGGGCCGAAACCGCCGACGGCTACCTGGCCGGGCCCTACCACCAGCCAGTGGCCATCAGTGGGGAACTGGCCCGCGTGGCCGTGCACCAGTGGCGCGCCGACGAGCACGCCATCCTGGTGGGTACGCGCACGGCCCTGCACGACAACCCCCGCCTGAACGTGCGCGCCTGGCCCGGCCCCGACCCCATCCGCGTCGTCATCGACAAAAACCTGAGCCTGCCGCCCACCCACCATCTCTTTGACCAGAGCCAGCCCACGCTGGTGTACACGTACCGGCAGCGGGCCACCACCGGCAACCTGGGCTACATTACCCTGCGGGAAGCCGAGGACCTGCTGCCGCAGATGCTGCAAAACCTCCAGCAGCGGCAGGTGCAGTCGGTGCTGGTGGAAGGCGGCCCCACGGTGCTCAACTCCCTGCTGAAAGACGGCCTCTGGGACGAGGCGCGCGTTATCCGCAGCCCGCGCCGCCTGGGCGGCGGAGTGGCCGCGCCCCGCCTGGGCCTGGCCGGCCTGCACGAGCAGTTCCGCCTGGGCGAGGACGAGGTGTTTGTGTTTCGGAATGAATGAGAATGTGGGAAATGGAGTGGAATGTGGAGAATGTGGAAATGAGGGTTGTCCTCAACTGTAGCTACCGCCTCTAGCAGTTACCTTTGGCGCTTATTTCCCCTTCTCGCCTCTTACCTCCGACTCCTCACCTCTATAAAATGGCTGAAGAACTCCATCTCGATACCACCGTTTCCAAAGCCGAGCAATACCGCCAGCTTCTGCCCCAGATTGAAGCCCTGACTACCGGTGAACCGGACCTCGTAGCCAACTTGGCCAACACCGTGGCGGCCCTGCGGCAGGCGTTTGGTTTTTTTTGGGTGGGCTTCTATCTCGTGAAAGACGACGAGTTGGTGCTGGGGCCGTTTCAAGGCCCTATTGCCTGCACCCGCATCCGGCGCGGCCGGGGCGTGTGCGGCACCAGTTGGGCGCAGGCCGCCACCATCCTGGTGCCCGACGTGGAGCAGTTTCCCGGCCATATTGCCTGTAGCTCCGAGAGCAAGTCGGAAATTGTGGTGCCAGTGCTCAAAAACGGCCAGGTGGTAGCCGTGCTTGATGTGGACAGCGACCAGCTCAACGACTTCGACCACGACGACCAGCAAGCCCTGGAGCAGCTTATGCCGCTGGTGGCCCGGTGGTTCTGAATCGCGGATTACGCGGATTTTAGGATTGCGCGGATTTTGGTGACGAGTGGCGGCCCCGGATGGAGCCGCTCTGCCGAACTGCTACTTAGGATCAACTTCTGGTTATTGCTGTGGCGAGTGGTTCGTTTTGCGGCTTTGCTGGCTTTTAACAAACCGTTTTATGCGTAGGCTTGGCTCACCAAAATTGAGCAGCAAGCCTACCTCTAATTCATAAGCATTGAGATAATTGATGACCTGTGCGTAATGGCTGTCGTTGATTTCAGTAAGAGCTTTCAGTTCAACCAGTACGCTTTCTTCCACCAGAAAATCAACTCGTCTGGCTCCTACTTCGTGGCCATCATAGAACAGAGGCATCTCTACTTCACGTGCAAAAAGCAATTGTGCCTTTTCCATTTCTATGGCCAAACAGCGCTGATAGATTACTTCTTGGAAGCCACTTCCCATCTTACCATGCACCCGTAAGGCACAACCAATTATCTTTTCAGTAATCGGAGTGAATCGACTATCTAAGGGCATACTTTGCGCTATCTGGATTAGATGTATGACCACGACAAGTTCAAGCCAATTCGTATAGAAAACAAAAAGCGGCCCCATCCGGGGCCGCCACTCGTCACCAAAATCCGCGCAATCCTAAAATCCGCGTAATCCGCGATTCAGAACAAGCCAGGGCTTTCGGTTTTGAGCTGGGCGATGATGGTTTGGCCGCCCTTTACTTTTTCGCCAATCTGCACTTTTACTTCGGTATCGACGGGCACGAAGATGTCGACGCGGGAGCCGAACTTGATGAAGCCGAACTCCTCGCCCTGGCTTACTTCGTCGCCCTCGTTCACGTACCACACGATGCGGCGGGCCATGGCCCCGGCAATCTGCCGGAACAGCACAAACGGCCCGGCTTCCGACTCCACGACTACCGTGGTCCGCTCGTTTTTGGTGCTGCTCTTGGGGTGCCAGGCCACCAAGTAGTTGCCGGGGTGGTACTTGAAGTAACGCACGATACCCGAAATCGGGTTGCGGGTGATGTGCACGTTAATCGGCGACATGAAGATGCTGATTTGCTTGCGCACGTCGTCGAAGTACTCCGGCTCGTGCACGTCCTCTATCACCACCACTTTGCCGTCGGCCGGGGCAATAACCAGGTCTTCGTGCGTGAATAGCCGCCGGGCCGGGCTGCGGAAAAACTGCAGCAGCGCCAAAAACACGACGACCGAAATTCCGGCGAAGACCTTGTTAAATCCCTCGTTGGCGGCGTTGTAGCGAAATAGCAGCAGATTGACGGCCAGCAGGGCCAGCAGGGTAAAGAACAGGATGCGTCGTCCTTCCTTATGAATCTTCATGAATCGCAGATTTTGCAGATTACACGGATTTCGCTGATTCAGGCGTCCGGTTAATCAACCTAACGGGCAAAAGAACTGCCCGGATGAAATGGAGGTACTCTAACTCACAAAGATAGCCCGAGCCACCGGCCCGGGCTATCCGAAAGCAAATATACGGAGTGGAGGCTTACGCTCCAGCACCAACAGCGCGCCAGCAACGGAACAACTACTGCCTATTCAGGGGTGCCTGAATCAGCGAAATCAATTCAATCTGCGCTACTCTGCAATTTTAGAAGCCGCCACGGTACCGGTAGGTCTGGGCTACTTTGTCGATGGCTACCACGTAGGCGGCAATGCGCATCGGGATGTTATGTTTTTGCGAGGTGGCGTACACTTTCTCGAAAGCGTCGCTCATGATACGCTCGGCGCGCTCATTCACCATGTCCTCGCTCCACTTGTAGCCCAGGCGGTTCTGCACCCACTCGAAGTACGACACCGTTACGCCGCCGGAGTTGGCCAGGATGTCGGGCACCACCATGATGCCCTTCTCATTGATGATGGGGTCGGCGGAGGCGGAGGTGGGGCCGTTGGCGCCTTCCACAATCAGCTTGGCCTTGATGTCGTGGGCGTTGTGCTCGGTGATGACGTCCTCCACGGCGGCGGGCACCAGCACGTCCACGTCGGCCAGCAGCAGGTCGTCGGCGTTGTCCAGGAGCGTAGCGCCGGTGTAGCCTTCCAGGCGGCCCTGGTGGGCGTTCTTATAGGCAACGGCCTCGTCGATGTTGATGCCGTTGTCGTTCCAATAGGCGCCCGAAATGTCGCTTACCCCTTTGATTTTCACGCCTTTGTCGGCCAGCAGCTTGGCGGCCCAGGAGCCCACGTTGCCGAAGCCCTGCACCACGGCCGACACCTGCGTAGGCTCCAGGTTCAGCTTCTTCAAAGCCGCCAGCGCCGACACCATTACGCCGCGGCCCGTGGCCTCGGTGCGGCCCAGGGAGCCGCCCATTACCAAGGGCTTGCCCGTTACCACGGCCGGGGAAGTGGCGCCGGTGGTCTTAGAAAATTCGTCCATGAGCCAGGCCATTTCGCGGGGACCGGTGCCCATGTCGGGAGCCGGAATGTCGCGGTCGGGCCCGAACACGTCCTTCATGGCCAGGGTGTAGCCGCGGGTGAGGCGCTCAATTTCGCCGGCGCTCATGGTGGTCGGGTCGCAGATGATGCCGCCCTTGGCCCCACCGTACGGAATATCTACTACGGCGCACTTCCAGGTCATCCAGGCGGCCAGGGCCTTCACCTCGTCGAGGTGCACGTTTTTGTCGTAGCGGATGCCGCCCTTGGAGGGGCCCAGAATGGTATTGTGCACCACCCGGTAGCCTTCAAACACGCGAATCTTGCCGTTGTCCATCGTCACCGGAATGCTGACGATAACCTGCTTGTCGGGCGCCTTGAGCACGTTATACGTTTCGTCGTCCAGACCGAGGATTTCGGCCGCGACGTTGAAGCGCGACATCATGGATTCCAAGGGATTTTCGCGGTCCACAATGGGAGCCGGCTCTTTGTACACCGTGGTGGCAGCCATACGGGTAAAGGGGTTTGGGGTGGGTGGAAACTAAACCGTGGGCTTCAGCGGTGGGAAACCGAAGCCGCGCGAAAAATAAGTCGTCAAAGGTAGTAGGATTCCGGCTTACGCAAAGGTGAGTGTCGAGGTGATGAAATGGTGAATGAGTAGATGAGTGGATGCGTGAATGCGTGTAGAACAACCAGCCCCAGCGAGGCAACATAGCGGTAGAGAGCAGCAGGTTTAAGTAGGGTAAAAGCCCCAGCGAGGCGACACCTGGCCGTGCTGACGGTAGGTGCCGCCCCGCTGGGGCTTTATACTTCTAGACGTTGGCTGTTCTACCGACACGCCGCCCCGCCGGGGCTGTCATTCCGTAGGCACTCACTACTCGCCACCCATCATTTCACCGCTATCCTACCAGCAGCTGCAACAGCGCCAGCACCGGCAGGATGAACAGGAAGGCGTCGAACCGGTCGAGGAGGCCGCCGTGGCCGGGCATGATACGGCCGGAATCCTTGACATCGACGCTGCGCTTGAGCATGGATTCGGCCAGGTCGCCGAGGGGGCCGAACACGGCTACCACGCCGGCTACTACGAGGCGGTAGGTCAGGGAGAGTTCGGGCAGCAGGTAGCCCAGGGCCCAGCCCATGCCCAGCGTGAGCAGAAACCCACCGATGGTGCCCTCCCAGGTTTTGCCGGGCGAAATGCTGGGGGCCAGCTTGTGCTTGCCGAAGGTTTTGCCGGCGGCGTACGCACCAATGTCAGAGGACCACACCAGCAGCAGCAGGGCCAGCACGCGGCGGGGATCATACGACGTTTCTCCGGCTATCAAACTAAGTAAGCTCATAGGCAAACTCACATAGAGCAAGCCTAGCAAGGTAGCGCCTACATTACCGAATGGTGTAGTCGTCTGTGGCCACCTACGCATTTCGCCTATCAGCAGCCACACTGGTAGCACTAAGAATAACCCAAGTATCCAGACGAAGGAAGAGCTAGGCAGAATTAACGTGTGCCAGCCCGGTGCTCTCCCTATACTTGTTGCGAAATTGATGCTGTCGAGGTTTATCAACAAAACAAACTTCAAAACAGCTACAACTGCGAATAAGTAGACGCCAGCTCCCAGCCCAATCCACTTCGCCGGCCGGTACCCGGCTGCCCGCATCATGCGGTAAAACTCCAGTAGCATCTTAGCCTGGATAGCTGCAAACAGCACCGCAAACGTCCAGGCGCTGTACCACACGCACCCCAGCAGCAGCGCGGCCCCGATAACGGCGAAAATAATCCGCTGGGCCAGGTTGGACATGGGCGGCTTACCAGCGGAGGGCTCGGCGGATGGGGGCGCGGGAGAAGTAGAAGTTGGCAAACGGCGTAGGGGCGCGTCGCACGCGCCCGTGGTTAAGGTGAGGACTAGATAACGACGCCGGAAATTACAATTTTGCGCCGTGGCAACGGCTCCCATCCCACCCCAAACCCGCCGGGCGCGTGCGACGCGCCCCTACGACCGGGTACTGTCTACGCCGTCGTGGCTGAGGGTGCGGGCCCTTGGTGCCGCGTTGCCGGACGCGGGGCGGCGCAGGGCTACGCCGTGGCTGCCCAGCGTGTGCATTTCGGTGGGCAGCTGCGCGGGCGTGGGGCCGGCCAGCAGGCGGCGCAGCTGCCACAGCAGGGCCGCGCACACCACCACCGACAGCACCGCCCAGTACCAGGGCAGGGCCTCGGTGGAATCGGGGTCGAAGTCGGCGGCCGTCCACTCCCGCTGCTGGGCGTAGAGGAGTGCCAGCTGAAAGGCATTCTGGGCGAAGTGGGCGGCCATGGGCACCAGAATGTTGCCGCTCCACTCGTAAAGGTAGCCCAGCACCAGGCCCAGCACAAAGCGCGGCACGAAGCCCATAAACTGGAAGTGAGCGGCGCTGAAAATGGCAGCCGCCAGCCAGATACCCGCGTGCCGCCCCGCCCACTGCACCAGGTTGCGCTGGAATACTCCCCGAAAAAACAGCTCCTCGCCCACGGCCGGCACCACGGCCATTACCAGTAGCGCCACCACAAAGCGCAGGGGAGAAGAGAAGTTGGTCAACACCTTAAGCAGGTTTTTGGCTTGCTCTTCGCGCTCCAGGGCCCACGCCGGCAGGTCAAGGCTGGCGTTCCAGGCAATAAGCACCGACATAGCCGGCACGCTCAGCACAATCAGGGCTCCGGCCAGCAGCAGCCAGGAAGCCGGCACCGGCCGGCGCGGCGTCAGGTAGTCGCGCAACTGGTTGCCGGTGAGAGTAATAAAGGCCACGGCAGCCCCGCCAAAGCCACCCAGCAGCAGCAACCCCTGGCTAATCATGGATATGGTCCAGCCATGCGGATGGTCGGCCGGGCGCTGCGTAACGTTGCCGATTTCCCGCAGGCCCACTCCAAACAGCAGGTTGGTGCACGCCACAATCAGGAACATAGACAAGCAAAACGCAACGAGCAGCAGCACCAGCAGCAGGGCCAGGTTGGCGGCAGGGTGCAGCCGGCTGGAAACGAAACCTTTCATGGTTGTTAGGGGCTTAGGGTCTTGGGGACTTAGAGTCTAAGGGGACGTGCTGCCCCGGTGTAGGCTGTAGCGCGAACTTTATCCTTCAGCTACCTGCTGCGCAGCGAGCTACAAGAGTACTCCAGAACAAATCTAAGACCCTAAGCCCCCAAGACCCTACGTCCCTAACTCGTAATTTTGCCTAAACTCCAGTAATAGCCTGTCCTGTGGTACACATCCGCGACCTTGCCCTGCCTGATTTTCCGCTCCTGCTTGCGCCCATGGAAGACGTGTCGGACCCGCCGTTTCGGGCCGTGTGCAAGGCCAACGGCGCCGACCTGATGTATACCGAGTTCATTTCCTCGGAAGGGCTGATTCGGGACGCCGCCAAAAGCAAAAAGAAGCTCGACGTGTTCGACTACGAGCGGCCCATCGGCATTCAGCTGTTCGGCTCCGACGTGGACACCATGGGCGAGTGTGCGCGCATCAGCACCGCCGCCGGCCCCGACCTCATCGACATCAACTACGGCTGCCCCGTGAAGCAGGTGGCCTGCCGCGGCGCCGGGGCGGCCCTGCTGCGCGACATTCCGAAGATGGTGCAGATGACGGCCGCCGTGGTACGCAACACGCCCCTGCCCGTGACGGTGAAAACCCGCCTCGGCTGGGACGACGGCACTAAGAACGTGGAGGAAGTGGCTGAGCGCCTGCAAGACATCGGCATCGAGGCCCTCACGGTACACGGCCGCACCCGCGTGCAGATGTACAAGGGCGAGGCCGACTGGCGCCTGATTGCCAAAATCAAGGAAAACCCGCGCATCCGCATTCCCATCTTCGGCAACGGCGACATTGACTCGCCCCAGAAAGCCCTGGAGTACAAGAACCGCTACGGCGTGGACGGGGTGATGATCGGCCGGGCCAGCATCGGCTACCCCTGGATTTTCCGGGAGGTGAAGCACTACGTGGCCACCGGCGAGCTGCTGGCCCCGCCCACTGTGGAGGAGCGCGTGAACATGTGTCGGATGCACTTCGACAAGAGCATCGAGTGGAAAGGCCAGCGCGTGGGCATCTTCGAGATGCGCCGGCACTACGCCCAGTACTTCCGCGGCCTGGAAGGCGCCAAAGCCTGGCGTATGCGCCTCGTCGAAACCGACTCGGTGGAGGAAGTGCACAGCATCCTTGACGAAATCATTGCCGCCGAGCCGGTGCTGGTGGGGTGAGTTCATCTTGTTATCTAATCGTCATGCTCCATCTGGCGTCCGCGCAGGCGCAGCCGTAGTCGAACCGAAGGTCGCCGTAGGCAAGCATCTCTCCCGCTGACTAGCTGATTAGCATTGCAACGAGGCAGTAGAGATGCTTCGACAGGCTCAGCATGACGTTCCTGTGCCGCTTCTTTTCCCCCTTCTCCCCCACTTATGCCCTCCCCCGCCCCGGCCGTCACGGCCGCTCCTGAAAACCCGCCCGTGGCTTCGCCTCCGCCCCACCGCACCCCGGCTTCGGCGTGGGTGCTGCTGGTGGTGCTGGCTAGCATCTGGGGCACGTCATTTATTCTGATGAAGAAGGGGCTGGTGGTGTTTTCGGCGCTGGAACTGGGGGCGGCGCGGGTGAGCGTGGCCGCCCTGCTGCTGCTGCCGTTTGCCCTGCGCCACCTGCGCAGCGTGGACCGGGGCCGGTTTCGGTGGCTGCTGCTGAGCGGGGTGGTGGGCACGCTGGTGCCGGCCTTTCTGTTTGCCTACGCCGAAACCCGCCTGGCCTCGGGCCTGGCCGGCGTGCTCAACGCCCTCACGGCCGTGTTTACGCTGGTGGTGGGGGCGGCCCTGTTCCGGCAGCAACTCACGGCCCTGCGGGTGCTGGGTATTGCGCTGGGCTTGGTGGGCACGGTGGTGCTCATGCTGCTGGGCGGCAGCGGCGGCGACGCCACACCCACCGGGGAAAGCAATGCCTGGTACGGCCTCTACATCGTGCTGGCTACGCTGGGCTACGGCGTCAGCATCAACGTAATTAAGCACCACCTGCACGGCATTCCGGCCCTGGCCGTGACGGGCCTGCTGCTGCTGTTCATCGGCGGGCCGGCGCTGGCGTTTCTGTTGGTGGGCACCGATTTTCTGCACAAGCTGGCCACCGTGCCCGGCGCCTGGGCGGCCTTCGGCTACATTGCGCTGCTGGCCACCATGAGCACGGCCGTGGCCATGGTCTTGTTCAATAAGCTCATTCAGCAGGCTACGGCCCTGTTTGCCGCCTCCAACACCTACCTGGTGCCCGTGGTGGCCCTGGGATGGGGGCTGCTCGATGGGGAGCAGTTCAACCTGTGGCACCTGCTGGGCATGGTTATCATCCTCGTCAGCGTCGCCATCATTCACCGGGCCAAGTAGAGACCTGAGACAGTGAGAGGTGAGAAGTGAGACGTTGTTCTGCTACCAACGACAACGCCCGACACCTGTACGTTTCCGAAGGATTTACGCCTGTGGGCCGGGAGCCTCGCGCCATCAAGTGGGAAGGCCAATACTTCGACGAGGATAAGATGGTGCTGTTTCTGAAGTAGGGGCGCCCTACCCACGCCCGCACCGGCAGAAGCTTGCCGTGAAACCAACCAGACTAGCCCAGCCTACCGGGCGCGGGCGACGCTCCCCTACCCCTGATACACATACGGCCAGTCGTGGAACCGCTCGGGCAGGTTCAGGCGCTGGGGGTGGGCGGCCAGGTAGCTGTGGATGCGGCGTAGCTCGGCGGCATCCTGCACGGGCAGCTCATGGAAGCCTACCTGCCAGAAGTCGGCTTCCGGGGGCAGCTGGCCGCGCAGGTGGCGGCGGGCCTGGGTGGCGGTGCGCTGGTGCAGCAGCTCCACGGCTTTGTAGAGCGACAGGCCGGAGCCAGCCGGCAGGTGCAGCACGGCGTGCAGGTGGTTGGGCAGCAGCACGAAGCCCGGCACTCGCAGCCCCTGCTCCTCCAGCATCAGCAGCTCGCCGGCTACCACTTCGGCCAGCTTCTCCTTTTCCAGGTAGGCCGGGCCTACCGTGCGGGCATCCAGCAGGGCATCGAAGGCGGCAAAGAACTGCTTCTCGGCGCGGCGGTGGGCCTCGGGAGTGTCAGTGGCGGCCTGGGCTGCTGCGCGCTGCTGGTGCAGCTCCCGCCCCGCCCGCCGCGGCACGGAGCCGGCCAGGCGGAGAGTCAGCAAGATGGTGTCGCCGGGCGGCAGGCCAGCGGAAAAAGCCGGGAGACTGGACATAGGAAAATCAAGGTAGGAAACCACAGGAAACCACAGGAAACCAGCTGAGGCGTGCGGCCAGGAGTGGGGGTGCCTTACACAAAAAAGGTCCTTCCTGGTAGCAGGAAGGACCTTTTGCGCGTGAGTTATTAGCTTGATATTACTGCTTAACCAGGCGCTTCACGAACTGCAAGCCATTGGCACCCCGCACCTGGAGCACATAGGTGCCATTTATTAAGGAGTGCACATCCAGCGGGTGCGTGTCGCCGCCGGCATAGCGGGTTTCCAGCACCAGGCGGCCCACGGCGTCGTGCAGGCTCACCTGGTAGGTGCCGGCCGGTAGCTGCTGCAAGTCGAGGCTGACGGTGGCCGTGGCCGGGTTGGGGTACACCACCACCGTGGGTGTCTTCGGCGTCGTGTCCTCGAAGCGCACCACCTGCACCGAGGAGTAGGTGGCGGTGCCGTCGTGGTCTACCTGCCGCAGGCGGTAGTAAACCGTGGAAGCTTGCTGCGCGACGTTCACGTCCAGGTGCTGATAGTCGGTGAAACCCGCGTGGGTGCCGCGGCCGGCTACGTGGGCAATGGTGGTGAAGTCCTGGCCGTTGGTGCTGCGCTCCACCTCAAACCGGTCGTTGTGCAGCTCCTGGGCCGTGCGCCAGGTGAGGCGGGCGTTGCGGCCGGCGGCTTTGGCCTCAAACGCCACCAGCGTTACGGGCAGGGGCCGGTTATCGACGGGAATGGTGTAGGTGGCGGTGTTGTTGCTGCCGGCGCCGCTTTCGTCGGTGGCGGAGTAGGTGAAGACGGCGTTACCCACGAAGCCCGCCACGGGGTCAAAGAACAGGTTGCCGGCCTGGTTTACCGGAATTACCTGGCCCGGCACTACGGGCGTGGTGCCCAGGTACAGCACTCCGGCTGTCGAGCTAGGCAGGGTTTGCACCGTAAACGAGCCCACGGCCGGCCCGGCCGTGACGGTGGCACTCAGCGAAGGCACGGAGGAAGAAGGCGCTACGTTGCTCATGCCCGGCGCCGTCACGTTATTGGCCGTGAGGCCGATGGTGCAGGTGCCGATGTACAGGTCGTCGAGGCCGAAGTCGTTGCCGCCCCGCACCTTGTTCACGTCCCGAATCTCGATAACGGCGCTGGTGTTGCTGCCCGAAAACCACAAGTCCGCAATGCGGGTGTAGTTGGTGGTGCCATCCAGCGTGGTTACAGAGGAGGTAGACTTGCCATTAATAACAAAACCCAACTGCGCCGGACTACCAGGGTTTACGCTGTTGGCAAAAGCCGCGAAGTTGTAATAGGTATTGGGCCGCACAGTTATCGTTTGCTGATACACCACGGATAAATCCTGGGAGCCGTTCACAATCATGAAATTGTCGCCGGCCCCATTGCGGCCGGTGCCGGCAAAGTCAGGATGGTAGCTGGCGGCGTTGGCGGCTACGGTGTAGGTGGCTTCCGGCACCAAGCCGTTGCCGGTTTGCGTCACGTAGGTGTAGGTAGAGGTGAAACCCGTGTTGCCGGCCGTGAAGCTGGGATTTTGCAGCAGGTTGGTACCCGTACCAATGGTGCACACCAGGGCGGCATCGTACACGTTCAGCGCCACGGTGGAGACGTTGGAAAACTCGGGCGAGCTGCCCGGCACCCGCACGCGGTACGTAAAGGCATCGGGGCCGAGGTAGCCATTGGTGGGAGTGTAGGTGTAGCTGCCGTTGGCGTTTAGCACCAGTGTGCCGTTGGTAGGATTGGTTACCACCTGCACCTCAAAGCCACTATTGGCCAGGTTGGCGGGGTTGTTATCGTTGAGAATGACGTTGCCCGACTTGGCACTGTTGCCCGGCACCTCGTTGCTGTCGTCGCTGGTCACGAAGAAGTTGCCGGCGGTTACCGTCACGCTCAGCGTGGCTTGGTCGGGAGCTGCATTGGTGCCCTGGCTCGTGCCGGCTCCTACGGTGCTGATCAGAGAGTTGGCCCCCTGCGTGGTGGGGGAGGTGAAGCTGAACGTGAACGTGTTGGTAGTGCCGCTGGCCAGCACCGGCACCGTGCCAAAGTTGATGGTATTGGTGGCGCTGCTGTACGAGGCTGAGGCGGGCAGGGCGGCCTGCTGGGCGGCACTCATGGTGGCCCCGGTGGGCAGGCGCACGGTTTGCGTCACCTGCGCCGCCGACTGGGGTCCGTTGTTGCTGAACGTCACCGTAAACGTACCCGACGACAAGCCCGCGCCCAGCGTGGCCGGCCCCGCTAGCGTGGTGGTCACGTCGGCCACCGGCCCTACCACCGGGATGGTGTAGGTGGCCGGTTCGTTGGAGGCAATGCCCGCGTTGTTGATGGCGAAGAACGTAAACGTGGCGTTGCCGGTGAAGATGGGGTCCGGGTCGAAGCTCAGGTCGGCGGCCTCGGCGGCGGTCAGGGTCTGGCCCACGGTTACGGGCACGGCGCCCAGGCCCAGGTACAGCACGCCGCTGGCGGCCGAAGGCAGGCTTGCAATCCGGTAGCTGGTCACGGAGCCGCCGGGGTTGGGGTCGGTGCCGGCCAGGGGCTGAATGGCCGTAGCCCCGTTGGAGCTGGGCATGGCCGGCGAGTTGGTCACGTTGGTAGCCACGGGCGGCAGGGCGCTGGGGCCGGCGCACAGCACCGAGTTGGGCACCACGCGGGTACTGAAACCCGCCCCGGCCGTGCTGCTGTACTCCAGAACCAGCGTGTTGCCGCCGCCATTTTCGCCGTAGTACACCAGGATGTTGTGCAGGCCCGCCGAAAGCGTAACCGTGGCGCTTACCGGCCGGGTGCCGTGGGCGCCGCCGTTGTTGATGGTAGCGTTGGCAATGGTGGGGGCCAGGGCCGCGCCGTCCAGCCAGAGGTAGGAGGCGTCGTCGGAGCTGAGCGTGAAGGTGTAGGCGCCGGCCGTGGCAATGTAGATGCTGCCGCGGTGCCGGCTCGAAAACAGCTCCGGGTCGGCCGGATTGCCGCCGTTGGGCGTGGCCGGCGGAATGATGTTGCCCCAGCCGTCGGCGGCCGTAGTGGTGCTGCTCACGAAGTTCAGCTGCGGGTCAATCCGGCTCAGGCCCGACGCCGTGGTCGAGAAAAACGACAGGTTATCGGCAAAGTAGCCGGGGTAGTAGTCGGCCGATAAGCCGCTGGCGGACGGCCCGCCGCCGTACGCCGGTCCGCAACCGGGCGGCGGCCCCGCCGCCACCACCGGAATGGTGTAGGTGGCCGTGTTGGCGCTCAGGCTGCCGTTGCTGTCGGTGGCCGAGTAGGTGAAGGTTACGTTCTGGGTGGTGCTGCCAGCCGGGGTGTAATACAGCTGGCCCGCCTGGGCGGCGCTGATTACCTGGCCCGCCGCTACCAGCGGCCCGCTGCTGCTGCCCACGCGCAAGGAACCCACCGTGGGCAGGGTCACAACGGTAAACGACGCCACCGTGGCGCCGCTGGGCCCCGCAATGCTGGCACTCAGCGGACTGATTTGGGCGCCGCTGATGGCCGCCGCCGTGCTGACCGAGGCCGTCGTTACATTGTTGGCAGTTAGCTGGGAGTTGACCCCGGCAGCCACCAGGGCCATATCGTCGAGGCCGAAGTCGTTGCCGTTGCCATCGAGGTTGAGGTTGCGCAGGCGAATGGTAAGCTGGGTGCCGGCGCCCGTGCTGATGCTCACCGTGTTCTGCTGCCAGTTGCCGCCGTCGTTGGGGTTGGAGAAGACCGGCCCCACATCCACCCCGTTGGCCGACACCTGAAGCCGGGCCTTGCTGACCGGAAACGTGTTCAGCAGCCAGAAGGAAAACTGGTAGGTGCTGTTGGCCTGCAAGCCGGTAACGGTCTGCTCCCACACCGTGAGGGCCGTGGTGGCGGCATTCACAATCAGGTAGTTACCGGTTCCATTGCCAAAGGTATGGTCGGGGTAGCTGGCCTGGAAGTTGGCGTTAAAGGCCCTGTTGTCCTTGCCTACTGTGTAGTGGCCCGCGCCGGGGTCGGTGCCGGGCGGGGCTACGTACTGGTAGGCCGAGGTGAAGTCGGTGTTGCCGGCCTCAAATCCAGGGTTGGCTATCAGGTTCTGCCCCCAAGCCGAGCCGGCTCCGAGCAACAGAAGTAGAAACAGTCCGATGTGCGAGAGTATGGTTCTTGTCATAGATGCCTGCCAAAATGGGGTATGCGAGACAATGGGTTTACCTGATTAATCAATATACTACTATGTACCGATGCGGCAAAGTTATCAAAACATTTTTATATGCTATGCAGCTTGAGTACCATTCCGAAATCCTATGGCAGCAAGGCTGGCGACTATGGCGCATTGTTTCTCTCCTTCCTGTACCGGCAAAAGAGCCCTACACCACACGGCTATGCAGCACCCTCTGCGCCTCTTGCGGCCAACCACCAGCTACCAAGCCGGCCAGCCGCTGGCGCGTATCGGGGGAGAGGCAGCCGAGCAGATGCCCAGCGGCCAGGTAGGCCCATAAACGACCAGAAGCCAAGCTAGTGGAACCTACCCACCAGCTTGGCTTCTATTAAGTCAGAGCGCTTCTAGGCGGCGCTTAGTGCTCTACTCAACCTTAAGAGTAAAGGACTGCTTCCGGCCATCGACAGTGGCCTGTATATAGTACATGCCGGGCGCAAACGTGCTGGGTAGGTGAAAGTCCGTTTTGCCGTCTTTCAGCGGTACGGTGAGCAAGCTCACGAGTGTGCCCTGCTGGTTATGCACATACACCGTGGTACGCTGCGTTTTATGCGCCTCAAACAATAAGGTAGCGTCGCCGTGGTTGGGATTGGGGTAGGCCAGCAGGCTGGCATCGGTTTGCGGGTCGTTGCTGCTGGCAAAAGCCGCGCTGGTTCGGGCCGCCGTCGTGCTCACCGCTTCCAGCTTCCATTGCTGGTTGGCCGCATTGTAGTTGGTCCACTGCTGTACCTTCACACCGTTAGCCGAGGCACCGGTGCCGCCGGCTACATCCAGCACTTTGCCGCTAGCCACGTTCGTGAGCCTGTAGTAGCCATCGGAAGAGGCTTCAATCTTCCAGCGCTGGGCATTGCTGCCGGTATCATTCCACTGCTGCACCTTAGCACCATCGGCCTTGCTGCCGCCGTTCACGTCCAGCACCTTGCCCGAGTGGCGGGCCATCAGCTTGTAGGTGCCATTGCCTTGAGCCGAGATAATCCACTGCTGGTTGGCGCCTCCAACGTACTCCCACTGGTGCACCTGCGCCCCGGCGGCCGTCGAAACTTCGCTCACGTCTAGCACTTTACCCGAGTGGCGGGCCGTCAGCTTGTAGGTGCCGCTGAAGGTGGTCGTCGTGGGTGGTGGGGTCACCGGGCCCGACGTCAGCTTCACAATCATGATTCTGTCGGACACGGCCAACGACAGCGCGCTGTTGCTGATGGCTACGGCGGCGTTGCTCAGGTCGGCGTTGTTGTTGAGTTCGTACTTGGTAGCGGCCGTAATGGAGCTGGGTACGGTCAGCGTCACGGCTTGGGCAGCGGGGTAGAGGTTCACGTTGGCGTTTACGTCCCAGCTAGGTACCTCCAGCCAGAGCATGAGGTAAAAGTCACCATTGCGCTTCTGAAACAGCATTTGCCGCACGTTGCTGGTGCTGCCGCTGAGCGTGTAGTTGAGCGAGGCAGGCGTGAAAGCCGCGCCTTTGTCGGATAGCACTGCAATCAGGTTTTTTACAGCCCGGAACGCAGGCTTCGGCGTCAAGTCCTTGCGCAGTAGCCCAAATGCTTTTTCCTTGTCGCCATCCGTGCCTTGGTTAAGAAGTTCATACTTGTAAGAGCGTGCAATGCCCCTGCGGAAGAACTCAGCGTACATCCGAGCGGTGTATTTGCCTTCTGCTTCTTCCGACAGGCCTTCTTCGCCTACGTCGTTGTGGTAGCCGCACTCCGTAGCCTGCACGCGCTTAGCACCGGGCATTTGCTTGCCCACCAGATACGTGAGGTTCCAATCGAGGCTGCCATAGCCTTTGTCGCCCCAGCCGCCCGTGCCCGGCCAGCGGTCCGACTGATACGGATGGATATTGGCGTAATCAATCCAGGTTTCCAGGTTGCCCACGCTGTTGAAAGCTCCTTCGCTGGTTAGCGAAGGACCAATCAGCGGCAGGTCTCTCAGCACCGCATCAGCTTTGGCTGTAGTGTAGGTATCCTTCGTGTAGTTCTGAATTTTTGTTACCCAGTTGCTTTCGCCGCTGCCGTGCGAAATGTCGTACTCATTAGGTGCTTCAAGCGAGGCAATGGCCGCCGTCGTTATGCCGCCCTTCACGTCACTTAGCTCGGTGCCAATCTGGCCCAGGTCCAGAGGCTGGGGCCAGTTACCGGCGTAGCGTCGGCCTAGCAGCACGTTCGTGCGAATACCGTAGGTGGCATATAGCTCGTTGTACTTGCCGTAGTTGCTGGTGCCCGAGCCGTCGCGGATGTAGCGGATGCCTGACTCCACGAGCAGGGTCTTCAGGGCTGTATAGTTGCTGTATGTGCCATACTGCCAGTGGGTATTTATGCCGATGGACTCCACAAAGGAATCGGCGGACTTAGCCGCTATTTGAGCCTGAGCTTGGCCGCCAATAGCCAGGGCCAGCAGCATAGCTGCTTGCAGCCGCGGGCGTAACCAGCGGCGCGAAGCGGCCCACTTGGAAATGCAGCCGGTGGATGCAGGGTAAGGAAGGAGTTTGGTCATGCGCTAAGAGCTGTTAAAGTGGAAAGGAAGGAGTTTGGTGGAAGAAGTGTCAGATTGCCTGTTCCTAAAGGAAAGTCAAACCTTACCGGTATTTTTCTATTTCTATTCCACCTGCAAAGAATCGAGGACGAACGGTACCAAAACCTGGACCACGGGTAGGATTCCCGCTCCAGAATCCTTGTATCTATGGGTGGCTGGAAGAACCTGGGAATACGCTTTTCCGAGCAGGCTCCTCGGCTGTACCTACCTGCTGCTGCTGCCACACCCTTATGCGCATCTTTTTACTTGCACTTCTGAGCGGGCTTGGGCTCGGCTTGCCGATGGCGGCGCAGGTTACTTCCCCTGCCCAACTCGATAGCCTGCGGCAAACGCTTAACTTCACACACAGCGATACTGCGCGCGTGCGGGTGCTCCTTCAACTCAGTAGAGCTTATTCGGAAACGGACTCGGCACAAGCATGGGCTTTTGCGCAGCAGTCCCAGGCTCTAGTCCGGCAGCACCAACTCACGCTGCTGCTACCCGGAGTTTTGAGTAGCCTGGGGCACGTGCTGTACAAACAGAACCGGCTGCCCCAAGCGCTCCGCTACTACCACCAAGCCCGACGCCTGAGCCAGCAATTGGGCCTACTTGGGCCGTTGGCTTCGAGTTACCGCAGCATTGCCCAAATCCAAGGCAAGCAAAACCGGGCGTTGGCGGCATTACAGTCATACCGGGCGGCGCTGGCCGTATACCGCCGAGTTGGCGACACGCTGGGCATGGCTAAAACGCATAGTGACATAGGCGTCGAATATGAGCGGCAAGGGGACTACGTGCGGGGCTTGCAGGCCTATCTGACGGCTTTGCGCCTAACTGAGCAGCACGATAACAAAGGCTATGTACGCGTCCGTATTCGCTTGCTACTTAACATCAGTGCCCTGCATAGTAGGCAGCAGAATACCCAGCAGGATTTGTACTACCTGCAGCAGGCTCACCGTCTCTTACATCGGTATCCCGATCCTCTTACGGAGGTGAATGTGCTGACTGATTTGGGGTTGCACCATATTGATGCCAAACGCGACTCGGTGGCGAGGCCCTACTTACTGGCTGCCGAGCGGCTGTGGCAGCAGTACGGCGGGCAGGCGCCGCGCCGTGAGCCGGCCGATATTTACTTGGGCCTGGGCACGCTTGCGTTGCGACGCCACGCTTACCGCCAAGCTCATGCCTACTTAAGCCGCGCCGCCGCCTACTACCAACGGATAAACTACAACCTGGAATATCTGGATGTGCTGCACAGTATAGCGGAGGTATACTGGCAGCAACGGCGCTACGGGGCGGCTACCGCTGTCGTTCGTCAGGCTTTGGCATTGGGCCAGCAGGCGGGCTATGCCAACAGTGTGGCCGATAGTTATAAGCTGCTAGCTGACATCAGCGTTACGGCCGGCGACTCAGCGGGCGCGCTTCGTTACCAAACCCGCTACCTGAGCCTGCACGACAGCCTATTCAACCAAGAGAAAGCCCAGCAGCTGGCTGCGTTGAACACGAGCTACGAAATGCAGAAAAAAGAGGCTCGTATCACGTGGCTCCAGCGCAGCATGGCCCTGCAGCAGCACGCACGCAACTTGTTGCTTGGCGGCTTGGCCGTTGTGGCCGTGCTGGGCGGCGCAGTGTACTGGCGTTATCGCCGTGAGCACCGCGCCCGCCGCCAACTGCAAGCCAAGGAGCAGGAGCTAGAGCAGACCCAGCAGCGCCTGCGCCAGTCGCTAGCCGAAAAGGAAGTGCTGCTGAAAGAAGTGCACCACCGCGTCAAGAATAACCTGCAAATCATTGCCAGCCGCCTGGCTTTGCAAGCGCTGGAACAGCCGGGCAACTTCGCTGTGGTCGCTGCCTTGCGCGACAGTCAAAGTTGGGTAAAGACCATTGCGCTGATTCACGAAATGCTCTACCAGTCCGACGACCTGGCCTCGGTGGAGTGCGCGCCGTTTCTGCAGCGGCTTGTGGCGCAGCTCAGCCGGGCGTTTGCCGGCGCTGGCAGCGCCGGCGCTGTAGCTTGTGAGGTGCAGGCGGCCAGCATTCGGCTGAGCACCGCCACCGCCATACCCCTGGGGTTGATTGTCAGTGAGTTGCTTTCCAATAGCTACAAGCACGCGTTCCAGAATACAAATGCCGGCCGTGTGTCCATTCGGCTTGACACGGATGAAGTGCGCGGTGACTACAGCCTATCAGTCCGTGATAACGGCGTCGGTTTGCCCCTGAATTTTTCGCTTGAAGAAACGAATTCTTTGGGCTTGAGCCTGGTACGGGACCTGGCCCGCCAGCTGGAGGGTTCTTTCGCGGTAGAACGGTTAACGGTCGGCACGAAATTCTGCATTTCTTTTCGGGAAGTGACCGAGCTTCCCCAAGCCGCTTAACGCTGTCCTTAGTAGTGCGTCGCTCTTTTTTTACAGTCGTATGCCAAGCCATAAAATTCTCATAGTGGAAGACGAATCCACCATTGCCCGGCACCTGAGCCGGGTGCTCGAGCTCCTCGGCCACCGCGTGACGGGTATAGCCGGCCGCGTGAGTGAGGCCTTAGAAAGCCTACACCAAGAACGCCCCGATCTAGTACTGCTCGACATTAAACTACGCGGCGAGTTGGACGGCATCGACTTAGCAACCCGCCTGCGCTCCGAATATCACCTGCCATTTGTGTTCGTGACCTCGCAGGCAGACGCCCGGACCGTGGAGCGCGCCAAGCTTACCCGCCCCCATGGCTACCTGATCAAGCCCTTCGATGAGAACGACATCTTTGTGGCAGTGGAATTAGCATTGTCTGTTGCGGACGATGCCAGCCTGGCGGACCCCATGTCATCTTCCAGCAAAGAAGAGAAAGTTGAGGATTCCCTGTTTTTGCGGTACCGCAAGCAGTTGGTGAAAGTGCGGTTCACTGACCTGTGCTGGGTGAGCTCCGACCGCAACTATACCACGCTTCATGCCACCTCCGGTAAGTATACCATGAATTATTCGTTGAAATATGTGGAAGAACATCTGCCGAAAAGCGACTTCTTGCGCGTACACAAATCATATATCGTAGCTATTTCACGCATCACCGCTTTTAATTTCAACGACAACTATGTGGTGGTCGACGGAAACGAAATACCTGTCGGGCGGGTCTATCAACCTACGTTGGTCAGCCGGTTTAACTTGCTCAGCGACGAGTGAAGAAAGACTATAGCCTGTTGCTTGTGCGGTAGCACGGGCAGTACCGTCCAAGGCCCATCAGCAATACGAATGGCAGGAGGATGTTTGGGCCGGAACTTCTGCTTGATAGAACGCATAACCCCGGCCATGCAGCCGGCAACTCGCGCTACTTTCGCAGGCCCAGCTTGCTATGCTTGAAGCCGTAGTTGAAGTACAGGGCCAGCCCGATAATCAGCCAGCCGAAGAACAGCAGCCAGTTGTTGACGCCCAGCTGGGTCATCAGGTAGAGGTTGGTGAGCAGGCCCAGCACTGGCAGCAAGCTCAGGCGCCGCCGAAACGACAGCCAGGCCAGCCCCACGCAAAACCCAATGAACACCAGCATGGGGATGTAGTGGCGAAACTCCTCGTAGCCCCCGTCGCCGCGCACGGCGCTGGCAAAGGCTTGCAGCCCTTCCTGGTTGTACACCACCAGCAGCGCCAGCCCCACCAGCATCACCAGCGGCACCAGGTACTGGCCGTTGATGTAGGGCACTTTGAAGCGGGCGTTGCTATGGCCGTGGGGGTCGATGACGAGGATGCCGCCGCACACCAGGGCAAAGGCAAAGAGCGTCCCGATAGAAGTCAGGTCAATGACCAGGTCCATGTTGAGCAGCAGGGCCGGCACGCCCACGAAAAAGCCCGTGACGATGGTGCTGAACGAAGGCGTGTGGAAGCGCGGGTGCACCCGCGCAAACACCGGCGGCAGCAGCCCGTCGCGGCTCATGGTCATCCAGATGCGGGGCTGGCCAATCTGGAACACCAGCAGTACCGAAGCCATGGCAAAAATGGCCGACACCGCCACAATACCCGCCAGCCAGTCCATGCCCAGGCGCTGAAACACAAACGCCAGCGGGTCGCCCACACCCAGCTCTTTGTACGACACCATGCCGGTGAGTACCAGCGTGATGATAACGTAGAGCACCGTGCAGATAATGAGGGCGTAAATCATGGCCCGCGGCAGGTCGCGCTGGGGGTTTTTGCACTCCTCGGCCGTGGTGCTGATGGCGTCGAAGCCGATGTAGGCGAAGAACACCGCCGACACGCCCTTGAGCACGCCTCCAATGCCGTTTGGGGCGAAAGGGCTCCAGTTGGCCGGATTCACGTAGAACACGCCCACCCCGATAACCAGCGCCACCACCGCCAGCTTGAGCAGCACCAGCAGGTTGGAGGCGTTTTTGGATTCCTTGATGCCCACGTACACCAGGGCCGTAATGGCCAGGGTAATCAGGCCCGCCGGCAGGTCCACCACCAGGCGCAGCCCGCCCGGCAGCTCCGGCGCCGCCGACCACGCCTTGTAGCCTTCCAGCTGGGCCGCCGACGCCTCGGCCAGCGGCTTGCCGGCCTGCATCAGGGCCATAACCTCGTGGTAATGCTTGTGGGCGCTCTGCATGCCCATGGTCAGCCACACGGGCAGGTTGACGCCCACCCCCGACAGCAGCCCGGTGAAGTAATCAGACCACGAAATAGCCACCACGATGTTGCCGACGGCATATTCCATAATCAGCGCCCAGCCGATAATCCAGGCCACCAGTTCCCCAAACGAGGCGTAGGCGTAGGTGTAGGCCGAGCCGCTGACCGGAATAGTGGCCGCAAACTGGGCGTAGCACAAAGCCGAAAACGCGCAGGCCACGGCCGTAAACACAAACAGCAAGGACACGGCCGGCCCACCGTCGTGAGAAGCATTGCCGATGGTGCTGAAAATGCCCGCCCCAATGACGGCCGCAATGCCCAGGGCCGTCAGGTCGCGCACGGTGAGGTGGCGGGCCAGGCCACCCCCGCTGCCGCCGTGGCCCTCGGCGTCGGCGGGCGGGTTGAGGAGGATGTCGTCGAGTTGTTTGCGGCGAAACAGGCCGCTGCTGCGCGTGGGAGGAAGGGGCTGGGACAAGGCGGTAGAGGAGAGTTTAGAGGGGCAAAAGATACAGAATAATGCGCCGGGGCTACACCGCAGCGCCCGTTTGCCGTGGAGAGCCGCACGAGAAACCAGGCTGCTGCGTGGCGGCTTACTCACGAGATACCCTATTTCTTCTGTAACTCGCGTGTGGAATCCGACCCAGCTCCGCATCTACCAGGTCGACACCAAATCAAACCCGCTATGCCGCGCCCCGTCATCACCATTTCCAGTCCTTGCCACGAGAGCTGGGCCGCCATGACGCCCGCCGCCCAAGGCCGGCATTGTGCCGCTTGCGACAAAGTAGTAACCGACTTCACCCGTATGACTGATGCCGAGATGCTGGCGTGGCTGCAGCACCCGGCTGCGCCTACCTGTGGCCGGTTTCGCGCCGACCAGTTGCACCGGCCACTGGTGGTTCTGGCTCCGGCACCCCGGTGGCGACAGTGGCTAGGGGCCGGGGTGGCAGTGCTGGGAATAGGAGTAGCAGGGCCTACTGCGGCTCAGGTAACACCCATGGCGCAGGTTGCGCAACAGAGTGCAACCGATGGTGTAGTAAACACCTCCGCAGTGCCTGAGAAACTAGTGCTACCCTCGCGTTTAATCAGGGGACGTGTGACGGATACTCAAACTGGTGAAGGGCTGCCAGGTGTGACAGTATTGGTGAAAGGGACCCATACGGGAGTAACTTCTAATATGGACGGCACCTTTGAACTACTCGTTCCTGAAGCCCTTACCAACCAGCAGGTTATTACCTTTTCCTCAGTAGGGTATATCGAAGAAGAGAAGAATATCGGTACGCTGGTCGCGCAAAATGGCCTGGCTGAAATACACTTGCATGGTGCTGTGACAGGTGGCATTTTTTATCCTGTATATACTCTCCGTGGCTTGTGGCAGCGCCTGATGCGTCCGTTCCAGCGGTAAAGGCGGCGTCCTCTTTAGTTCCTAACCGGCCTTCTGCATTGCCAACTCGGCCGACTATCTGGGCACTCAGCAGATTTTTCCTCCCGCTTCGTGTGGAATCGGCATTGAGGGCGCATCAACTCAGCACACCAACCTGCTGAGCCCTTATGCCGCACCGCCCCACCGTCACCATTCCGCAGCCCTGCCACGAAAGCTGGGCCGCCATGACGCCCGCCGCCCAAGGCCGCCACTGCGCCGCCTGCAACAAAGTAGTAACTGACTTTACCCGCATGACCGACGCCGAGGTAGTGGCCTGGCTGGCGCAGCAGTCCGGTTCGTCGTGCGGCCGGTTCCGCCAAGACCAGCTGCATCGGCCGCTGCATACTGCGGCGCCCGAAGCAACCCTGTGGCGCACGTGGCTGGCTGCTGCCTCGGCGGTGCTGGGGTTTGGTGCTGTGGCTGCTCCCGCTGCTCAGGCTCAGCAAAAAGAGCGAGTGGAAACGCACGTAACCGTGGGCATGGTAGCTACCCCAAAGCCCCCGCAACCCCTATTGCTGCCGCCGCCAGTGGTGCGCGGCGTGGTGCTGGACTCTGCCACGCGGGAGCCGCTGCCGGGCGTGACGGTGCTGGTGAAGGGCACCACTATTGGTGTTTATACGAATGCGGATGGGTCGTTTGAGCTGGTATTGCCGGAGGAGTATCGGGATAATAGCTCAGTAGAGCTAACGTTTAGCTCTATCGGCTACGTCAATCAGTTCCACAGAGCCATTCGCAACGAATCCCTCACGATAGTTCTGGCACCCGACCACCGCGAACTTGGTGGCTTAATGGTTGTTGCGGGCGGTTACTATGTTTCTCCCTGGTACACCCCTCGCGGCCTGTGGCAGCGTCTGATGCGGCCGTTTCGGCGGTGGTAGCCGCCTCCCCCCCGGCCCCGCAACTGCTCCATACGCAGTATCCCGTGGACAGGGAGAGCTGGACGTAACAGTTCTACACCGCCCCTTTGGCTACCGTCTCCGGAGCTGCTACAGCTTGTATTCGCACAGGGGGCCACGTAACGGTTGAAGAATTGTAGCAGCAACACGAGAAAAAAGCCCAGTGCCGCGTAGCAGTGCCAGACACGTTCAAATTGTTTCTTGCACCGCTACGCGGCACCGGGCCTTCTCTTCGTCTATCTACAATCCTCCAGGCCGCTACGCGGCTACTCAACGACACTTGGCTGCTCAACTGGGTAGCCGTACTGGAGGCGGGAGCCGACAGGGCGGCGTCGAACGACCCGGAACTGGCTCCCCCTCTCCACGGGAGAGGGGGCCGGGGGGTGAGGCTAAACCTTTCCACCCTCAAAACCCTTATTCCGGCAGTATGAAAAACTTACTGCTGGCACTTACTATCCTCCTCGGCACGGCTTCCAGCTGTGCCCTCAAGCCCACCAACAAGCACGACGTATTCACGGAGCGGGCCCAGCTGCCCCAGGAAGAAGCCGTGCACCCGCGCAACTCCCTGGAGTGGTGGTACTTCACCGGCCACCTGCGCGACAAAGCCACCGGTGAAATGTTCGGGGTGGAGTACGTGTTTTTCCACTTCAACATCACGGGCAAGAAGGACTGGCAGATGGTCAACTTTGCCCTCACTGACCCGCAGCGCCAGCAGTTCCGCTATGACTATAGGGTGGAGCGCCTGCCCCGGCTGCTGGCCTCGGCCCTGCCGCTCAACCTCAGCACTCAGAAGAAAGACCAGCGCTGGACCCTCACCGGCCAGGAAGGCACCTACCACCTGCAAGGCCGCATGGCCCAGCACCGCGGCCACGCCATCAACCTGCGCACCCAGCCCCTGAAGCCCGTGCTCCTGCACAGCGGCACCGGCTACGAAAACTACGGCGACGTGGCCCGCGCCGGCTACTACAGCTACCCCCGCCTGACCACCACCGGCACCCTCGAAATCGACGGCAAGGTGCGCGAGGTGGAAGGCCAGCTCTGGTACGACCGGCAGTGGAACTGCAACTCCGTCACCAACAAAGGCATCGGCTGGGACTGGTTTTCTCTGCAACTTGATGAGCCGGCCGTGACGGCGGGCGGCGCGGCCCCCACGGCCCCGGTCCAGCACGAAATCATGGCCTACCTGCTGTTCGACCGAAACTCCAGCCGCACCGTGAGCGGGGGCACCTACAGCGGCCCCGGCCAGGCCGTGGACCTCAAAGCCCAGGACTTTCAGCTCGATGTGCTCAGCTACTGGACCAGCCCTCACTCCCGCCTGCGCTACCCCAGCAAGTGGCGCCTGCGCATTCCCAGCCAGGGCTACGACCTCACCATCACGCCCCTCGTGCCCGACCAGGAACTGACCCTTAAGCTATTTGCCGGCATCAAAATGCACTACTGGGAAGGCATGTGCCGCGTCGAAGGCACCCACCACGGCCAGCCCGTGCAGGGCAACAGCTACGTGGAGCTGACGAATCGGGGGAAATCGGAGAAGTGAGATGGTGAGACATGAGACTATGAGACATGAGAGGTGAGACTTTCGTGCTGACGGCCGCGCCGCTAGAACATCGTCTCACCTCTCACTTCTCAAAGTCTCAGGTCTAATCACTACTCCTCCCTCAATATTACCCGGAACGTGGTGCCGCGGCTTACTTCGCTCCACTTCACGAAGAGGCGGCCCTGGTGGTAGTTTTCGATGATGCGCTTGGCCAGGGCCAGGCCCAGGCCCCAGCCTCGCTTTTTGGTGGTGTAGCCCGGCAAAAACACGCTTTCTAGCTTACTCTTCGGAATACCCTTGCCGGTGTCGGTGATGTCGATGGCAATCTGGGTTTTGTTGCGCACGGGGCGGCGCAGGTGAATGGTGATGGAGCCGCGGCCGTCCATGGCGTCCACGGCGTTTTTGCAGATGTTTTCGATAACCCAGTCAAACAGCGGCACATTCACCAGGGCGGGCGTGTCCAGGGGCAGGTCGGTTTTGATGGTGAACGTCACCTTCCTCGATACCCGGCTTTGCAGGTAGCTGATGGCGTTCTGCGTGACGCGCAGGATGTTTTCGGGCTTGAGCACCGGCACCGAGCCGATGTTGCTGAACCGCTCGGTAATAATCTGTAGGCGCCGGATGTCCTTGCTCAGCTCCTCCACGATGGGCTCGTCCCGAAACCGCTCACTCTCGCTCAGGTAGCTCTGCCAGGCCATCAGGCTGCTCAGGGGCGTGCCCAGCTGGTGGGCCGTTTCCTTGGCCAGGCCTACCCACACCCGGTTCTGCTCGGCCCGCCGCGAGTAGCTGAACGCGAAGTAGGCAATAACCGCCAGGCACCCGATAATTGCCAGCTGCACCAGCGGGTAGTAGCGCAACTGCGTCAGTAAGGCCGACTCCTTATAATACAGGTAAGAGCGCAGGCCGGCCCCCAGCTCAATCACAATGGGCGGGTGCTGCTCCTTCATCACCTCCACCTGCTCCCGCAGATACTTTTCCTGCTGCTGGGGCGTGAGGCCCTGGGGCATGTTCAGGTTCTGAGCGTCCACGGGGTAGCCTTCGTCGTTCACCCAGATAACCGGAATGGTCTTGTTGGCCTCCACAATTTCGGTCATCAGAAACGACACGTTCGACTCTTCCTCCGACGTAACCAGGTAGCGCTGGGTGCGGGCGTAGAGGTCAATCTGCTTCTGCTCCCGCTCGGCCAGGCGCCGCACCAGGATGTTGGTGTAAATAACGGTGGCGGCGGCCACCAGCAAGGCCACGCCCACGATAATGAGCTTGATACGGGACTTTTGGTCGTAAATCGGAATCACGCGGAGGAAGACAGCAGGAACAACAACGCGGAGCCACGGCTCCCCGGCGAAGATACGGCCGCCCCGCCGGGAAGTGTCAACTCCTCCGCCCTGGCCTGGTACTTTTCACCAACCATGGGGGCATTGCATAATTTTTATCCGGCTTCAGATGATTCAAACAGCTGTTCGTCCGTGTAATCGGCCTTTTTGTCATCAATCCCGTTTAGTGCGAACCTGAGGCGGGGTGCTACTGTTTTTACCCTAGCAATTTCTAGCGTATTTTTGCCTCCTGTTTTTGCACTAGCTCCCGCTATGCTCTATCCATTCAAGGCCGTTAGTCTCTCCTACAAGAAAGCTCCGCTAGCCATTCGGGAGCTGATTGCCTTGGATGAGGCTGCCTGCCGCCGCTTCCTGCACACCCTGCACCACAACCTGGGCCTTACCGACCTGCTCGTGCTAAGCACCTGTAACCGTACCGAAGTCTACTACTCGGCGGAGCGCGACCAGAGCCCGGTTATCATCGAAGCCCTCGGCCAGCTTAAAGGCCTAGCCCATATTGCCGAACACTTTCCCTACTTCGACGTGCTCGACGAGCACGCCGACGCCGTGCGCCACCTGTTTGAAGTTGCCATGGGCCTCGATGCCCAGGTGGTCGGCGACCTGCAAATCAGCAACCAGGTGAAGCAGGCCTACCAGTGGTCGGCCGATGCCGACGCGGCCGGGCCCTTCCTGCACCGCCTGCTGCACACGGTGTTTTTCACCAACAAGCGCGTGCAGCAGGAAACCGCCTTCCGCGACGGCGCCGCTTCTACTTCCTACGCCGCCCTCGAGCTGGTAGAGGAGCTAAC
This sequence comes from Hymenobacter sp. YIM 151500-1, assembly GCF_025979885.1. Taxonomy (NCBI): domain Bacteria; kingdom Pseudomonadati; phylum Bacteroidota; class Cytophagia; order Cytophagales; family Hymenobacteraceae; genus Hymenobacter; species Hymenobacter weizhouensis. Next base: position 3,396,780 of record NZ_CP110139.1, read on the forward strand.
CGCCGACGTGGCCAACCCGCGCGTGCTGGTGGTGGGCCTGGGCGAAATCGGGGCCGATGTGTGCCGCCACCTCGGCGACAGTAAGCTGTTCCCGGACGTTACCATCTGCAACCGCACCCGCAGCAAGGCCGACCTCCTGGCCCAGGAGTGCGGCCTGAAAGTGCTCGATTTTGAATACTTGGTGCAGGGCCTGAAAGAGGCCGATGTCGTTATCAGCAGCATCGCCCGCGACGAGCCCTTCTTCACCCGCGACATGGTAGAGCGCCTCGAAGTGCTGAGCTACAAGTTCTTCATCGACCTGTCGGTGCCGCGCAGCATTGCTTCCGATGTCGAAACCGTGCCTGGCGTACTAGTCTACAACATCGACGCCATTCAGAGCAAAGCCTCGGCCGCTCTGGAGCGCCGCCTGGCCGCCGTGCCGCAGGTGCGGGCCATTATCGAGGAAAGCATGGCCGGCCTCCAGGACTGGACCAAGGAGATGCTGGTGTCGCCGACCATTCAGAAGCTGAAGAACGCCCTGGAGCAGATTCGGCAGGAGGAAATGGACCGCTACCAGAAGAAGCTGAGCGCCGAAGAAGCTAAGCGCCTCGACGACATCACTCGGTCCCTGATGCAGAAGATTCTCAAGCAGCCCGTGCTCCAGCTCAAAGCCGCCTGCAAGCGCGGCGAAGCCGACCAGCTCATCGACGTGCTCACCGACCTCTTCGACCTGGAGCGCCAGCCCGATGTGGCGTAAGCTTTAGCCTCACCCCCCGGCCCCCTCTCCTGCGGAGAGGGGGAGCCAGTTCCGGGTCGTTCTACGCTGCCCTGTCGGCTACCGCCTCCAGAACGGCTACCGGATTGTAGTGGCACGGTAGCCGCGTAGGGGCCTACAGGTTTGTAGATAGATGGGGAAAGAACAGGCTAGCACCGCGTAGCGGTGCCAGAGACGCCCGAACGTTTCTTGCACCGCTACGCGGCGCTACATTCTTCTACGTGTGGTTTCTACACTCCTTTAGCCGCTACGCGGCCACTGTGCTACTACAAGCAGGTAGCCGTCCTGGAGGCGCTAGCCGACAGGGCGGCGTAGCACGACCTGGCGTCAGGCTCCCCCTCTCCGCGGGAGAGGGGGCCGGGGGGTGAGGCCCTACAACAAGAAAGCCCGCTCCGGCTGTCCGGGGCGGGCTTTTCTGGACCGGTACGGCGCCGGCTAACGCATGCGCTACATCGTGTCGCAGCAATCCTCCAGCGAGTCGATAACGTCGAGCAGCTTGGGGATAGACAGGGAGTAGTAGATTTTGGTACCTACTTTAAACGAGGACAGCACGCCACGGTCTTTGAGCGTGATAAGGTGCTGCGAAGCAATGGCCTGGGGCAGATCCAAGGAGCGGTAGATTTCGGTTACCGTCATCTTCTCCTCTTTTCCCAGCAAGTCCACAATGGCCAAACGCTTGGGGTGGGCCAGTACTTTGAGCATGGCCGCTGCTTTATCAACTTTTTTCGATTCTACGCGCGAAAGCAAGGGTTTCATATGTCGTCTGACAAGGGTGGTACGAAGGTAGAGGGGGCATCTAGAATATGCGTAGTACGATATTTTACCCCTTCAAAGTTCCTCCCAGCGGGACAATAGCCAAAAAATTTTACAAAACAGGGCAATCCGCCCTCCGGCGCCTTTGTACGCAGCTGGGGGTGCAAGAGACAAACTGGACGATGGAAAGGACGCTTCCACTGGCAAACAAACCTGCCGAAACGGACGGGCTACGTACCTTTGGCCCACATTTTCCATCTTTTTCCGTCTACTCTCCCGCTAATGAAAGACCTGCTGGCCACCTTTGAAAACAAGCGTCCCGAAATCGTTTTTGAGTGGAAAGACGCCGAAACCGAGGCCGAAGGCTGGGTGGTCATCAACTCCCTGCGCGGGGGCGCGGCCGGCGGCGGCACCCGCATGCGCAAGGGCCTCGACAAGCGCGAAGTGGAAAGCCTGGCCAAAACCATGGAAGTGAAGTTTACCGTTTCGGGCCCGGCCATCGGCGGGGCCAAGTCGGGCATCAACTTCGACCCCCAGGACCCGCGCCGCCGCGGCGTGCTGGAACGCTGGTACCGGGCCGTAATTCCGCTGCTAAAAAACTACTACGGCACCGGCGGCGACCTGAACGTGGACGAGATTCACGACGTCATTCCCATCACCGAAGACTACGGCCTGTGGCACCCGCAGGAGGGCATCGTGAACGGGCACTACCGGGCCACCGAGCCCCAGAAGATTCAGAAGCTGGGCCAACTGCGCCAGGGCGTGGTAAAGGTGCTCGAAGATGCCGCCTACTCCCCCGCCCTCAGCCGCAAGTACACCGTGGCCGACCTGATTACGGGCTACGGCGTAGCCGAGGCCGTGCGCCACTACTACGCGCTGTGGGGCAGCCGCCCGGTGCCGGGCAAGCGGGCCGTGGTGCAGGGCTGGGGCAACGTGGGCGCCGCGGCGGCCTACTACCTGGCCGCCCAGGGTGTGCGCGTGGTGGGCATCATCGACCGGGCCGGGGGGCTGATTCGGGAAGACGGTTTCTCGCTGGAAGAAATTCGGGACTTGTTCTTGCGGCGCGAAGGCAACGCCCTCACGGCTGATAATCTGCTGCCCTTCGAGGAAGTAAACCGCCGCATCTGGTCGGTGGGCGCCGAAATTTTTATTCCGGCGGCGGCCTCGCGCCTGGTGTCGCGCCAGCAGATAGAGCAGCTGGTGGGCGCCGGCCTGGAGGTGATTAGCTGCGGGGCCAACGTGCCCTTCCAGGACCCGGAAATTTTCTTCGGGCCCACCGGCGAGTTTGCCGACGCCCACGCCTCCGTCATTCCCGACTTCATTGCCAACTGCGGTATGGCGCGGGTGTTTGCCTACCTGATGGAGTCCGACGCTGAAATCACCGACGAGGCCATTTTCCAGGATACCTCCCGCATCATCCGCGCGGCCCTGGAGCGCACCCGCCAGCAAAGCGACTCCTGCACCGGCATTGCCCAAACGTCGTTTGAAATGGCGCTGCGGCAGTTGGTGTAAAGGGTCTTAGGGACTTAGGGGCTTGGGGTCTTAGTAACTTAGCTTTGTGCCGAATTGCTTTTTCCCTTTTCATCAGTCTGATTTTGCGAAGAATTAGAACGAGCACCAAATCCATAGGAAAATCTAAGCCCCTAAGACCCCAAGCCCCTAAGACCCTACCCAATGTCCCTTCAAGAATTTCTCGACTACCGCTTTTTGGGTAATGATGTGCGGGCCTATTTGTGGTGCCTGGGCATTCTGCTGTTCGGGTACGTGTTCAAAACTCTGTTTTCGCGGCTGCTGTCCCGGTTGGCGTACCGGTTTATCGGCAAGCGGACGGAAGGCGTCACGGAGGAGCAGTTTCAGGCCCTGCTGATCCGGCCAGTGTCCGTCGTGGTATTTCTGGTGACGGTGTATCTGGCCTTTCAGGTGCTGGATTACCCCGTGCGCAGCGCCGAGCTGGGGCACGACGAGCCCTGGCCGCAGGTGGTGCTGTTTCGGCTGTATCAGGTGAGCATCATCTGGGGCGTGGCCTGGATTGCGCTGCGGCTGGTCGATTTTGCGGTGCTGGTGCTTCAGCGCCGCACCAGTACGGCGGGCGGCTTGCAGGCTGAGCTGGTGCCCTTCGCCAAAGACCTCGTGAAGGTGCTCATTGTGATTCTGGCCTTCCTGGGCATTTTAGGCAAGGTGTTCAATGTCAACGTGACGGCCCTGATTGGGGGCCTGGGCATCGGCGGGCTGGCCGTGGCGTTTGCGGCCAAGGAAAGCCTCGAAAACCTGATTGCTTCGTTCACCATCTTCCTCGACCGGCCCTTCGGCGTGGGCGACCTGGTGACGGTGGGAGGCATTACGGGCACGGTGGAAAAAGTAGGCTTTCGGAGCACGCGCCTGCGCACGGCCGAGAAAAGCTACGTCACCGTGCCCAACAAAAGCATGATTGACAAGCCCCTGGACAACCTCTCCCTGCGCACGGCCCGGCGCGTAGGCTTCACCCTGGACCTGAGCCACAACACCACCAGCGAACAGCTGCGTGCCATCACCGACGAGGCCCGCGCCACCATCCAGGCCCACCCCCTCGTCACCGACGAAGCCCAGGTGAAGTTTGCGGCCCTGACGCCAACAGCCAAAGAAGTTACCGTGCAGTACTTCATCGAAACGGCCAGCTACGATGAGTACCTCGACGTGAAGGAGGAGCTGAACTACCGCCTGATTGAGCTGGTAGAAAAGCACGGCGGCTCGTTTGCCAATGCCGGCACCACGGTAGTGCAGCTGGCTAACCCGATGGCCACCACCGCCGGCAACCCCGCGCCCGCCGCCGTGTAGGGGCGCGTTGCACGCGCCCGGCCACCGAACGGCTACATCGGGAGCTTCCCAGGAGAAGTAGCACGCAGTGGTACTTTGCGAGGCACCAGAATGACCCCTGCCCGGCGTCGTTCCAGTGCCTCCCCAATCACCACTTCGCGTTATATCCAAACACAAAGCCCTGACTGGCACCAGTCAGGGCTTTGTGTTGAGAATCAGCAGATAACCTTACCGGCCGCCCAGCAGACCACCGAGCAAGCCACCCATGCTGCCGCCGCCCAGCAGACCGCCGAGGCCACCGCCACCGGCGCTGCGCGGCGCCGAGTGGGGCTGGCCACCCAGGCCGCCGAGAATAGAAACCAAGGAGCCCAGGCCGCCGCTGCCCACGTGCGTGCCTTGCTGCGGATAGTTGCCGTAGGCGCCGGCCTGCTGGCCACCGCCCATCATGCCACCCAGCAGGCCACCGCCGAGCAACCCGCCCAGCAGACCGCCCAGCGAGCCGCCTCCGCCGCCCATGGCGCCGCTCATCAGGCCACCCAGGGAGCCACCGCCCATCATGCCGCCCATGGGAGAGCCGCCGCGGTTGCCGCCTACTACTTTTGAAATCACCATCGGGGCCACTACGCCCAGCAAGCCGGCCATCAGGGCACTTTTGGGAATGCCGGCGCTTTCCAGCTTGTCGGTGATGCCGCCGAAGAAGCTTTGCTTGGCCGGGTCGTTGGCATCGTGGGGTACCTTGGCTGCTTGGTCTACTACCTGCTCCAGGGTGTGCGTTTGCTGCTGGCTAATGCCGAGGTAGGCCGCAATTTTGTTCACCATTTCTTCCTCCGTGTTGGAGTAAGCACCGTCGGCGCGGGCAAAGCTAATCAGGTCGGTTACCAGGGAGAAGCGCAGGTCGCTGGAGCGCAGGGCTTCCAGATTCTGCTGCACGCTCTGGTTGGTAGCGTCTTTGGCCGCCGACAGCACCTGCTGGGTGGCTCCGCCCGACAGGCCGGCTTGGTGCGCCAGTTGTTGCAGGAACTCGATTTCGGCGGCGGAGGCTTCCCGGTCGGCCGAGGCCAGGCTGGCAATAACGCTCAGGTAGGCCGCTTTTTCTTGCTCCGAGTAATTCTGCAGGAGTTGGGTATCGTTCATGGGTGAAGAGAGTTCGGGGGTGGAAAAAAGAATCTGAAGCCCTTAACGCGAAGCTCCTCCTCTAGGTTAGCGCTGTTTTCTGCCCCCAGCCCGGCCGGCAGCTACCGCCCAAACTTCTCCCGGCGGCCTGACCCGCTTCAGAAATCAAAGTACTCGCCGGTCTGCGGCTGGGCCGGCTGCTTTTTCTCCGGCTTTTTCAGCTCGAATACCTTGCGCGGCGCGGCCGGCGCCGTAGCAGCTGCCGGCGCCGGCCCAGCTGGTGGCAGAGCGGTCCGGGCCACAGCCGTCCGGGCCGGTGGCTCCGGGGTGGTGGGGCCAGCCGGGCCGGCGCCCCGCTCGTAGCGCACGGCAAAGTCCTGCTCGGTGCCTTGAATGGACAGGCGCAGCGCCGGGCCGGTGGCGCGGGCCGCCGCGCGGGGCAGCAGGCCCGGCAGCAGCGGAATGCTCACGTGGTAGTCCATCTGCTGGTCGAAGGTATGGGTGCCCGTAACGCGCAGCAGGGAGGCGGCCCGCACGTTGGAGCGCACCTCCATTTCGGGAATGTACACCGTGCGGCTCTGCACGTACAGGCGGTTTTGCAGCTCCGCAAACTGCAAATGGCGCAGTGTGGCGCGGCTGGCCACGAAGCTGAGCTTTTGCAGGGGCTCGAAGTTGAGCAGCTCGCCCTGGCGCACGGTGGCGTGCACTTCGGCCTCCAGCCGGTCGGTCAGGGGGCTCAGGTGCTGGTCGAAGTAGGTGTCCGACTCGGCCGTGGCCGTGAGCGTGCCGCGCAGGTGGCGGGCCGTAATAAAGCGCTGGCCAAAGTCCTCAAACACGTAAAACAGGCTGTCGAGGCGCAGTTGCCGGCAGCTGGCTACAGTGGTGGCTTTCAGCAGCGTAGGCTGGCGCGCATCCAGGGTGCCGCGCAGGCTGGCCTGGCCCCCGGCGGCCGTGAGCGTGAGGCCCGGCGAGCTAAACACCTGCCCGTGCAGACGCAGCGTGCCGCGCAGGTCGCGCCCGCGCAGGCGGCGGTAGCGCACCCGCCGGGCCGTGGCTTGCAGGTCCAGGGCCACGGTGGGCGGCACCCGCACCCCGCTGCCGGCCCGGCCCGCCGCATTGCCTGGGCCGCCGCCGGCTCCCGCGGGCTGGTAGAGGTAGAGCAGCTCGTTGAAGTCGAGCACCTGCGAAGCCACCGCAGCCTCCAGGCGCACCGGCTGCCCCGGCAGCAGCACGGCCCCCAAGCCGTTGCGCAGCGTGCCATTCACCACAAAGTCGGAGCCGCCCACGCGGCCCCGCAGGCTGCGCACGGCTACATCGTGGCGGTGCAGGGCCAGGGTGCCGGTGAGGGCGGTGAAGGGCTGGCGGAAGTCGCGCAGAAGCAGGTGCACGTTGTGCAGCTCCAATTCGCCAGCGGCCTGCACCGGCGCCGTAGCCGGCCGGGCCCGGAAGGCCCGCCAGTTGTCGGCGAAGGTGAGGCGCAGGCGGGCGTCGCCGCGGGCTTGGCGCACGGCGGCCACCGGGAAGAACTGCACGGCCCGCGCTACGTCCACGTCGGCCTGCAAGTCCAGGCGAAGAAAAGGATTGTCGAGGTTATCGAGCTGCAAGTTGCCCGCAAACGGCCGCCCGCCCAGCTTTCCGCGCACCCCTTGCAGGCGCAGCGTAGCCGTGCGCGCCGCCCGCGCCGCGCCATTGCCGAAGCTGCCGGTCAGGAACACGTGCCGCACGGCTTGGCCCGTGGCCGGGTACACAAACGAAGCGTCGCGGCAGCCGAAGCGCAGGGCCACCGCCGGGTTGCGCCGCCCCGACAGCTCGCCCTGCACCGTGCCGGCAAAGTACACCGCACCCCGGCTCCGATACGCCCCCATGCGCCGGGCAAGGCGGGGCGGCAGCAGCGCCACCACCGACTGCACCGTGGTGCGGCGGCCCGCCACCCGCAGATTCAGCTGGGTAGCCCGCCGGTAGTCCACGGTGCCCGCCACCGTGTAGGCCGCCGGCCCCACCCGCACTTCAGAAGGCTCGATGGTGAGCTGCTGCCCCGGCCGGTCCACGAGCAGGCGGGTGGTCAGGGTTATGTCTTTCTGCTGGAAATAGTCGTCGGAGCCTAGGCGCACGGTTTGCACGCGGGCGTTGCCCTCGGCCGTAATGGCTACGTGCGCCGGAGTTACGGCCAGCTCGGCGCGCAGCTGGGGCGTGCGCACGGCCACGTGCTGGCGCCGGCCCGCGTCGTCGTAGCGCACTTCTACCCGTTCGAGCCGAATGTCTTCCAGTTGCAGCCGAAAGGCCTGGTCGGGCGGCGGGGCCGTGGTATCGAAGCGCAGGATGTGGTAGTTGGGCCGGCCCTGCGCGTCGAGGCGCACCTGCACGCGGGCGTCGGCCAGCATTACGGCCCGGATGCGGTAGCGCCCGGCCAGCAGGTCCCAGGCATCGAAGGCGCAGTACAAGCGCCGGGCGCGGGCCAGCTTGGCCGTATCCTGGGGCAGCGAGCCACTGACCACCACGTCGTGCAGCGTGATGGAGAGGCGCGGAAACTGGTCGAGCACCGACACGTCGAGGCGGCTGGTTTGCACGGGCACGCGCAGGTAGCGGTTCAGTTCCTGCACGAAGCGGGCCAGCAGACGGTCTTGCCCCAGCCACAGGCCCGCTGCCAGGCCCCCGACCAGCACCACTACGCCCCCTACTATCGTTTTTAGTGTCTGACGCACGCGCTTCTCCTCCGCTGAAATTTCTGAGTGGTAACGAGTTGACCCCGCCAGGGCGTCTGCGGCCGAAATTTCTTCGGCCAAAGATGGCAGAAAGAGTTGCGTTTTCGAAAAGGACCCGCCATATTTGCCATCCCAAACGGGATACGCCTTGGGAGATTAGCTCAGCTGGTTCAGAGCATCTGCCTTACAAGCAGAGGGTCGGCGGTTCGAACCCGTCATCTCCCACTTTTCGTTTTTTTACTTCTTCGGGAGATTAGCTCAGCTGGTTCAGAGCATCTGCCTTACAAGCAGAGGGTCGGCGGTTCGAACCCGTCATCTCCCACCATCCCGTTAGGACAGCCCAATCAGGCTGTCCTTTTTTGTTGTGAGTTATGAACGGTGGTGAAAAGCGGCTGTGCTGACGTTGCAGTAGTATTGTCATGCTGAGCCCAGCTTGTCATGCTGAGCTTGCCGAAGCATCTCTACCGCTTCGTCCGCACAATTGAGAGTAGCCAGAGGGAGAGATGCTTCGACAAGCGGACGCCAGATGGAGCAGGACGGTTAGCATCTAGCGTCAGCACGCAGGATGCTTTGACTTTGGCGGTGCCTACGCGCAGCAGGACAACACCTCGGCAACATCAGCATGCGAAACGACTTAGTTGCGGGAGGAATGTTGAATTTAGGGGCTGATTCCTGCTCTTCCCTGCATGCCTTTGCCCGATCTGCTTGCCCGTTTGCGCTTGCCCCATACCGCCCGCCGCTGGGTGGTGCCGCTGTTTTTCGGTGGCTTGTTTGTGCTGGGGGCTCTGCTGCACCGCGACTATGGCGTGTCGTGGGATGAGCCCACCGACCACCTCAACGGGCTGGTAAACGTGAAGTATGTAGCGGGCCTGGTGATGCCGGAGCGGGTGCGGCAGGAGCCTTCCAGCCACCTAATTCCGGAGTTGGAAGGCTACCGCGACAATGACCACGGCGTCATCTTCGAGGTGCCGCTGAGCGTGCTGAGCTACCTGCTGGTGCATCACGACTCGCGGGCCTACTTTTTTCTGCGGCACTTCCTGATTTTCGGGGTGTTTCAGCTGGGCGTGTGGGCGGTGTACCGCATTGGGCGCACCTGGCTGGGCGACTGGCGCTGGGGGCTGCTGGCGGCCGGGCTGCTGGTGTTGTCGCCGCGCCTGTTTGCCGAGTCCTTTACCAATGGCAAAGACATCCTGTTTCTGGGGCTGTTTGCCTTCGGGATGAGCACGCTGGTGTCCTTCACCACCGCTCCGTCTGCGGGGCGGGCCGCCGGGCACGGCCTGGCTACGGCCCTGGCTACCGATGCCCGCATCCTGGGTGTGCTGCTGGTGGCTTTTACGGTGGTGATGGTGGGGCTGGACCTGCTAGACCGGCCAGCCGTGGAGCGCGGGCGGCGCCTGCGCCTGCTGGGCCTGTATGTAGCAGTGGCGGCGGCCGGTACGGTGGTGGGCTGGCCCTACCTTTGGGCCGACCCCGTGGGCCACTTCGTAGCGGCTTTTCGCAGCATGGGCCACTACCGCTGGCCCTTCACCAACCTCTACCTGGGCCAGTACTACAGCCCTTATACTCTGCCCTGGCATTACGCGCCGGTCTGGATACTCATCACCACGCCCCTGCCCTACGTGCTGGCGGCGCTGCTCGGGCTCGGGTTCAGTGCCCGGTCGGTGCTGCGGGCCCGGCCCTGGCTGGCGGGCCTGGGCCTGCACCGCCTCGACCTGCTGATAGCCGGCTGGCTGCTGGGGCCGCTGCTGCTGGTTATTGCCCTGAACTCCAGCCTCTACGACACCTGGCGCCACCTCTACTTTGTGTACCCGGCCCTGGTGCTGCTGGCGGCTCGTGGCGTGCAGGGCCTGGCCAAGGCCGCCAGCCCGGCAGCGCCGGGGCCCTGGCTGCGGCCCGCCGCCACGCTTTTGCTGCTGGGCGCTTTGCTGGAAACCGGCCGCACGGCCGGGCGCATGGTGCAGCTGCATCCGTTTCAGCACCTGTACTACAGCTTTCTGCCCGCCGAGCAGGCCGAGCGGCTGTTCGACCGGGACTACTGGGGGTTGTCGGTGCGCCAAGGGCTGGAGTGGCTGACGCGCCAGCAACCCACGGGGCCGCTTCGCATCCATGTGCGCTGGCCTATGCACAACCCGCTGTACAACAACAGCCTGATGCTGCCCCCGGAGCAGCGCCAGCGCATCCGCTACGTTCCGGCCGACTCGGCCGACTATTTCCTGACCACCTACCGCTGGCACCCGCAGCCGTTTGCCGACTCCGTGGGCACCGAAATCTACACGGTGCGGGCCGAGGGCATCCGGATCCTGTCCATCTTTCGCAAACCGCCCACGCCGTAAGTTTTTCTTTTCTTCATCTGCGGCTTCCGCTAGCCGCTTCTCGTCTTATGCCGCTTCTCGAAGTTTCCTCCCGCCAGCAGGTGCGGCACTTTCTGGACCTGCCCGCCCGCCTCTACCACGACCAGCCCCAGTGGATTTCGCCCCTCGACCACGAAATAGAGACCGTTTTCGACCCCAGGCGCAACCCTAATTTCGCCCACGGCGAGGCCATTCGCTGGGTGCTCACGGCGCCTGATGGTACGGTTATCGGGCGGGTGGCGGCTTTTGTGAACCAGGCCACCGCCTTCACCGATGCCACGCTGCCGGTGGGCGGCATGGGCTTTTTTGAGTGCATCAACGACCAGGCCGCCGCCACCGAGTTGTTTGAGGCCTGTCGCGCGTGGCTGGCCGAGCGGGGTATGCAGGCCATGGATGGGCCCATCAACTTCGGGGAGCGGGACCGGTTCTGGGGGCTGCTCACGGCGGGCTTCACCGAGCCCAACTACGGCATGTTCTACCATCTGCCTTACTACCAGCAGCTATTCGAGAACTACGGCTTTCAGACCTACTTCAAGCAGTACACCTGCTACCGCGAGGTGGCCGCGCCCCTGCACGATACCTTTCACCGGGCCGCCGAGCGCTACGCCCTGGAGCACCCCGAATTTCGCTTTACGTACGCCGACAAGCGCAACCCCGAGAAGCTGGCCCGCGACTTTCACCACGTCTATAACCTGGCCTGGGCCAACCACAGCGGCGTTAGTGCCATGCCCCTGGACAAGGCCCGGGAGCTGGTGCGGCAGATGAAGCCCGTGCTGGACGAGCGGTTGCTCTGGTTTGCCTACGCCCACGATGAGCCGGTGGCCTTCTTCGTGAGCTTGCCCGAGCTGAACCAGCTATTCAAGCACGTGGGCCGCAACTTCAACCTCTGGAACAAGCTGCGCTTCCTGTGGGAAAAGCGCCGCTACGAGCAGCGGCCCGACAAAAAGCTGTTCGGCGTCATCTTCGGGGTGGTGCCGGCTTGGCAGGGCAAGGGCGTAGAAAGCGCCCTGATGGTGCACGCCCGCGCCGAGTTTATGCGCGCCGGCTACACCGACATCGAGATGAACTGGATTGGCGACTTCAACCCCCGGATGTTGGCCGTCACCCGCTCCATCGGGGCCCGCATCTACAAAACCCACACCACCTACCGCTACCTTTTCGACCGCACCCGTCCCTTCGAGCGCAGCCCGATTATTCGGTAAGTGCCTCTGTCATTGCGAGCCGAAGGCGAAGCAATCCGTCCTTTCCTCTGCGCCGAGCGTCTGAACTCTCAAAAGTTCCTGACGTGTGTGCCTCACCCCCAGCCCCTTTCCGGGAGAGAGGGAGCCGGACAAGACAGCAGGCCCCTGACACCAAGCAGACTGCAGGGGCTTGCAGAGTTCGAATGCTTCTGCCCTGAGAAGGACGGATTGCTTCGCCTCCGGCTCGCAATGACAGGCTTTAAACTTTCTAACCTATAAACTCCTGATGCAGCTTCAGCACCTGCGGGATGAGCAGGTGGGCGTCGTCGTTGTGGATGACGTGCTCGGCGCGCTGCATTTTCTCTTCTTCGCTGAGCTGCTTGCCCATGATGTTTTGGATGTCGTCGGCGGTGCGGTGCGGGTCGCGGCGCAGCACGCGGGCCTGGCGCACGGCGGCGGGGGCGTACACGGTAATAATCTGGTCGAGCTGGCGGTAGGCGCCCGATTCGTAGAGCAAGGCGGCTTCTTTGAGTGCGTAGCGGTGGCCTTCGGCTTGGCGGGCGGCGGCCCACTGCTCGAAGTCGCGCCCCACGTGGGGGTGCACCAGGGCGTTGAGGCGGGTTAGCTGCGCGGGGTTGGGGAAGGCCACCCGCGCTAGGTAGGTGCGGTTAAGCTGGCCCTGAGCGTTAAAGGTTTCGGAGCCGAAAGCGGCCGTTAGCTCCTCCCGCAGCCGGGCATCGTGGCTCATCACCCACTTCGCCCGCGCATCCGAGTCGTACACCGGCGCCCCCAGCACCTGAAACAGGCGGCACACCACGCTTTTGCCCGAGCCAATTCCGCCAGTGATTCCGATTTTGAGCATGAAGTGAGGAAGTGAGATGGTGAGTAGTGAGGTAGTGAGTGGAAAAGAGTGGTCATGCTGAGCAAAGGCGCAGCCAGAGGCGCAGTCGAAGCGTCTCTCCCGCTTCGTTGCAGTGGTATTGTCATGCTGAGCTTGTCGAAGCATCTCTACCGCTTCGTTGAGCAAGCGTTAAGAGTTAGCCAGCGGTAGAGATGCTTCGGCTGCGCTCAGCATGACAATACCATTCACACAGCAGCACGTCAGCTCACCTCCGCCACCTCACTATTTCACTTCTTTTGCCCGCACGCCAGGGGTGAGAACGAGGAAGCCACGGGCCTGGGCGGGCTTTTGGGCCAGGAAGGGCTGGAGGCTGGAGTCGCTGTTGGTGAACTGGCCGTAGTGAAGCTGCACCCGCACCTGCTCGGGGCGGAAGGCGGCGGTGTCTTCGGGGAAAAACTCCAGCTGCACACGCACGGTGGCGGGCGTGAGCTGGTAGCGGCGGCCGGGCGGGGCGTCGAGCAGCTCGGGCACCACCTGCACCGGCACCCGGATAACCTGGCGCGGCACCAGCCGCACGCGCACGTCCTGCACGTTGGTCGTCACCAGCTCGGGCCCGCCGATGGGCACACGGATGTCGCCGGCGGTGCTGCCGGCTGGTGCCTGGGGCAGGTGTACCAGGTAGGGGCTGGGCAAGCTTCTGACCTTGCCGGCCGGCCCCCGAAACACCACGCTGGCCGGCTCAAACTGCGCCGCGTAGGGCAAGGCCGCGCCCGAAGCCGCCGGGCTCAGGGCCAGCGGCAGCCGCCGGCTAATCAGCTCATCAAACGCCACCCACAGCGTGTCGGTGAGCAGGTAGTTGAGCTGGAGGCCGTCCATGCTCTGCTGCAACGCCGGCCGCAGCATACGGGCCGTCACAAAGCGGGTGGCGGGCAAGTCGGTCACGGTCAGCTCGGCGGGCTTCAGGTCGAGCTGCAACTGGCGGCGCAGCAGCTTCCAGCCCCGGCCCGTCACGTTCACGGGTACCTCCGTGGGCAAAGGGTGCACCGGCACGTAGCGGCTTTCGTTGTAGCGCCACGCCACGGGGTAGGTGATGCGCGTGGTGTAGGTTTTGCCCAGAGCATTAAGCAGCCAGAACGTGCTGGCCGCCAGAAAGCATGCCGTCACCGCCCGCCAATAGCTCCGCTCCTGCCCGTAAAACGGGCTGAAAAACCAGCGCAGCAACCGGGCAGGACGAGCAAGCGGCACAAATACAGAAAGTGAAAGGTGATGAAGAAATGTAGGTGCGCAAGTGGGACCTCACCCCCTAGCCCCCTCTCCAAAAGAGAGGGGGAACTAGTTTTAGTTGCCTCACCCCCACCCCTCTCCGAAAAGGAGAGGGGCTCTAGCGCTAGTTTTTAGCTGATGCTCTATCAGCCTACTGCTCAACTACCATCAACCACCCCTAGCCTCTCCAATTAAGGGACTCTAGCTCTAACGAACTAGAACTAGAGCCCCTCCCTTTTGGGGAGGGGTTGGGGTGGGGTTGCTAGTCCCCCCTCTCTTCTAGAGAGGGGGCTAGGGGGTGAGGTTCACGCCGTCTTGCTGGCTACCTCCCGCGCAATGGCCGACCGGTCGAAGCGCAGGCGCACACCCTTGTCTACTTCTACGGTTACGGTGTCGTCGCTCAGGTCCACCACCTTGCCGTGCAGGCCCCCGATGGTCACCACGTTGGCGCCCTTGGCCAGCGCCGCCCGAAACTTCTTGGCCTCGGTAGCGCGGCGCTGCTGGGGCCGGATCAGAAAGAAGTACATGACCACTACCATGAGGACGAGTGGCAGGTACTGGAACAGGCCGCCCGCTCCGGGGGCCGCCGCTTGCAATAATAGAGTTGACAACATAACGCGGGGTTCTTGCAATGATTCTACGAGTTGCGGGCCGCAAAAGCCAGAAAGTTGGGCTGGGGCGGGCTGTACCCACTCCCCGGCCCAACTTTCCGTAACTGCCGTGCGGCGCGTAATGCTTACTGCCGCACCGGGCCGTTCTGGCCGTCGGGCAGGATGTTGGTTTTGATGGTCACCTTGGTGATGCTCGGCTGGGTGTTGGCCTGAATGGCTACCTCCTTGTTCTGAATGCCGGTTTTGCCGTGGCTGTCGAACTGCACTTCGATGGTGCCTTTCTGGCCGGGCTGCACGGGCTCCTTGGTCCAGTTGGGGGTAGTGCAGCCGCAGGAAGCCGTGGCCGTTTCAATCAGCAGCGGCGACTTACCTGTGTTCGTAAACTCAAACGTGTGCTTTACCACCTCGCCCGGCTTGATGTCGCCGAAATCGTGCTCGGCTTTCGCGAAGGTCATCACCGGGGCGTTGGGGTTAGGCGCTTCGGTTTCGTTGGTTACGTTGGGGTTGTCTACCACCGGGTTAGCCGCCGCGGCCGTAGCGGCGGCGTTCATGCCCTCGGCGCCCACTTCGGCGGCCTTGTTGTTGTTGCAGGCCCCCAGCAGCAGCGTGCCGGAGAGCAGGAAAGCAGAAAATAGCGTGCGTTTCATAACAAGAGGAAAAAAGCCGGCGCAGCGGCCAGTGAAATCCAGAGAAAGTACGTTGCAGCGGCGAAGGTACGGCATAATCTGCCACCGGTAAATACCTGAGTGGCAGGCCCGCCGCTACTTGCCCAGGTTGCCGATAACAGCCTGCGCAAACTCGCCCGTGGAGGCCGGGCCGCCCAGGTCACCGGTGCACTTCGACTTATCTTGCAGGGTCAGGTCCAGGGCCTTCTCGATGGTGGTAGCGTACTCATGCTCCCCGATGTGGCGCAGCAGCATCAGGGCCGAGCGCAGCAGGGCTGTGGGGTTGGCCTTGCCCTGGCCCGCAATGTCGGGGGCCGAGCCGTGCACGGCCTCGAAGATGGCCATGTCGTCGCCCACGTTGGCGCCCGATACCACGCCCAGACCGCCCACCAAGCCGGCGCACAAGTCCGAGAGGATGTCGCCAAACAGGTTGGTGGTTACTACTACGTCGAACTGCTCGGGCTTCACTACCAGCTGCATACACATGTTGTCGATGATTTTATCCTCGAACACGATGTGCGGAAACTCGGCAGCCGCTTCCTTGCAGGCGTCCAGCATCAGCGTGCCGGCCATCTTCAGAATATTGGCCTTGTGAGCTAGGGTCACCTTTTTGCGGCCGTGCTTGTCGGCGTAGGCGAAGGCGGCGCGGCAAATCTTGCGCGAGCCTTCCTTGGTGATGCGGTTAAACGAGTCGGCAATGCCCAGGCGCTCATCGTACACCTCCAGGCCCGAGTACAGGCCCTCAGTATTCTCCCGAAACAGCACCAAGTCCACGCCCGAGTAGCGCGTCTGAATACCAGGCGTGGTTTTAGCCGGCCGCACGTTCTGGTACAGGTCGTACTTCTGGCGCAAGGTCACGTTGATGGAGCGGAAGCCCTTGCCCACGGGCGTGGTGATGGGGCCTTTCAGGGCCACGCGGTTTTTCTCCAGCGAAGTCAGCAGGGCCTGCGGAATCAATTCGCCCGACTGGTCAAACGTGGTCTGGCCGGCATTCTGCTCCTCCCACTGCACGGGCACCTGGGCGGCGGCAAAAATGTCGGTTACTGCTTTGGTGATTTCCGGCCCGATGCCGTCGCCGGGAATGAGGGTGATATGGTGCATTATCTTGAATGAGTGATTGAGTGAATGAACGAATGAGTGAATGAATGACCACTACTTCCGGGTTGGAACGGCCACTCATTCACTCATTCGCTCATTCACTCATTAAAAAAATCAGGCTGTCTTGCGGGAGTTGATTTGGTTGATGAGCTGGTCGACGTCGCCGAGCAGCTGCTCGGCCTTGCTCTTGGCGTCCTGAATCACGCGCTGGCCTTCGCTCTTGGCCGAGCTGGGGCCCTGGTCGGCGCGGCTGGTCACCAGGTTTTCGGTGAGGTCGGCCAGGGTTTCGCGGTATTTCTCCAGCTTGTAGCTGAGCCAGCTGCGGGTTTCGCGGCCCTTCTCCGGGGCATACAGCAGGCCGATAGTAGCTCCGGCCAGGGCGCCGCCCGCGAAGCACAGAATGCCGGTAGTGGTTTTGCTACCCATATGTTGGAAGTAAGTAGTGAGTATTAGGTATTAGGAAACCCAAAACATCTGCAAGTACGGAGAAATTACGGTGGAGGTAACACTCAGTGCTTTCAGGCAAGGCGCCGCCTTCACCCACCAGCATCTTACTACCAATTACCTGCTACCACCTACTGGTTGTCCAGCAGCCCGCGGCCCGACTTGCGGATGGCGCCGCTGGCCGTCAGGTCCTGGGCCAATTTATCCAGAATCCCGTTCACAAACTGCTTGCTCTTGGGCGTGGAGTACATCTTGCTGATTTCGATGTACTCGTTGATGGTCACTTTCACCGGAATGGCCCGGAACAAGTGCATCTCGCACAACGCCATCTTCAGCAAAATCTTGTCGGTAAGCGCCACGCGCTCCACGTCCCAGTTCTGCACCGACTCGGCAATCAGCTTCTCGTACTTCTCGTCGTCCTGCAAGGTCTGGCGGTACAGGCTTTCGGCAAACTCCTTGTCTTCCTGCCAGTTTGCCGACAGCGACATGAGCACCAGCTTCTCGTCGGCGGCCTCGTCGAGCATCTTGATGGTTTTCACCACCAGGTTTTTCACAATGGGCCGGTTTTCCTCCCAGTTCAGGTCGTCTTCCTCGATGTAGGCCGGCAGGCTGGTGCCCTTGAACACGTACGTCTTGTAGAGGTGCTTCAGGATTTCCTGGTCCTCCGGGTAGTTGCCGGCCGGGGCCGCCAGGTAGCTTAGCAGCTCCGGGTCCTGCTTTATTTCGGTGCGCCACGCGGTGCGTAGAGCTTCCATCTCGGCCTCGCCGTGCCACTTCAGCGAGCGGCGAATGGTGAGGTCCTGGAGCTGGAGGTTGCCCATGAGCTTCTCAATCACGGGGTTCTGCTCCAGGCGGGCGGTGTCCAGCAGGGGCTCCTTGGCGGCCGTGAGGCGGCGGGCAGCCCGTTCCTTTTCGTCCTCAATCACCTGAAGCAGCGCCTCCGGAATGTTGAGCAGGTGAATGTACTGGTCGTGGATGCTCTCGGCGGCGTGCACCATCTGCCCGCCGTAGTAGGTGGCGTCTTTGGCCACGGCTTTCTGGTAAAACTTGATGGCGTCCTGCACGGCGTCGTTTACGTCGGCGTCGTCGGTTTTTTCTGGCTCCTGGCCGGTTTTGTGCCATTCTTTAAAGATTACCTCGGCCAGCTTGCGCTGCCCTTGCAGCTGCCGCCGGTCCTGGGGCTCGGGCGAGTTCAAATCGGGCGCGAAGGCATCCGCAATCCGGTCAACGGCCAACAGATAATCCGACCCCACCGCCTGATGGTAGGCGTACAGGGCCTGCATGACCTTAATGCGAAGCGTGCGACGGTTGAGCATGGAATAGAAGTGAGTACAGAGAAGTGAGAAGTGAGACTTCTTCCGACCCTTGGTGATGTTGGTAAGCGTAATTAGTCGTTCAGGGATTTTCGTAACCCATAAATCATGCGTTGCAATTCCCCTAAGCGGCTACAGATTTCTTCGGTAGCCGCGGCACTGATGTAGCCAAATGATTCGGCCAGCAGAAATTGTGTTTCCAATTCGTATGATGAGCCGTTGGAAACAGACAAGAAATGCTGAAACTCCTTTGCTGAATCTCGCCCGGCTCCTTCTGCCACATTCGATGGTATCGAAACCGCAGCGCGGCGCATCTGCGAAATCAGTCCAAATCGTTCATCATCCGGAAAGCCCGCGCAGCTCGTGTAAGTCAGCCGCGCTATTTCCATAGCTTTCTGCCAGACTTTAAGTTCTCTGAACCGGTGTTTCATTTGAGTAGAAGTGAGAGGCTAGATATGAGAAGTGAGATACATAGTTTAAAACTACTGGTCTGGATGCTAGCAGCGCAAAAAAAGTCTCACTTCTCACTTCTAACCTCTCACTTCTATCAATAGGTTGATTTAACCTTGCCGATGGCAGCGATGCGCTCCTCGGCCTGGCGGATGGCGGCGGCCTGCGGGTGGGTACCTTCCTGCTCGGCCTTGAGCAGCACCTGGGTGGTGAAGTCGTAGATTTTCTCGGTCTGCGTGAGGGCCGACTGGCGGCTGCCCCCGATTACCTCCGAGTACACGTTGATGAGGCCGCCGGCGTTGATAAGGAAGTCGGGGGCGTATACGATGCCGCGGTCCACGAGGGCGGGGCCGTGCACGTTTTCCTCGGCCAGCTGGTTGTTGGCGCAGCCCGCAATTACCTGGCACTTCAGGCGCGAGATGGTGTCGTCGTTGATGGTGGCTCCCAGGGCGCAGGGCGAGTAGATGTCCACATCCTGGTCGTAGATGTCGTCGAGGTCCACGGCCGTGGCGCCGAAGCGGGCGGCGGCCTGCTGGGCGCGTTCCGGGTAGTAGTCGGTCAGCACCAGCCGGGCGCCTTCTTTCTGCAGGTATTCCAGCAGATAGGTGCCCACGTGGCCCACGCCCTGCATGGCCACGCGCTTGCCCTGCAAGGAGTCGGAGCCGAAGGCCCGCTTGGCGGCAGCCTTCATGCCCATGTAGGTGCCGTAGGCCGTAACCGGCGACGGGTCGCCGGAGCCGCCCATGCTCTCGGGCAGGCCCGATACGTGCTTGGTTTCCATGCGGATGTATTCCATGTCCTTGGTGGTCATGTTCACATCCTCAGCCGTGATGTACTTGCCGTTGAGGTTCTGCACGAAGCGCCCGAACTTACGCAGCAGGGCTTCGGTCTTGAGGCTTTTGTCGCCGATGATGACGGCCTTGCCCCCGCCCAGGTTCAGCCCCGAAATGGCCGCCTTGTAGGTCATGCCGCGCGAGAGGCGGAGCACGTCGTGCAGGGCTTCGGCGTCGGAGGCGTAGTGCCACAGGCGGGTGCCGCCCAGGGCCGGCCCCAGCACCGTGTTGTGAATGCCGATGATGGCGCGCAGGCCGGTTTCGTGGTCGTGGCAGAACACTACCTGCTCGTGCTGATACTCGGCAATCTGCCCAAAGACCGACGTGTCGGCCAACGCTTTCGTTTCAACCATTCGGATGCGGGAAAAAAGAGGTGGGTGGGGGTGGGTTGTCGTACCTTTGCGGGGCTGCTGCCGCACCGGGCGCCCGCACCTCGCTGAACGATTGACGATGCCACTAGGCTATTTCCCGTCGTTCAATGAATTCGCGCAGTCCGGCCACCGGCACACTCCCGCAATGCGGGTGCAAAAGTAGCCGGTTTTTCCGATTTCAGCCAGCTCCACGCAGTCTTTTCCTGGGAGTTTAGAGGTTTGGAAGTTAGAAAGTTAGAAAGTGGTTTTGCCTGGTTGAGGTCGGTTTCCCGACCAGCTGCCGAAACCCTTCCGTAGTCTTTTAACTTTCTAACTTCCAAACTCCTAAACTTCCCAACTCGCATCTGTGCGCGCCCTATCTGCTACCAATAAATACCTGTTGCGCTACAAGTGGCACTTCCTCGGCGGGGTGCTGTTTGTGGCCCTGAGCACGCTGCTGGCCATCTTCCCGGCCCAAATTGTGCGCTACGCCTTCGACCTGGTGGGCGAGGGCATCGACCTCTACTATCTGTACGCCGGTACGCCGGCCCAGAGCGGGGTCTACAGCCTGTTCGGGCGCAACATCCTGCTCTACGGGGTGCTGATTCTGCTCATGGCTCTCTTGCGGGGCATCTTCTTGTTTTTCATGCGCCAAACGCTCATCGTAATGAGCCGGCACATCGAAAACGACCAGAAAAACGAGGTCTACGAGCACTACCAAAGCCTGCCGCTGAGCTTCTACCGCCGCAACAGCACCGGCGACCTGATGTCGCGCATTTCGGAGGACGTGGGTCGGGTGCGCATGTACATTGGGCCGGCCATCATGTACTTCTTGCAGCTGGTTATTCTGTTCGTGCTCATCGTGCCGCTCATGCTTATGGTCAACGTGAAGCTGACCTTGTACACGCTGCTGCCCTTGCCCATTCTCAGCATTAGCATCTTCTACGTCAACAACCTGATTGAGCGGAAGTCCGACGAAATCCAACGCTCCCTGGCCGGCATGACCACCTTTGTGCAGGAGGCGTTTTCGGGCATTCGGGTTCTGAAGTCGTTTGTGCGCGAGGAAGACTCGCACCGGCAGTTCACGCTGGCTTCGGATGAGTACAAGCAGAAGTCCCTGAGCCTGAACTTCGTCAACTCCCTGTTTTTCCCGCTCATCCTGTTTCTGGTGGGCCTGAGCACCATCATCACGGTTTGGATTGGGGGCCAGGAGGTGATTCGCGGCACCATCACCACGGGCAGCATCGCCGAGTTTCTGATTTACGTGAACCTGCTGACCTGGCCCGTTACGGCTCTGGGCTGGACCAGCTCCCTGGTGCAGCGGGCCGAGGCCTCCCAGGCCCGCATCAACGAGTTTCTAAACCAGAAAACCGACATCGTCTCGCGCCAGAACCTGGAAGTGGAATTGCAAGGCGACATCGTGTTCGACCACGTGTCCTTCACCTACCCCGACACCGGTATTCAGGCCCTGCGCGACGTGAGCTTCCGCATCCGGCCGGGCCAAACGCTGGCCATCATCGGCAATACCGGCTCGGGCAAAAGCACTATTGCCGCCCTGCTCTGCCGCCTCTACGACGTAACCCAGGGCCGCATCCTCCTCGACGGCCACGACCTGCGCGACTTGTCCCTGCGTACCCTGCGCAGCCAAATCGGCTACGTGCCCCAGGACGTATTTCTGTTCTCCGATACCATTCGCAACAACATCAACTTCGGCCTGGAAAACCCCACCGAGGAGCGCATGATTCAGGCCGCCAAGGATGCTAACGTGTACGACAACATCGTGCAGTTTCAGGAAGGCTTCGACACCAAGCTGGGCGAGCGGGGCATCACCCTGTCGGGCGGCCAGAAGCAGCGCGTTAGCATTGCCCGCGCTCTGGTCAAGGAGCCCAAGATTCTGATTTTGGACGACGCCTTGTCGGCCGTGGACACCAACACCGAAAACGCCATCCTGGGCGCCCTCCAGCGCATCATGCACAACCGCACCAGCCTCATCATCAGCCACCGCGTGAGCAGCGTGAAGCTGGCCGACGAAATCCTGGTCCTCGACGACGGCCAAATCGTGCAGCACGGCACTCACGAAGCCCTCATGCAAGACCAGGACGGCCTCTACCGCGCCCTCTACGAGCGGCAGCTGCAAAGCGAAGAAGCCTGAATGTAGAAGTGGGAGGTTAGAAGTGAGACGATGAGAAGTGAGAGGTGAGACTTTTGTTCTATCGAGCCTGATGCCTTCAGAACATCGTCTCACTTCTCATCGTCTCACTTCTACGCACCACTCATCATCTGCGCCGCCTGCCAACCCGTGCCGGCGCCCATGGCCACGCCCATGCCATTGCAGCGCAGCGCCCCGAATACCCCCGGCGCCAGCGGCCGGATGATGGGCGCCAGCTCGGCGCCAAAGGCCATAACCCCGCTCCACCGAAAATCAATGTGGGGCCGGCGGCCGGGCAGAATGACGGTGTGCAGCAGGTCTTCCAGATAGTGCTGCACCACGGGCGTAAGGCCGGGCTCGGTGGTGGCTTCGGTGGCCGGGTCGAGGTGGCGGCCGCCGCCCAGCAGCAGGCGCTGCCCCACCTGCCGGAAGTAGGTGTAGCCTCGGTCGTAATGAAACGTGCCGGGCAGGTGCAAGTCGGGCAGCGGCTCCGTTACGAGCACCTGCCCACGACCCGGCGCCACGTCCAGTTCCGGAAAAAACTGCCGGCTGAAGGCGTTGGTAGCCAGCAGCACCTGCCCGGCTTCCAGCTGGCCCAGCGGCGTATGAACTCGTACGAATCCACTGCCGGGCTCCAGCGCCGTTACCGGCATACCGTGCAGCACCACCACGCCGGCCGCCCAGGCCCGTTGGAGCAGAGCCAGCATAAGGCGGCCCGTATCCAGGGCGCCTTCAGCGGTATTTTCCAGCATGTGCTCCACGCCCGCCAAGCCCAGGCCAGGCAGGCGGTGGGTGGCGTCGCGGAAAATGTCGGGGCGGCCGATGATGGGTGCCAGCAGCTCGTTCAGGTAAGGCAGCTGCCGGTAGCATTCCGCCGCCAAGGCCGCATCCTGGAACCGAAACAGCTCGAAGCCACCCACCGGCTGGTAGTCAAGCGCCTCATCCCCGAGCAGCTCCCGCAACCGGCCCAGCCCCTGCCACCGGGCCCGCACTACTGCCTGCAAGGCCGCTGCACCACCGCGCCGCTGCTGCTCCAGCAGCTCCGACGCGGAGCCAAAGCAGGCAAACCCGGCGTTTTTGGTGCTGGCCCCGTTGGGCAGCGTGTCGCGCTCCAGCACGCACACGCGGGCCGTAGGCCGCAGCTGCCGGGTGTAGATGGCCGCCGTCAACCCCACAATACCCGCCCCCACAATCACCACATCGTACCCCGACAGAAAAGTGTGGTGCTCCCAGTAGGAAACCGCCGTGTGCGCCATGCAGTGTATGCTCTCCGCAGCCGTAGCCGCAGTCGTTAATCAAAGAAAACGCCTTCTACCGGGCGGCAGAAGGCGTCTGTCTACACCTATCGGGCGTTCAGCCGCAGACCGGTTACTGGCCCAGCAGCACCCGTTTCATGCCGCGCCGCTCGCCCGAGGAGCACTGCACAATGTAAGAGCCGGGCGGCAGGTTGCTCACGTCGAGCACGGCGGCATCAGTGCCCACCATTATGTCGCGGGTAAGCACGGGGCGGCCTTCCGGGTCGTTTACCTCTACGCGGGTAGGGCCGGCGGCATCGGTGCGCACCGTGAGGCGCTTGGTCAGGGGGTTGGCGTCCAGGCGCACTTTCAGCGGACCGTTGTTTGGCGCGGGGTCCGCCATCTTGTCGGTGATAAGAGCGGGCGGGGCCGCCGCGACCATAGGAGCCGCAGGAGCCGGGGCCGCCGGCTGAGCCGAGCTAGGGGCCGACTTAGCGGCGTCGGGCTTGGCCGGGGCCTTGGTTTGCGCGTACACCGGCTGGCATAGCACGGCAGCTAGCAGAAACACGAGAAGAGTAAATGTTTTCATACGCATTCAGACAGGGTGTGTGAATCATACGGGGAGGGTAAAGATAAACATTTCCGCGGCTAAGTGGCTGTCCTTGACGAAAGAAGAAACCACGTTACCCTCAGTATAGGCCCTACGAAGGGCACAGGAAATAAAATTTATCTTGTTACCGGTTCTCAGCTCACCGTTTTTAACCGCCACTAAACGAAGCATCTACCTGCTTATTGTTCTGCTTGCACGAGTTTTCTACTTGCTTGCGCAGAATAAAATCCGCTGCTAAAGCTTGCGGAATACGGGGCGGCGTGCTTACCTTTGTCCCACAATTCTATCGGGGTGTAGCGTAGCCTGGTATCGCGCCAGCATGGGGTGCTGGAGGTCGTAGGTTCGAATCCTGCCACTCCGACAGAACAGATTCCTGTCGAAAAAGCCGCTGAACTTAGGTTCGGCGGCTTTTTTAGGCAGTAGCAAGCCAGAATACCTCGTGTGTGCCCAGGCCAGCACAGTTTAATCGGGGTGTAGCGCAGCCCGGTAGCGCGCTACGTTCGGGACGTAGAGGCCGTAGGTTCGAATCCTGCCACCCCGACTCAGGTATTCTACTATCTCAAACCGCCCGCTGAACCCAGTTCGGCGGGCGGTTTTGTTTTTGGCTATATAATTCTGAAGCTATCCTTCGTTATTGCCGGGCTTGGCAAAATCGTTTATCCAATCATTTCACTTTTTCCTTCTCTACCCCCCATGCAAAAATTAGTGGCCGGCATCAGTGTATGCGCTTTAAGTGTGGCTGCCATTGCAGCCTCCGCCCAAATTACGAAAGGTGTTAAGCTCCTGGGTGGTTCTGTTGGCTACAACGCCTATTCTGTTACAGAGGATTTTGACACGAAGTTTACGCCCGAGAAAAGAAGCAGCTTCTCTGCTGCTCCTGCGGCAGGCTTTTTCATTGCTGACAATGTAGCTGTTGGTATTTCCCCAGGTTTTTCAACTAATAAGACTGTACTGAAAGAGGGAGTTCTGAATGGACCGAATAGCCCTGTTGTGGTGACACGAACTGATAAGGAACATTCCGTTTCTATTGCTCCTTTCTTACGGTATTACTATTTGCCAATCGAGAATTTTGGCATATACGGACAGGTATCGGCTGGGTATGCTCTTGGGCGGTTTGACAGGGATATCGATCAATCCTCAAATGTATTCAGTGCAAACACCCGTGAGGTATTTGCGGCTATTACCCCAGCGCTGGTTTTCTTTCCTATCAATAAGCTTGGGCTTGAGTTAACCTGCGGTTCAGTTGGCTATAGTCGCGCTAAAAGAATACCGCAAAACCTACCCGTTGACTTTGAAGGAGACGGTTTTATTACTTCCCGCTTTGGGGCCAGCTTTGGCCTTAGTTCTTTAGCCTTAGGAGCTTCTTACTACATAGGCCGTTAACTGACGCAGACTGCCGCCAAGCATGAAAAAGCCCGACAGATAATTTCTGCCGGGCTTTTTCGTGTCCATAGTCCACTTCTACTTCACCACCGCAAACACCTCTGGCTCGCCTTTATCCGGGAACCGCTCCAGGTACACGTGCTGCAAGGTGAGCTTCTGGGCGGCGGCGTAGTCTTTGATGCCGGCGTACAGTTTCTCGGGAGCCACCAGGTAGCTGGCGTCAATGCGGGCGTGGAGCACGCGCTGCCCGGCCGGGAACGTGCGGTACGTGTAGCCCGCCGGCAGCTTCTGCGCCGTGGTATCGGCCACTACGACGCCCACAAACACCTTGGCCGCGTCGCGCGAGGATTCGGGGCTGTTGTAGAAGATGTTGCCAAAGTCGCCGCGGAGCTGGCCGCTGCTGCGCAGCTTGTAGGCCTCGCGGGTCAGGTCGCCGAAAGCCTGGTCGTTGGCGGGGCCTTCATAATAGCGCCCGGCCACGAAGATGGGCTGGCTGGTGGTTTGCGCAGCAACGGTAGCGGCCCGAAAGCCACCCATGCGCCAGTAGGCCACCGTAAACCCAAGGCCCAGCAGCAGGGCTAGTGCCAAAAATACTTTGTTCATGTGGTAGGGGCGCGTTGCACGCGCCCGGTCGTGGGGGAATAGTTGACGCAAAGCTACGCGGCAGCGGGGCATCCGCTCGGCTTTCTGTGGACAGGCGGCACGGCTTCGGCGGGGGGCGCGTGCGACGCGCCCCTACGATGACAGTACATCCTTGTATTGCATCTGATAAAGGTTGGCGTAGTAGCCGTGCAGTTGCAGCAGCTCCTCGTGAGTGCCGGATTCCTTGATTTCGCCCCGGTCGAGCACGATAATCTGGTCGGCTTTCTGGATGGTGCTGAGCCGGTGGGCAATAACCAGCGACGTGCGCCCCTGCATCAGCCGCTCAATGGCCTGCTGAATCAGCTCCTCCGTCTCCGAATCAACCGACGACGTGGCCTCGTCCAGAATGATGATGCGCGGCTGGTACACCATGGCCCGCACGAAGCTGATAAGCTGGCGCTGCCCCACCGACAGCGTAGCGCCACGCTCCATTACCTGGTAGTCGAGGCCGCCGGGCAGCCGCTCGATGAAGCGCCGGGCCCCTACCAGGTCGGCGGCTTCCCAGATTTGCGCGTCGCCGATGTCCGGCTTGCCCAGGGTGATATTGTCGCGGATGGTGCCCGCAAACAAGAACACGTCCTGGAGCACCACCCCAATGTGGCGGCGCAGCTCCTTGAGGTCGTACTCGCGCAGGTCGTGGCCGTCGATGCGAATAGTGCCTTTGTTGATTTCGTAGAAGCGGCTAAGCAGGTTGATGATGCTGGTTTTGCCGGCCCCGGTGGCTCCCACGAAGGCGTAGGTCTGCCCGGCTTTCACCGAGAAGTTCACGTCACGCAGCACCCATTCTTCGTCGTTGTAAGCAAACCAGACATGCTCAAAGTCTACGTCGCCGCGCAGGTCGGCGGGGGCGTAGGTGCCGTTGTCGGCAATCAACTCCTTGCTGTCGAGCAGCTTCAGGAGGCGCTCCGTGCTTACTAGGCCCAGCTGCAAGGTATTGAACCGGTCGGCAATCTGGCGGATGGGCCGGAAGAACAGGGCGTTGTATAGGATAAAGGCAATGAGGGCGCCTTTGGAAATGGTACCTTCAATCTGCCCCTGGGCTGCGTACCATACCAGCAGGCCTACGCCTGCGGCGGCCAGCACCTCGGCCACCGGGAAGTAGATGCTGTAATAGAGCACCGAGCGGATGTTGGCGCGGGTGTGCTCCTGGTTGATGGCCTTGAACTTGCGCAGCTCCCGCTCCTCATTATTGAAAATCTGCACCACGTTCATGCCGGTCAGGTGCTCCTGCACAAAGGAGTTCAGGTTGGCCACGGCCGTGCGCACCTCCTGAAACGACTTCTTCACCTTTTCCTTGAACACATAGGTACTGAACAGCAGGGGCGGAATCACTGACAGGCTAACCAGCGTCAGCCGCCAGTCCATGTAAAACATGAACCCGATGATGAACACCAACTGCAGAATGTCGCCAATCATGGCGGCCAGCCCTTCGCTAAACACGTCGGACAGCGTTTCTACGTCGGAAATGTTGCGCGTAACAAGCACGCCAATGGGTGTCCGGTCGAAAAACTTCAGCCGCAGGTTCAGGATGTGCTTGTAGAGGTCCACCCGAATGTCGCGCACAATGTACTGGCCCAGCCAGCCCCCAAAGTAGGTTTGCAGGTAGCTCACAATGGCGTGAGCCACAAGCAGCACCGCCAGCCAGCCAAACATGCGGTTCAGCCCGGCCCAGTCGCCCTGCTCAATGGTTACATCTACCACCCGCTGAATCAGGAAGGGCCGCAGCGTGCCCAGCACGGCGGCGGCTATGGTCAGGAAAATCAGAAAGTAAAATACCCGCCGGTAGGGCCGCACGTAGGCCACCAGCCGGCGCAGCACCTGCCAGTCGAAAATATTGCCGCTTTTGGTGGCCGTTGTAGCTTGTTGCTCCATGCAGGAGAGAAGATGAGTAGCAGAAAGATAAAGCACCGCCGCGCAAAAAGCCGGCCTGCCTAAGCGTTATTCCTGGCTTGGCAAAAAGCCTTGCGAGTGAAATTCACACAATTACAAACCCCAGCCCGCAAGAGGCTATGCTTTGTATGACAGGTAAGCTGGAGCAATGTTGCTTACGCGCCGGAGAAGTACGGCAATCCGGTTGGTAGCCGTGCTTCTGTTACCAATTCCTCCGGATATTCTACCCGGCACAGAAACAGCCCGTTGGCCAAAGCCGCCCCACTGGCATGTACCCGGTCGAGGCTGCGGAAGATTTCCCCAAACTCCTGCGGACTCATCTTGCCGCGCCCCACCGTGAGCAGCGTGCCAACTACCAGCCGCACCATGCCCCGCACAAACCGGTTGGACCTAATGCGGAATACCAGTCCGCCCGGCACCTCATGCCAGCCCGCTTCCAAGCAAGTGCAGACGTAGTGTTTCTCGCTGCCCTTCACCTTCGAGAAGCTGGTAAAATCGTGGGTTCCGAGCAGCAGCGCCGCGGCTTCGTTCATGGCCGCCACATCGGGGGCTCGGTCCAGGTATAAGCTGAAGCTGGGAGCGAAGGGGTCGGGCACGAGGCGCACGTGGTACTCGTAGGTGCGGGCCGTGGCATCGTAGCGGGCGTGGGCCGTATCGGGCACTGGATGCAGGGCCTGGGCCCGAATGTCGCGGGGTAAGGCCCGGTTCAGCCGGTACAGCAGCGTAGACAGGTCCAGGCCAGCGGGTATATCAGCATCGAAATGCGCCACCTGATGGCTGGCGTGCACGCCCGAGTCGGTGCGGCCACTGCCCAGCGAATACACCGCCTGCCGCAGCACCTGCGACAAGCAACGGTCCAGCTCCTGCTGCACCGTAAGCACGCCCGGCTGCATCTGCCAGCCGTGGTACTGGGTGCCGTCGTACGCCAGATGAAGAAAATAACGCACTCGGTTGTAGCTAACAGCTGCGAAAATAGTTCCGATTATTTCTCCTCTACCAACGCGTAGAGCAAGGAATCCAACATTTGGCCATCCTTCACCACGCTGCGGCGCATACGAGCTTCCAGCTCGTACCCCGTCTTTTCCAGCACCCTTCCCGACGCCAGATTAGTGGCAAATACCACCGCGTACAGCCGGCACACGTCAAAGCTAGCCAGCACGTAGCGCGACACCTCCTGCACGGCGGCCGTAGCCACGCCCTTGCCCCAGTGCTTCCGGGACAGCCAGTAGCCAATTTCGCCCGACCGGCGCCGCACATCCGACTTGAAATGAACTCCAATACTGCCCACTGCTTCCCCATCTACCTCAATGGCCAGGTGCAGGTCGCGCTGGCTGTCGGCCACTAGGCATAGAAAGAACTCTGCATCCTGAGCCGTGTAGGGGTAAGGAAAGGTGTCGCGCAGATTTTGCCAGATGGCCCGGTCGTTGGCGTGGTGGGCCAAGGCCGCGGCATCCGGAAACCGCCAAGGCCGCAGCCGCGCCCCTGGCAGCGGCAACGCAAGCGTAGGAGTCAGCCGCGGGTCAGTCATGGGTGAGCACAGCAGCACACCAGAAATGCCTCCAGCCGTCGGATAACTCCACCGCCTGTGGGCATTTCTGACTACAGCTTCTCATAGATAACTGCGGCGCCTTGCCCTACGCCCACGCACATAGTAGCCAAGCCGTAGCGCACGTTGTCGCGCCGCTGCATCTCGTGCAGTAGCGTAGCCGTAATGCGGGAGCCACTGGCTCCCAGCGGGTGCCCAATGGCAATAGACCCACCGTTTACGTTGACCTTCTCCGGGTCCAGGTTCAGGTCCCGGATGCAGGCAATGCTTTGCGCCGCAAACGCCTCGTTCAGTTCAATCAGGTCGATGTCCTGTATCGTTAGGCCAGCCCGCTGCAGCACTTTTTGCGTAGCCGGCACCGGCCCAATGCCCATGTACGCTGGGTCTACACCCGCCACCGCCGAAGCCACCACCCGCGCCATGGGCTTTAGGTTGTAGCGCTTCAGGGCTTCCTCGCTCACCAGCAGCACGGCCGCTGCCCCATCGTTGATGCCCGCTGAGTTGCCTGCCGTTACCGTGCCATCGGCTTGGAAAGCTGGCTTCAGCGTGGCTAGCTTCTCCATGCTCGACAAGCGTGGGGGCTCGTCCTGGTCAAACAATGCAGTGTCGCCCTTAGGCTGCGGGATAAAAACCGGTACGATTTCGCGGCGGAACCGTCCTTTTTCAAATGCACGCTGGTATTTGCGCTGGGAGTTAAAGGCAAACTCGTCCTGCTCCTCGCGGCTGATACCATACTTGCGGGCTACATTCTCGGCTGTTTCCCCCATGGCATACGGGTGGTGCAGCTTCGATAGTCTCGGGTTGACAAAGCGCCATCCCAGCGTAGTATCATGGGCCGTAAAGTCGCGAGCAAACGCCGTTGCCGACTTTGCCATTACGAATGGCGCCCGGGTCATGCTTTCCGAGCCGCCAGCCAGGTACACGTCACCTTCCTCGGCACGAATAGCTCGGGAAGCATCCATAATGCTTTGCAGCCCCGAGGCACACAAGCGGTTCACGGTGTTGCCCGGAATTGTGGTGGGCAAGCCAGCCAACAGGGCAGCCATACGGGCTACGTTGCGGTTGTCTTCCCCGGCTTGGTTAGCGGCCCCAATAATTACATCTTCAATGGCCGCTTTGTCCAGCGCGGGTGTACGCCGCATCAACTCCCGCAACACGTGAGCGGCCATATCATCGGGGCGGACGCTGCTCAGTGCCCCACCAAATTTACCAATAGGAGTGCGGACCGCGTCCACAATGTATGCTGTAGGCATTGTACGTAGTGCAAGTATTCCAGTGGTTGTTGGCTACTTTTGCCAACCAAAATGCGGCGTTTTGTCCGCCGAACTATCAAAACACAAAGATGATACAAAGAATCCAAAGCGTGTTCTTGTTGTTGCTGGCGCTGGCTATGCTCAGCGTCTTGTTCCTCCCTATCTGGAGCAAAACAGACCCCGCAACCCAACAAACTCTAGTGCTCTCAGCCACGAAGCTAGCCAGTTCATCCGCTAGCCCCACCTCACCAGCCCCGGTTAGCACATGGCCCATTGCCGCGCTGGCCGCCGCTTCAGCAGCAACAGCCCTCTTCGAAATTTTTCAGTATCGGAACCGGTTCACCCAGCTCAAACTTGGCGTTGTAAACTTTCTACTAATTGTCGCCACCATCGGAGCAGGATTCTACTACTCCAGCATAGGTGAAAGGCTACTCAACATCAAGATGCCTGGGACGTTTGAAGCTGGCTTCTATTTACCAACCCTCGCCTTGCTACTCA
>NZ_CP110140.1 GCF_025979885.1 Hymenobacter sp. YIM 151500-1
TCGCCGTAGCCAATCAGCTCTTTGGCCCGCTCCACCTTCTGGCGGATGATAAACTTCTCGATGGTGAGGCCCTCGGAAGCGGAGAACAAATGGGAAAGATAGTGGTAGTCCTTGCCCAGGTGCTCCACCAAATAATCCGAGTAATTCAACAGGCGCGGGCCCGGCGGCGGGTAATGAATTAGGGCCACCAGCAGGGTTTTGATGCGGTCCACGAGTTGGGCGCGGGGGTCTTCCAGCAGTTCGAAACCGGCCTCGTGCAGGCTGGTGCGGATGGCGGCGTAGTCGGGGGCCGCGCCGTCGGGCGTCGATACGTCGGCCTCGCCCAGGGCCACGCGGTGCACGTGCAGGCCCAGCGCCGCCAACTCTTCCTTGACCACCCGGATGCACTGCGGGCACACCATGTTCTTAATCAGCAGCCGCTGCGAATCGGGCAAGGGCAGTACGTGGGCAACGCTGATGTCCGCTTTCATGGGATGCGTACTCATTTCACGACTAGGCTGCCCCGCAGCATGCCCATGCCGCAGGTAAACTCGAACTTGCCCGTCTGCTGCGGCAGCAGTTCCACCAGGGTGGTTTTGAAGGCCGGCAGGTCGCGGCGAATGTTGAAATCGGGCATCAGCAACTCCTCCGAACAGCTGTTTTCTTCGTCGCGGTAGAAGCTCAGCTGCACGGGCTTGCCGTGCTCCACCTCGATGACATCGGGCGAGTAGCCGCCTTTTACGGTAATGGCGACTTCCTGCACGCCCCCCGAGGTGGACACAGCGCTGGCCGTTTGGCGGGCCGAAAAGAAAAAGTACCACAGCACGAAGGCAGCCAAGCCGACGCCGGCGATGGTCACGATGAGGGCAGTCGCATCCATGGCAAAGAAGAATTAGTGATGATTGAAGGCGCGCAAGCGCAGCGAGTTGGTCAGCACCGATACCGAGCTCAGGGCCATGGCCCCGGCGGCCAGCATGGGCGAGAGCAGAATGCCGAAGAAGGGGTAGAGCAGGCCGGCCGCAATGGGAATACCCAGCGTGTTGTAGATAAAGGCGAAGAACAGGTTCTGCTTGATGGTGCGGATGGTTTGCCGGCTCAGCTCAATGGCCGTCACGACCCCGCGCAGGTCGGAGCGCATGAGCGTGATGCCGGCGGCTTCCATGGCCACGTCCGTGCCCGAGCCGATGGCTAGTCCAATGTCGGCCTGGGCCAGCGCCGGGGCGTCGTTGATGCCGTCGCCTACCATGGCCACGGTGCGGCCCTCGCCCTGCAGCTCCTTTACCTTGCCGGCCTTGTCCTGAGGCAGCACCTCGGCGAAGTAGCGCCTGATGCCCACCTGACCGGCCACCTGGGCCGCCGTCTGCGGGTTGTCGCCCGTCATCATCACTACCTCGATACCCAGGGCTTGCAGCTGCTTGATGGCGGCAGCCGAGGAGTCGCGCACAGTATCGGCCACGCCGACCAAGCCAACGGCCTGCCCGGCCACGGCCACATAAAGCACGGTCTTGGCCTGGGCCAGCAGGTGCTCGGCCTGGGCGAGCAGTTCGGGTGAAAGTTGCACCCCTTCTTCGGTAAGCAGACGGCGGTTGCCGATAAGCACCGCCTGGCCGTCTACAGTAGCAGCGGCACCCTTGCCCTCCACAGCCCGGAAACTGGTGGCCGCTAGGCTGCCCGCGCCCTGCGCGTTGGCGTAGCGCACCACGGCTTCAGCCAGCGGGTGCTCACTCTGCCGCTCGACGGCGGCCACCAATTGCAGCAAGCGCGCTGGCTCCTGGTCCGGGGCGACGAAGTCGGTCACGGCCGGCTCGCCGCGGGTAATGGTGCCGGTTTTATCGAGCAGCACGGTGTTCACCTGATAGGCTTTTTCCAGCGCCTCGGCGTTGCGAATCAGCACGCCGTGCTCGGCACCTTTACCGGTGCTCACCATGATGGCCGTGGGCGTGGCCAGCCCCAGCGCGCAGGGGCAGGCAATGATGAGCACGGCCACAAAGTTGACCAAGGCTAGCGGCAGGCGGTGCTCTACGGGCGCGAGGTCAAACCAGAGCACGAAGGTGAGAATGGCAATGACCACCACCGTGGGCACGAAGATGGCACTGACCTTGTCGGCCAGGCGCTGAATAGGGGCGCGGCTACCCTGGGCGTCTTCCACCAGCTTCACAATCTGCGAGAGCATGGTATCGGCGCCTACTTTGGTCACCCGGAAGCGGAACGAGCCGGTCTTGTTGAGCGTGGCCCCGAAAACCGGGTCGCCGGTTTGCTTCTGCACCGGCAGGCTTTCGCCCGTGAGCATGGCCTCGTCGAGCGCCGAACTGCCTTCCGTAATCAGGCCGTCGGTGGCCACCTTCTCGCCCGGCCGCACCACCACGATGTCGCCCAGCTGCACCTGCTCAATGGGCACGTCCACTTCGGCCCCGTCGGGACGGACCACGCGGGCGGTCTTGGCCTGCAGGCCCATCAGGCTCCGAATGGCGGCCGAAGTTTGCGTTTTGGCGCGCATCTCCAGCACCTTACCCAGCAGAATCAGGGCGATGATGGTGGCCGTGGTGTCGTAGTACACCTCCGGCATCAGGCCCCGGCTCGTGAAAAAGCCGGGTACCACGGTGGCCGCCACGCTATACAGGAAAGCGGCTCCGGTGCCCACGGCAATCAGCGTGTCCATGTTGGCCGCGCGGTGCTTGAAGCCGTTCCAGGCCGACTCGTAGAACTCGCGCCCGCTGTAGAGCAGTACCGGCAGCGTGAGCATCAGCAAGGCGTAGTTGAGCCACTGCATGTTCACGCGCGCCATCATGGCCGGCCAAAGCATGAGCATGCTCAGGGGCATAATGATAACGGCCAAGCCCACGGCCACCCAGAAGCGGCGCTTGAGTTTCTGGTAGGCCAGGGCCTTTTGGCGGTCAATCTCGGCACTGCGCTCGGCGGCGCTGGTGTCGGGGGCACGCTCGGCCACGCCGTAGCCAGCGTTGATGACGGCTTGCTTCAGGGTGGCCGGCGAGGCTTGCGCGGGCTCATAGTCCACCGTGGCCTTCTCGGTGGCAAAGTTGACCATGGCCCGCTGCACGCCCGGCGTGCGGCTCAGCGACTTCTCCACGAACGCCGCGCACGAAGCGCAGGTCATGCCTTCAATGTCGAGGGTTTCGGTCTTGGTGGTCGGCTCCATAACTAGTAGGTTATTACGCAATTACTAGGACCAGCTACGCAGTAGCCAAGGCCCATAATCACCCTACAAAGGAACGGCCCTCTGTGAAGGAAGTTGGTACTAAATACCGCCTCAGATTTGCATAATTTGACGGCTGGCCGGGTCCGTGATATACGCTTTTGTTTCTAGGTAATTATTGAATACAGGATGAATACATTTGAGTATAGTTCCGCTCAACCATCTTACCCCCCTGTAATGCCCACCAGGAAGAAGTTACCCCAGTATGAGAGAAGAGTCGTTGCTTTCATCGACATTTTAGGATTTAAAAATTTTCTGGGCAAAGGAGGTGATGCCTCTTTTAACACCATCTACAATGCTTTAGCGGAGCTTCAAGACCGATTTGCCAAACCAATGCAAGGGTGGAGCACCGGAGCTAAGAAGGCGCTAAACATTAATACACAAGCACTACAAGTATCTGACTGTCTAATCATATCCCGGTTAGCTGAAGAGAAGGGAGGAGTACAGTCAATGCTTTTCGATTGCGCCTATGCCATACATACCCTGATACGTCATGGCTTTCTATGCCGTGGTGCCATCAAGGTCGGGGAGATGTACCATAACGGTAATATGTTGTTTGGTGAAGCCTATGTAAGGGCGTACCTGGCTGAGGAATCAGAACGTCTCCCTATTATCAAATTCGATTCTGAGCTATTTGATTTAGCCCGGCAATACCCAGCACCAAGCAATGAAGGGTTTGGGAGTTGGGAAGAGAATTTCGTCCGTCAGAATTGCAAGCAGTTGATGACTGATACTTACTATCTGGACTATTTCACGGATTATGATGACCGGTTTGGGCCTGGTGAGGGGGAAGCATCTGTGCACTATCATGCACTCAGGCAGATAATCGTCAATGGATTAGCATTGGGTAAAAATGCGAGTCCCTATGAGAAGTTCCGATGGGCCGCCGACCAGTTCAACTTGAGCGCAAACCGCTTTCAACTCCCTCCCA
Organism: Hymenobacter sp. YIM 151500-1; assembly: GCF_025979885.1. Taxonomy (NCBI): domain Bacteria; kingdom Pseudomonadati; phylum Bacteroidota; class Cytophagia; order Cytophagales; family Hymenobacteraceae; genus Hymenobacter; species Hymenobacter weizhouensis. The sequence continues at coordinate 4,125 of NZ_CP110140.1, forward strand.
TTTAAACATAACAACCCTTACAAAATCACGCAGGACACTTACATAATTTTGCGTTCGGGTGCTGTCTGCCGTTCACCCACGGCTTGAGCAAACCGCTCTGAGATGCTCATTAGCGGCATTTTATCCTGTTGCCCATACCCGCCGGTGCTGGCTTCCGGAACCATCCGGCAACTTTGGGGGTACAGTATCCGTCACGCTTCTTCCGTAGGATAATCCTAATTTTGCGGTTGCCTAGTGCCCTGTTATGTTCCGTAGCCTCTTCCCCTTCCGCCGTTTGCTGGCGACGAGCTTCCTGCTCGTCTTCGTCAACGTGTTCGTAGGGCAGTGCTGGTGCGCTACGATGAACCCCGGCCCAGCCGCACCGCAGCTGGCCCACCACTCGGCAGCCAAGAAGCCGACGCATCCGGGCTGCCACGGTCACGGCGCCCCGGCCGACAACCTCGCCAAGCACAAAGGGCATTCGCCCAAAGGCACCACCAGCCACGACTGCTGCAAAGACAAGTCGGCCTCGCTGCTTTCGTCCCTTACTTCCCCGGCGCAGAAGCAACTGCTTGTGCCCGCCCCGGCCGTGTTGCCCACGGCCATCGAGTTTCATTTCCGGCCGGCGGCCGGCAAGTGGGACCGCACCCGCGCGGTAACCTTGGTGCCTCGGGGGCACCTGCCGCCTAAAATACCCGACATCCGTATTTTCATTCGGTCCCTGACTGTCTGATTCTTCCGACGCGCTAAGGCTCGCGCCGGCATAGCTGTGCTATGTCCGGGGCGGGCCTTTTCGTTTGCTTGTCGGCGCGGCTAGGCCGCCCACTCCCTCCCTTTTCTGGTATTTCCCTCCCCAACGATGAAGAGTTGTTGCCAGGAGGCCGGTACACCGCCTCCCTCGGGGCCGGGCCGTCGCTGGCTCTCCTACCTACTCTACGCCGTGGTAGCTGCCGCGCTGGGCTTCGTGCTCTGGCAGCAGTGGCAGGCGTAGCCGCCGGGCGCTAACGCCCCTTTTCTTCCCATCACATTCTAGGTCATGAACCGCCTTCTCATCCCCGCGCTGGTCGCCGCCAGCCTGTTTACCGCCGTGAGCTGCTCCTCCGATTCCGCGAGCAGCAACGCCAACAATACCGTTACGACTTCTGCGGGCCCCGACTCCACGGCCGGGCACGCCGGGGGCCACACCTACGCCTGCCCCATGCACCCGGAGGTGACCAGCACCAAGCCCGGCGAGAAATGCCCCAAGTGCGGCATGGCGCTGGTGCACAACGACCAGGTCAGCAACGGCAAGAGCTATCAGATGAAGTTCGAGCCCCAGCCGATGCAGCTGGTAGCTGACCAGCCCGCTACGCTCACGTATACCCCGCAGGAAGTTGGCCACGAGGCGGCCCCGGTGCCGCTGGCCGTGGTCCACGAAAAGAAGATTCACCTCATCGTCGTCCGCAAAGACCTCTCGGCCTTCTATCACGAGCACCCCGAATTCACGGCCGACGGCAACTACAAAGTGCCGTTCACTTTCGCCAAGGGCGGCGACTACGTGCTGTTTCAGGATTACACGCCCGCCGGCGCCGGGCATCAGCTGGGCCGCCAGGTAGTGAGCGTGCAGGGGCCGAAATACACGCCCGTCAAGTTCAGCAAGGACCAGCTGCAGTGGCAGCAGGATGGCTACCAGGCTACGCTGGCCTTTGACAAGGAGCTGAAGGTAGGCCAGCTGCTGGGCATGAAAATCACGCTGAGCAAGAACGGCCAGCCCGTAACGGACCTCGACAACTACCTCGGGGCGCTGGGCCACGTGGTGGTCATCAGCGAGGACACGGAGAACTACCTGCACGTGCACCCCAACGAGCAAGCCGACAAGGGCCCGGTCATCGGCTTCAACACCAACTTCGAAAAGCCCGGCCTGTACCGCGTGTTCCTGCAGTTCAACCACGGCGGGCAGATTCACACCGGTGATTTTACCATCAACGTGAAGGCCTAACGCGCGCCACACCGCTCATTTTTCACTTTCAACCCAACCCAAACCCCATGAAAAAGTCTGCATTGTTCCTCGCCACTCTTTGTTCGAGCGCCCTGCTGCTGGGTAGCTGCAACTCCGATAAAAATGCCGATACCACGGCGGCAACCACCTCGGCCCCGGCCGATTCTGCGGCCGCCAGCGGCGAAATGGCCGGCATGGACCATGCCGGTATGAACCACGCCGGCACGGGTGCGGCCGCGGCTTCGCCCCTGATGGCTTCGATGGATGAGATGATGGCCAAGATGGACGCCATGAAGCCGAAAGGCAACACCGACCACGACTTTGCCCACATGATGATGGAGCACCACAAGGGCGCCGTTGCCATGGCCGACATCGAGTTGCGCGACGGTAAAGACGCCACCATGCGCCAGATGGCCGAGAAAATTAAAGCCGACCAGCAGAAGGAAATCGGGGAGCTGGAGCCCATTGCCGAGCGCCTCGACGCCGCCCCGACCAACTACAAGCCCCAGGACCCGGCCGACCCCTTCACCGCCCAGATGAAGACGTCCATGGACCACATGATGAAGAACATGCCCACGCTGGTGGCTGACCCGGACATGAACTTCAACATGCTCATGACGGTGCACCACCAAAGCGCGATGGACATGGCCGAAGCAGAGCTGGCCCACGGCAAGGACACCAAGCTTAAGGAGATGGCGCAGAAAATGATTGACGCCCAGAAGAAGGAAATCGAGCAGTTCAAAGCCTGGCACGCCAAGAATGCCGACAAGATGAAGCCTACCGCAGCCGTGTACGAGTGCCCGATGGGCTGCGAAGGCAGCCAAAGCACCAAGCCGGGCAAATGCCCGACCTGCGAAATGGAATTGGTTAAGAAAGCCTAACCCGCGGCCCTGCGCCCACTACCCTCAGTACCCCAGTACCATGCATGTTTTCCGCTCTCTCCTAGCCGGCCTGGTTTTCCTGGCCGCTGCTCCCCTGGCCGCGCACGCGCAGCAGCACGCCGAAATGGCGGCCGGCGAAACCCACGCCCACGTGGCCCCGCACGGGGGCGTGGTCCGCTCGGCCAGCCCCTACCACCTCGAACTAGTGGCCCAGCCCACCGAGCTGGCGTTTTACCTGCTAGGGGCCAAGATGAGCCCCGTGCCCAACAAGGGCATGAAAGGCTCGGTAATGGTGCAGCAAACCAACAACGCCACCGCCACGCTTCCGCTCGCCCTGGCCGGGGATGACCACCTCACGGCCAAGCTGCCCGCCGGGGCCAAGGTGCGCACGGCCATCGTCACCCTCACCACCGCCGACGGTAAGACGATGACGGTCCGCTTTGAAAAGCTGGACGAAGCCCGCGGACACCAGGCCGTGGGGGCGGCCTACACCTGCCCCATGCACCCAGACGTGGCCGCTGCGCAACCTGGCAAATGCCCCAAATGCGGCATGGCCCTGGTTAAAAAATCCTAGCCGTGGCGCGGCCAGCCCGGTCGCATTTCCTATCACGAGTTCCCGTCTGCCCACCGGCATGCGCCGGTGGGCCGCCTCGGAGCCCACCCCTTGCTCATGAATCACCTTCCCCTTTGCTTTCGCCTGCCCGGCCTGGCCGTGCTCCTGCTGCTGCTCGGGCTGCGGGCCCCCGCGCGGGCGCAGCAGGTAGTCGTACGGCTGGACAGTGCCGAACAGCAGGCCCTGCGCCAGCACCCGCGCCTACGCCAGTCGGCCCAGGAAATTGAGGAGCAGCGCGCCCTCAAGCGCGGCAGCTTTTCGCCCACCAACCCCGACTTCTTGTTTTCGGCGCCCACGGGCGAGCGGTGGGCCCCGGGGGTGGTGCAAACCATTGACCTGCCCACGGTGTATCGCCGGCAAGCCAAGGTTGCCCAGGCGGGCATCACCCTGGCCGAGCGGGGCCTAGACGTGAACCGCGCCACCGTGCGCCGCGACGTGCGCCAGGCGTACTTGCGCCTGCAGTTTGCCGAAGCGCAGGTGCGCCAGCTGACCTACCAGGACAGCCTGTTTCAGAACCTGCGGCAAGCCACGGAACGCCTGTTCAAAGCCGGTGAGGTAACGGCGCTGCAGCGGGTGAGCACCGACGCGGAAGCCCAGCAGGTGCGCAACCAGCTGGAGCAAGCCCGCGTGGACCAGCGCTCGGCCCAGCGGCGGCTGGGCCTGCTGCTGGGGCAGCCCGACGCCGACCTGGCCACCGAAACCGACCTGCGCCAAACCGGGCCGGAGCTGGCCCGCACCGGCGCCGAGCTGCTGGCCACGCTGCCCAGCCAGGACAGTGCGGCCGTGGCGCTGAGCCCCACGCTGGCCTACTACGGCCAGAACGTAGCCCTCAGCCAGTCGGGCATCAGCCTGGTGCGGGCCCGGCGCGCGCCGGCGCTGACGCTGGGCTATCAGAATCAGGCGTATGAGAACTCCGTGGTCAAGTACCGCTTTCAGTTCGGGGTGTCGGTGCCCATCTGGTTCTGGACCTACCGCTCGCAGCTGCAGGCCGCCACGGCCCGCAGCAAGGCCGCCCAGGCCCAGCTGCAGGTGCAGCGCCTCGACCTGAACACCCAGTACCAGCAGGCCCTGGCCGATACGCGCAAGTTTGCCGCCTCGCTCACGTACTACGAGCAGACCGGCCTGCCCCAGTCGCGGGCCATCATCAGCCAGTCGCAGCGCCTGTTCAAGGCCGGCGAAATCAGCTACCTGGTGCTGATTCAGAGCCTCAACCAGGCTTTCACCATCCAAAATACCTACCTGACTACCATCCGGGATTACAGTCAGGCCATCGTTGAACTTAACTACCTGCGGGGACAATAATGAAAAACATTCTCCTGCTGCTGCTGGCCCTGCTGCTGGCCACCGGGGCCCGCGCCCACGGCGGCGAAGACCACGGCGACGCGGCCAAGCCCTCGGCCGGCCCGGTGGCCACCACGTTCTCGGTAGCCGCGCTGTCCGAAAGCTTCGAGCTGCTGCTGCGCTACGAGCCCCTACAAAAGGGCCAGGACGCCGACATGCGTCTGTTCGTGTCGGACTACGCCACCAACGCCCCCATCAAAGGCGCCAAGCTGACCATCACCTGCCCGGAGGCGGCCGACTTGAAGTTCGTGGTCAGCGAAAAGTCCCCGGGGTCCTACTTGGTGGAAGGCCGGTTTCCAGCCAATCAGAAATACAGCCTGGCCGTCAACATTGTGGCCGGCGACAAAGCCGACCTGATGCTGCTCTCCGGTATCGAAGTGGGCAAGCTGCTGCCCGTGGCGGCGGCCCCGGCCCCGACGGCCGCGCCCCTCATTGGTTCCTGGAAAACCGTGCTGCTGCTGTTTGGCGCCTTCGCGCTGGGCATTGCGGCCACGGCTCTGGTGATGCGTCGCCGGCGCCCGGCGGTCCCCGTTTCCCCTTCAACTCCTGCCGTCTATGAAAACCACGCATAAGTTTCTCGCCGCTACGGCCGCTCTGGGTTTGGCCTTTTCTGTGCTGCTGCCCCCGCCCGTCGCGCTGTGGGCCCACGGGGGCGAGGACCACGGCGACGCCGCGCACGCCTCGACCGGCGTGGCCCTGACCGATGCCGTGGCCCTACCCAAGGAAAGCCAGTTTCTGTTCGGGGTGCGCACGGCCCTGGCCAGCTATTCAAATACGTATAATCGCCTTACCCTCTACGGTACCGTAGCGCCCGCAGCCGGGGGCGAGGGACGGGTGGTGGTGCCCCAAACCGGACGCATCGTCAGCTTGGCTGCGAGCGTAGGCCAGTCGGTGCGCGCCGGGCAGGCGCTGGCCGTCATCGACCAGACCCTCGATGCCACCCAGCAAATTGGCCTGAGCACCGAGCGCGCCAACGCCCAGGCCGAGCTGCGCGCCGCCCAGCAGGACTACGCCCGGTTGCAGACCATTGCCGACATCGCCGCCCGCAAGGACGTGGTGGCCGCCGAGCTGCGCCTGCGCCAGGCCCGCCAGAATGCCGCTATTCTCAACGGGCAGGCCCGCACCCGCCGCGTTACCATTACCTCGCCCATCAGCGGCACGGTGGACGTGTTCAACCTAGCCGTGGGCCAGCAAGTCACCCAGGGCGACGAGCTGTTTCGGGTACTCAACCCCGGCAAGCTGCGCGTGGAAGCCCAGGTATTTGCTCAGGACCTGGACAAGATTCCGGCCGGGGCCCAGTTCCGGGTAGAAGGCTTGCAGGGACAAACCGGTAGCGCCCCGGCCCGGCTGGTGGTGTTCAGCAACGTGGTGAACCCCGTGAACCAGGCCCGGCAGCTGGTGCTCGAACTCGACAACGCCGGCGGCAACCTCTTCCGCGCCGGCCAGGCCGTGAACGTGCAGGTGCTGGGGCGCAGCGACGGCGGCAAAAAGCAGCTGGTGGTGCCCACGTCGGCGCTGACCGATTTGAACGGCAAGCCGGTGGTCTTCGTGCACAGCGACCCGGAAACCTTTAACATCCGCTACGTGCAGCCCGGTCCGGCCAACGGCGAGCAGACGGTGCTGCTGGCCGGCGACGTGAACGAAAACGACCGGGTGGTGAGCGTGGGCACTTACCAGCTCAAATCCATCTACTTGAACCAATAAAGGATGCTGGATAGAATCATCCGTTTTGCCCTGCAAAACCGCCTGCTCATGCTGGCCTTCGCCGTGGGCCTGCTGGTGGCCGGCACCTTCACGGCGCGCCAGCTGCCGGTGGACGTGCTGCCCGACCTGGACCGCCCCCGCGTGACGGTGTTTCTGGAAGCGGCCGGCATGGCCCCCGAAGAAGTGGAGGCCCTGGTGACGCTGCCCGTGGAAACGGCCCTGAACGGGGCTACCGGCGTGGCAGCTGTGCGCTCCAACTCGGCCATCGGCCTGGGCATGGTGTTCGTGGAGTTCGACTATGGCACCGACATCTTCACCGCCCGGCAGATTGTGGCCGAGAAGCTGCAAACCGTGAGCGGGCAGCTGCCCACCGGCATCACGCCGGTGCTGGGCCCGATTTCCTCGGTGATGGGCCAGATAATGCTGGTGGGCCTCTCGGGCGGCCAACAAACCAACGCGGCCGACCTGCGCACGCTGGCCAACTACACCGTGCGCCAGCGCCTGCTCAGCATTCCCGGCGTGGCCCAGGTCATTCCCATCGGCGGCGACAACCTGCAGTACCAGGTGCTGCTGGACATGCCCCGGCTCAACGCCACGGGCCTGACCGTAACGCAGGTGGAGGAAGCGCTGCGCCGCTCCAACCTGAACACTACCGGCAACTTCTTCGACCGCAACGGCTCGGAAGTACTGATTCGCAACCTGGGCCGGCTGCGCTCGGTCGAGGACATCGAAAACATCATCGTCGGCTACCGCCAGGGCTCGCCCATCAGCATCAAGCAAATTGCCACCGTGAGCTTCGGGGCCCGCTTTAAGCGCGGCGACGGCAGCGTGAACGGCAAGCCGGCCGTGATTCTGAGCATCGAGAAGCAGCCCGGTACCGCCACCGTGGGCCTCACCGAGGCGGTGGAAAAGGCGCTGGTGGAGCTGCAGCCCTCGCTGCCCAAGGATGTGAAAGTGAATACGCGCCTGTTCAAGCAGGCCGATTTTATCGAGTCGTCGATTACCAACGTGGAAGAGGCCCTGCGCGATGGGGCCATCCTGGTGGTCATCGTGCTGTTTGCCTTCCTGCTGAACGTGCGCACCACGTTTATCTCGCTGGTGGCCATTCCGCTCTCGCTGCTGGTCACGGCGCTGGTGTTCCGCGCGGCCGGCATCAGCATCAACACCATGACGCTGGGAGGACTGGCCATTGCCATCGGCGAGCTGGTCGACGACGCCATCGTGGACGTGGAAAACGTGTTCCGCCGCCTGCGCGAAAACCAGCAGCTGGCCCAGCCCCGGCCGGCCCTGCAGGTGATTTACGCCGCCTCGTCGGAAGTGCGTAATTCCATCGTGTACGCCACCGTCATCGTGGTGCTGGTGTTCCTGCCGCTGTTTGCGCTGGAAGGCATGGAAGGGCGCATTTTCGCGCCGCTGGGCATTGCCTACATCACTAGCATCGTGGCCTCGCTGTTTGTGTCGCTGACGGTGACGCCCGTGCTCTGCTACTACCTGCTGCCCAAGATGAAGCAGATTCGGATGGCCGAGCAGGAGGGAGGCCTGGTGCGCTGGCTCAAGCGCAAAGACACCGGCTTGCTCAACTGGGGCCTTGGCCACCCGAAATTGGTGCTCACGGTGACGGGGCTGCTGTTTGCCGTGGCCCTGTCGCTGGTGCCCTTCTTCGGCACGGAGTTCCTGCCGCCCTTCAACGAAGGCTCGCTCACGGTCAACTTCTCGGCCCCCGCCGGCACCTCGCTTACCGAGTCGAACAAGCTGGGCACGCTGGGCGAGGAGCAGATTCTGCAGCTGCCCGAGGTGGCCTACACTGCCCGCCGCACCGGCCGCGCCGAGCTGGACGAGCACGCCGAATCGGTGAACAACTCGGAAATCGAAGTAGCCTTCAAGACTGAGGAGGAACTGGAACGAGAGGGAAAAAAGATGCGCAGCCGCGACGAGATTCTGGCCGACCTGCGCCAGCGCCTGGCGCTCATCACCGGTGTGAACGTCAACATCGGCCAGCCCATCTCGCACCGCCTCGACCACTTGCTCTCGGGGGTGCGGGCTCAGGTCGCCATCAAGGTATTCGGCAACGACCTGCTCGAATTGCGTCGGTATGCCAATGAGATTCGCACGGCGGCCGGCACGGTGCCGGGCGTGGTCGATTTGCAGGTGGAGAAGCAGGTACAAATTCCGCAGCTGCTGGTGCGCCCCCGCGACGCGGCCCTGCGCGCCTACGGCCTGGAGCGCGGGCAGGTGGTGGCCACGCTGGAGACCTTATTTCAGGGCGACGTGGTGTCGCAGATGCTCGATGGGCAGAAGCGCTTTGACTTGATTGTGAAGCTGCCCGAAGCCCAGCGCAACGACGTGGCCACCATTGCCAACACCCGCATCGAAACGCCCTCGGGGGCGCTAATTCCGGTGAGCCAGGTGGCCGACGTGAGCTACGAGCCCGGCCCCAACACCGTCAACCACGAAAACACCCAGCGCCGCATCACCGTCTCGCTCAACGTGGCGGGCCGCGACCTGGGCAGCACCGTTAAGGAAGTGCAGGCCCGCATCGCGCAGCAGGTGAAGCTGCCGGCGGGCTACTACCTGACCTACGGCGGGCAGTTTGAGAGCCAGCAGTCGGCCGCGCAAAAGATTCTCTGGCTGAGCCTGTTTTCGCTGGCCGGCATCTTCCTGGTGCTCTACTCGCACTTCAAGTCGGGGCTGATGGTGGGGCAGATTATGCTCAACATCCCACTGGCCCTCATCGGCTCGGTGGGCGCGGTACTACTTACCGGCGGCACGTTCAGCATCGCCTCGCTGGTGGGCTTCATCACGCTCACCGGCATTGCCTCGCGCAACGGCATCATGATGATTTCGCACTACATCCACCTCGTCGAGCACGAAGGCGAGCGGTTCAGCAAGGCGATGATTATCCGCGGCTCGCTGGAACGCTTGGTGCCGGTGCTGATGACGGCCCTGGTGGCGGCCCTGGCCCTGGTGCCGCTCACCCTGGCTAAGGATGCGCCCGGCAAGGAAATTCTCTACCCCGTAGCCACCGTCATCCTGGGCGGCCTGCTCTCGTCCACCTTCCTCGACATCGTGGTGACGCCCGTGGTGTTCTGGCTCGTGGGCGAAAAGGCCCTGGCCCAGTACCAGCGTGGCCACCGGGAAGTGGGGCTCGATGCCCATCCGCAGGAGCTGGACGCCCAGCCCCTCACGCCCCCCACTGACCTAAATCCGGTGCAGCCCAGCGCCTAGTTTGCCCATGCTCCCCAATTCATCCGTTACGCCTAACGCTGCCGGCTGTGTGCTGTACATCAAGCACATGGTCTGCGCGCGGGGTATTCGGATGGTGCGGCGGGAGCTGGAAGGCCTCGGCCTGCGGGTGCTTGACGTGCGCCTCGGCGCCGCCACGGTGGTCGGCCCAGCCGATATCTTGGACTGGGCGCGCATCCGGGAAGCGCTGGCAACCGCCGGCTTTGCTCTGCTCGAAAGCCCGGCGCAGCAGTTGGTAGCGCGGGTGAAACAGGCCGTGGACGAGTTGCTGCACCGGCCCGATACGCTCCGGCACCGCGACTTCATCCCCACCCTGGCCCAGGAGCTGGGCGTAAGCAGCCGCCAGCTGCACGCCTGCTTTGCCCAGGTGCCCGGCCACGAGAGCCTACTGGGCTACATCACCCACCGACGCCTGCACTACGCCCAGCAGCTGCTAGCCACGTCCCGGCTCGACATCGGGCGCATTGCCCGGCAGTTGGGCTACGGCAGTTTGGCCCATTTTTCGGGGCAGTTTCGGCGGTTTGCGCAGTGTTCACCCTCGGTGTATCGCCAGCAGCTGGAAGCGGGCATACTTCTCACAAAGGACATTGTGGCTCACTTGAATAACTAGCGCAGCAGAAACTTACCTGGTTTAGTACTGCGTTTCTTTCGTTCTCGTGCCCCCTTTTCCTTCTTATGAGCAGAATCACCAAAACGCTGAAGCTACCCATGCCTGCTGACGCCGTAAACCAGCAGCGCGCTAAGCAGTTTTTCGGAGCATACGATTGTGAAATGATGGTTGGACCATCAGACACGCCGTTTTACCTGGGTACTCCCACGCCTCGAATCTGTCGGTTTTGTGGGAAGAGCGAACCAGAAGTGTCATTCCGCAAAGATGCTCACGTGATGCCCGATTTTATGGGCAACCGCAACATACTCTCACATTTCGAGTGTGATACCTGCAATGCACTTTTTGCGAAGTACGAAGACTCTTTTGCCAACTACCTGGGGTTGGCTCGAACCTTCAATCAGATTAAAGGCAAAAACAGAAAGGTTCCCAAATTCAAAGACAACAAGACGGGCCTTGAAGTATCCATGGAGGCAGAAGGTCTGCACATCAAAACGATTCAAGGGCAAGACCCGCTCGTTATTGATGAGGCTACTAATTCTGCCCAATTGATAACTACTAGGCCCAGCTATGTCCCGATTCATTTGGTCAAGCTCCTGCTTAAAATGGCCCTTTGTCTGCTCGATGAATCGGAGGTAAACGATTACAGGTGGGCGCGTGAGTTCATCACCTCAGAGGTACATGATGAAGCAGCCCAAGGAATGGGTATCCTAAGCGTGATGTTACATTCCGTATCTGGTCCGCCGGTCTTTCCAGCTCCTTTCGCTCAACTCTACACCCGCAATGCTAGTGCGCCGGCCGAAATCCCAGAAAAGATGTTCGTGCTTTACTATGCCAACTACTATTTCCAACTAGCATTACCCTTTAGCCGCGTTGATAAAGTACGCTTCCTAGGCATCACACCGCCTTTGCAGAGTATTGACTTACCCGTTTTTCCTCTACTTATCGGAGAGACTTGGTTGGCGGAGTACGGTCCCGCTACTTTTAGACGGGTTGATTTCACTTCTAACCAGAAGAGGAAAGGGGAAGAGCATCGGTTTTCACTGGCCTTTGATAAAATGATAGAAGTACCTATCAAGCCGGAGCCTCCAAATGATGCAAGCCAGAGTGCAAATGATGTAAAACCAGCTTAGGCGCTGTAGGTATAAAGTGTAGCTGGAGCAACAACTCCTTCCACACTTAGCCTCCATAACCATGCACGCCCAAAACCAATCCCTCCTCGACGCCCTCAACGCCTGCATTGCCGCCTGCGAACATTGTGCTTCCGCCTGCCTGCAGGAAGACGATGTGAAGATGATGGCCCGCTGTATCAGCCTGGACCGTGACTGCGCCGACATCTGCGCGCTGACGGCCCGCTTCGTTGCCCGTGGCTCGGAACATGCCCAGCACCTGCTGAGCGAGTGCGCCGAAATCTGCAAGGCCTGCGGCGACGAGTGCGCCAAGCACACCCACATGCAACACTGCCAGGAATGCGCCGAGGCGTGCCGCCGCTGCGAGCAGGCCTGCCGCGCCGGCCTGGCCGCCTAAGTGCCGCGTTTTCTGACGGAGGGGCAACGGGAAATCATGCAAGTTGCCGACGCAATTCTGTATCCTTTTCGAGTCACTTTGGCCACAGCTTTGTGTGTTGTATTGTCACGGGCCCCGGTGGGGCCCTTCAACTCACATCGTCATGAAAACCCTGCATTTCAAAACCAACATCAACTGCGGCGGCTGCATTAAGGCCGTTACGCCGACCCTCAACGAGCAAGCCGGTGCCGGCAACTGGCAGGTGGATACAGCCAATCCTGATAAGATTTTGACCGTGACCACCGATAAGCTCACCCCCCAGCAGGTCGTACAAGCCGTCGAGCAGGCTGGCTTCCATATAGTGGCCGCCTAAGCAGCTACCGCTCTTGTCAAAAACGCCCGGCTTCGTTCGGGCGTTTTTATTGGGGCATAGGTAGCCAGAGGGCCGGCTGGCGGTTGTCCATCATCCTCTGTCTATCCCGCTTAACTGCCCTTCTATGTTTTCAGACTTTCCCAATCTTCACCCCCTGGTCGTGCACGTTCCCATCGTGCTCATTTTGCTGGGGGCGGCCACGCAGGCCCTGCTGGTCTTCAAAGACTGGCAGCAGGTTCGCTGGGGAACCCTGCTGATACTGGCCGGGGGCTTTGCCGGGGCCCTGGCAGCCAGTACCGTGTTTCATGCTGAGGCCACGGGCCTGGGCGCGCGGGCGGCGGCCGTATTCGCGGCCCACGAAAAGTACGCGAGCTACACGCTGTGGCTATCGGGCATCACCCTGTTGCTGCGCGGGATAGGGCAATTTTTCCACGTACAACGCCGCGCTTATGAAGTTTTGGTTCTGGCTTTCGCGCTGGCGGCCGCCGGCACGTTGTCCGTGGCGGGCCACCGGGGCGCGCAGCTGGTGTACGTGGAGGGCGTCGGCCCGCAGGGGCACCTCGTGTCGAAGCACCACGGCCACGACGACGAGGAGCAGATGCCCGGCATGACTGAGCAAGTCAGCCACCACGAGGAATCTTCCGGTACCGGTAGCCCCTCGACTGGCTCACCACCCACCGCTTCAAGTCAGCAGCCGCCCACCAGCAAGCCGGCACACCCGGCCGACATGCCGGGAATGGACATGGGCGCCCCGGCTTCTGCGCGGCCTCAACACGCGCCGGCCACGGGTCAGATGGGGGACATGCGAATGCCAGAAACGAAAGCGACCCACCGGACAAAACCTGCTGGCCACCCAACCGACATGGCCACCATGCCGGGCATGCACATGCCCGCGGCCAGCCGTACGCAGCCCATGCCCAAGGGCATGGTTATGCAGCCGACCAACAGTCCCAAGCAGCAGCATAAAATGGCCGGGATGGCTGAGATGCCGGGCATGAGCCGCCAACCAACCAAGCCGCAGCCGCCCGCGGCAGCCGCCGGGATGGCCGATATGGCAACCATGCCTGGCATGAAGCCGGCTCAACCAGCGCAGCCCGCGCCAGCCATGGAGGCCGCGCCGGGCACGCATGACATGCCCGGCATGACCATACCCAACCCGCTGGATAAGTTTCGCTTCAAGGACAATAACCCGGCGCGTACCCAATCAAGCCCTAAGAAGTAGCTGCTGATGCGATACATTATGTTACTCACGATGTTGGCTGCGGCCCTGCAGGCCCACGCGCAACACATGCCGGGCATGCCGATGCCGCAGGACAAGCAGCCCTACCTTACCCAATCGGCCCCGCCCGCGCAGCAAACCCAGGGCATTGTCGTCGTGCCCCGGACCAGCTACGTGGGCAAGCGGGTGGAGTACGACCTGTACGTGGAAGACCGGCTGGTCAATTTCACCGGCCGCATGCGCCACGCCATCGGCGTCAACGGTCAGATTCCAGCCCCCACGCTGCGCTTCAACGAAGGTGACACGGCCGTTATCCGGGTGCACAATCAGATGGCAATGGAAACCTCCGTGCACTGGCACGGCCTGCTGGTACCCAACCAGTATGATGGCGTGCCTTACCTGAATACTCCACCCATCAAGCCCGGCACCGTACACACCTACACGTTTCCGCTGCGGCAAAGCGGTACCTACTGGTACCACTCGCACACCATGCTGCAGGAGCAGGAGGGACTCTACGGCTCCATCGTGGTGCAACCCAAAGAAATCCAGTATCAGCTGAAAGAGTACGTGCTCGTGCTTTCCGACTGGACCGACCACCGACCCAAGGAAGTATTGCGCTACCTCAAGCGCGCCGGCGAGTGGTTTGCCGTGCAGAAAGGTGCCACCCAGAGCTACGGCGAGGCGCTGGCCGCCGGCTACTTCAAAGACAAGCTTAAGCAGGAGTGGCAGCGCATGCCGGCCATGGACGTGACGGACGTATTCTACAACAAGTTTCTCATGAACGGGCAAGAGCTCAACTATTTCCGGGACGCCAAGCCCGGCGAAGTAGTGCGCTTGCGCGTCATCAACGGCAGTGCCTCCTCCTACTTCAAGCTCCAGTACGCCGGCGGGCCGATGCAGGTCATTGCGGCCGACGGCATCAACGTGGAGCCCTTTCCGACCAGCAAACTGGAAATTGCCACCGCCGAAACGTACGACCTGCTCATCACCGTGCCCTCGATGGGCGCGGCCGAACTGCGGGCTACCTCGTCCGACGTCACGGGCTACACCTCCGGGTACTTCGGTCAGGGTGAGCCCATGCGTGCACCCGATTTGCCCAAGCTCAACTACTTCCAGATGACGCGGGAAATGAACAGCATGGGCAACATGAGCGGCATGCAAATGGGCGGCGCCGGCCAAATGGATACCAAGGACGCTTCCAACGGCCACGCTGGGCAGGAAATGAACATGGGCAACCACGCAGCGAGCGGTACACCCGCAAAACCGGGCAGCGGCAGTATGCCGGGCATGGACATGCGGCACGGCACGGCGCCGGCCAGCTCGACGGCACCGCCCCGCAACCGCCCGATGAACATGCAGGAAAAGGGTGACATGGGCATGGGCAGCCTCCAGGACTCGGGCGACATGGGCGGGATGAATATGGCCGGCATGCAGATGGGCAGCATGAGCATGGGCGGGGACTTCAACTACAACCAGCTGCGGGCCTTGAACCCTACCACCCTGGACTCGACAAAGCAGTGGCGCGAAATCCACCTGACGCTGACTGGCAATATGCTGCGCTACGTCTGGTCCTTCGACAATCGAACCCTCTCCGAGTCCGACAACATTCCTATTCGCAAGGGAGAAAACGTGCGCATGGTCTTTCAAAACATGACCATGATGCGCCACCCGCTGCACCTGCACGGCCACTTTTTCCGGCTGGTCAACGCGCAGGGCGCTTACTCGCCCATGAAGCACACGTTCGACATTCAATCCATGGGCAAGGTCACCATCGAGTTTGACGCCAACGAGGACCAGGACTGGTTTTTTCACTGCCACACCCTCTACCACATGATGTCGGGCATGGCCCGCGTCATCAGCTACGAGGGCAGCCCGCAAAACGAGTTTGCCCGTACCGGCTACCGCCACCTCAAGCGCGAGGACAACCGGCTCTACCCGTGGGCTGATGTGGCCGTGCACTCGCAGGGGGCGTTTCTCGAAGCCAACCTGTCCAACAATAAGAATGCCCTCGAATTCGAGGGCCGGCTCAACTACCAGGGCAACTACGAAACGGAAACCCACCTGCTGCGCTACCTCGACAAGCGGCAGTTTCTGGCCGCTTTCGTGGGCTATGACCTGCGCGACAACAAAACCCTGCGCTCGGCCAGCGACGCCGAAGGGGGGAACCGCCGCACCCCGGAAAACAACCGCAACTTCCGCCGCCAGGCCGAAGTGGGGGTGTACTACATGCTTCCCCTGCTCGTGCGCGCCGAGCTGCGCACCGACCTCACCGGCCAGGTTCGGGCGCAGCTGGAGCGGCGCGACTTGCCCTTGAGCAATAACCTCTTCTTAGACATCCGCGGCAATACCGACCGCGAGTTCACGCTGGGCGTCCGCTATATGGTCAGCAAGTACGCCTCGCTCAGCACCAACTATGATAACCAATACGGCTGGGGCGCGGGCCTCACGTTCCACTATTAACCCATTTTCCCTCTTTTTTTCTCGTCATGAACAAGGGCAGCTACTCCAAATTCTTTCTGATGCTCGCCGCATCATTTGTCGTGATGCATCTCATCACCTACCTGAACACCTACGAGTGGGACCATATCTACTTCAGCATCAACCGCTTTTACATGACCACGCTTATGGTAGCAGCTATGGGGCTGCTCATGCTGGCCTTCATGGCGCACATGTACCCCGACAAAGGCAAAAACCGCTTGATTGCCGTGGGCTGCGTGGCCGTGTTTGCCGCAGTGCTGGCCATGCTGCGCAACCAGGTGCTGGTGAACGACACACGCTTCATGCAATCCATGATTCCGCACCACTCCATTGCCATCCTGGTCAGCAAGCGGGCCACCATTAAGGACCCCGAAGTGCGCACCCTGGCCGACAGCATCATCAGCGCCCAGCAGCGCGAGATTGGCCAGATGAAACGCATGCTGCATCGCTTGCAGCAGCAGTAGCTCCGCGAAATCAAAGCTGGCAGCCTTGATACGCTCCTTACGGCATAGCCTTAATTTATTGGGTTGTCGCGCTATCCTATGCGCTGCTGGCCTGGCAATTACCTTGTCTGGTTGCCGGTCAACTGTCGTCATTCCCCGATTCGCAGCGGCTCCCGGGCATCGCTCATCGTGGCCGCCGTCGCAGTCTGACACGGCGACGGCTGCTGTCCGCTGCGATTCCTCCACGCTCCCTCGTAACCACCTACCTGCGGAAGGGCAGTCCCCGGCCGCTCAGCTGCGGGGCGAGGTGCCCCCCGGGCAACCGGCAACGCTGGCCAAGTTGGGTAGCAAGGAGGCAAAAATCGTTGCCGGAGACACGGCACACCGCGCCCCGCAGCCAGTAGCCCCGCGCAAGCCGTTGCCTAGCCCCGCGCGCAAGTTCCTAAGCGCCCAAACGCTGGTGCACTACGGCCTGCATTTCGTGTTCCCGGTTGTGTTGGCGCTGGTGCTTTTTCCGCTGGCGTGGCAGGCAGCCTACCTGATGATGGTGGCCACGATGCTCATTGACCTAGACCACCTGCTGGCCAAGCCCATCTTCGACCCGCTCCGCTGCAGCGTAGGGTTTCACCCGTTGCATTCATTCTACGCCATTCCGGTGTACGCCTTGCTGTTGCTGCTGCCGGCAGCGCAACCCGTCGCGGTGGGACTGCTCTTCCACCTGTTCACGGATACGGTGGATTGCGTGTGGAACTTCTCCCACTGCCACGCGTGCTACCTCAACTCTCGCTTGTACGCCCTGCACCATTGGATGCGGAAACTACTGCGCCGCTCGCCACCGGAGTAGCCTTACTTGCACGTCTGGACCAGCGCCGTTACGCTGAGGGTAGCCGTCGCGTCGGTCGTGTAGTTGTCGTTGTTTACGCACACGAACAGCTGCCGCGTGCCTGGGGGCAGCGTGATGGGCCGGGTTTCTTGCGGCGTGTTCACGGCTGCTCGCAAGCAGGCATTGCCGTTGGTGATAGTGCCTTTGGTGGCCAGGAACTGTTGCGCCGCGGCTGGGTCGGCGGTGATGTACCAGTGGCATTTGGTGCTGACCGTTGGCGGGGCATTGTTCCCCTGCTTGGTGAGGGCCGTAGCCGCGGTGCCCAGTAGGGCCGGGGCGGCCGTGCCGCCGCTGCTGGCTACGGCCGCTACCGCCAGCGCCGTCGACCAGGAAATGGGGGGCTGCCCCTCGTCGCGCACGTCAAGCTTATAGACCACGCCCACCGTCCCGTCCGGAATATCCACGGTGAACACGTTGCGGCTGCTATGCATGCAGTTGCTGCAGTGCAGCGTGGCGTTGCTCAGCGGCAACGCGTCCTGCACCACGGCCCGGCACTTGATTTCCCGCCCGTCCTCGCGCCAGCTGCGAAAATCCGCCTGTTGCACGCCATTCAGGTACGTACCCCGGAAGCTGACCAAGCCGTTCTCGTGCCAGCCGCAACACAGCCCATGCGGCTTGTCGGGCGTTTCGCCCGCGAGCTTGCCTTCCCATTGTTTTTTCCACGACGGGTAGAAGTAGTCACGCACCGTGCCCACCGGCTTGCCGGAAGCGTCGCGGTGCGCAATGCGCGCATAGGCTACTTCCTCCAGCGTTTCGGTTCGTTCCCAGTCGCGGTCAAAGTAGATGGTATCGGCGGGTGGTAGACTAACCGCTGCCGGCTTAGGTCGCTGGGCCAACGCGGCGACACTTATAATAAGGAGTAAAAAAAGCAGGGAGTAGCTTTTGGTCATAGAACGACAAACATTGAAAGCGCGGGAGTGCGACTTGTAAAAATAACGCGAAGTTTTGCCACGCTCATCATCTCATAACCGCGAAATTGTGTACACGAGGTGACCCGCCCTCTGTAACTATCAGCATAGAATCGACCTGACGGTTGGTAACACTTCTTTCACCATAAGGTATGATAAGGTTCACTTATCATACCTTATAATGTACCTTTGGCAAGCACTTTTTTTTCGGGCGTTTACTCCTTATATAATATATAATAAGCCACCATGAGCACCGTCCCCGTCGTCCTGCCTTCGCCCGCGTCCACCGGCCTTGCGCACCTGGCTGAGCAGACTGCCCGCTACGTCGAGGCCGGCCTGCAGGGCGCGCCCAATACGGCCCGGGCCTACGCGGGCGATTGGCGCCGCTTCTCGGCCTGGTGCACCGAGCACGGGCAGGTGGCACTGCCGGCGTCGGTAGATACGCTCGCCGGGTTTGTGACGCACCTAGCCGAAGCTGAGAAGAAGGTGGCCACCATCCAGCGCCACTGCGCGGCCATCAGCAAAGCCCACGCGCTACGGGACTTGGCCTCGCCCACGGACGACAAAAAATTTAAGGTGCTACTCGAAGGTATCAGCCGGGTGAAAGGCACCCGCCAGAAGCAGGCGCCGGCATTTTCGTTGGCCAGCTTCAAGCGCACCGTCAAGCACATCGACGCCTCGACGCCGGCGGGCCTGCGTGACCGGGTAATTTTGCTGCTGGGCTTCACGGGAGCATTTCGTCGTTCCGAACTGTCCGCCCTCGACTTGGAGGACCTTACATTTTCGGACGAAGGGCTGACCATCGACCTGAAGCGCAGCAAGACCAACCAATTGGGGGAAGCCGAGGAAAAGGCCATTTTCTACTCCCCGGACCCTTCGCTGTGTCCCATCCGCACGCTGCAGACCTGGCTACGGATGCTCGGCCGAACTACCGGGCCCGTGCTGGTCTCCCTGCGTAAGGGCGGGCGCCTGACTGAGCGCCGGCTGACGGATGTTCACTTAAATAAGATTGTGCAGCGGCACCTGGGCCCGAAGTTCACCGCTCATTCTTTGCGGGCTTCGTTCGTAACGGTGGCCAAGCTCAATGGCGCCGATGACTCAGAGGTGATGAACCAGACCAAGCATAAGACGAGCTCTATGATACGGCGCTATACCCGCCTCGATAATGTACGGCAGCACAACGCGGCTCAGAAATTGGGGCTGTAGGCTATTAATGCGCCAATGGGAAAATTCTTTACTAAGCAGGTCTGTGTTTACCTCGACCAGTTTGCCGTCAGCCATTGTGCTGACCCAAACTCTTCGGAAGACTGGCAGCAGCTGCGAACCATCATTGAGCAAGGCGTAGCCAATAAAACCTTGGTTGTTCCGTACTCCAACGAGCACTTGCTGGAATCGTCGGCTAGAGATGCTGAACGTGCGCAAACGCAAGATGCCTTTCTTTTCAGGCTCAGCGGGGGATTGTCCTTGATGTCAGAAGGAGATGTAACGGCGCGGCTGCTCCTCAACCACGCTCGTAAGCAAGCTCCTAGCAGAAGCAGTTTTTGCCAAAAGGTGCCGGTGATGGGCTTTGCCCTTCAAGATGGATTCCAGCAGTTTAGCGCGATAAAAAGGGGCTTTAATATCATGATTGAAGAGGCGGCGGTAGCAGTGAACCACACCCGCCAGCTGACTGCTCAAGGGCCACGCCCCAATGAGGCCCTGCGCAGAACTGCGCTCTTCCTAAAAGAAGAATACTACACGAAAGAGCTATTGTCGCAGCTAAAGAAGTTTGCCCGGTATGGATTTCTGGAACGGAAAACCGCTGTGTTTCCCTCGCAGACAATTCCGTTGTGGTCAGATGCTGTCATGGTTCTTCTGATTAACCGGTTGGGAATGACTCAACGGGAAGCGAGAAAAATCAAAGAAACGATTGAAAAACACGGCTTGCGAGTAGCTGCTGCCCCTCTATTTATTCGAGCACGACTAGAAGCGGCCATGGCTCTCAAGCACCAGCGAGAAACGCCCAACGACTACATGGATGTGCAACGCATGGCCGTAGCGTTGCCGTTCGCAGACATCGTGCTGACTGATAAGTCTAAATGTTTTGACATCAAAGAATACGCTCTTCATACCCTTTTCGACACGGAAGTCTATTCCGGCAGTCGCGAGGACCTAAAGCAGTTCGCAGTGCGGTTGAGAAAAATTGTGGAAGCGTAAGTCTCAGACCCTATCTGTTGCCGCAGTACATTAGATTTGATTTCATCCTTGCTTCCCCTTCACCTGCCGTATGCCGCTAGATATGCTTTATGACCTACCTGAGCTGCTACGCCGGGTTGAAAAGAAACTAGCCGACCCAACCGTGTTCTATATGCTCGCGGCTCATTACTACGACCGCGACAATCACCCGCGGCGTCGGCATTATCCGGCTGTCTTCACACTGCATCAGGGCGAGGTTGCAAATCTTACCGTGGGCTCCACGGACCTGGCCTTTGATACAGCATTGGTGCGTTTTCCGGAAGATGGCGAAGAACATGCGCCCGGTCCCTGGGCAGACCGGTTTCGGGCGACAATCCCCTTCGAGCAGCTGTACCACGTGATGCGCAAAGTAGTACCCGCCGGCCAGCCCACGGGCAAACAGCTTCATTTTTCCTCGGACGACTCGGTGTACTACAATGAGCGGGTATACCGTGACAACTACCCTTCGCCGTGGACCATCATGTCACCAGAAGCCTGAGTATGATGCCTTCCACACCGCACCCCTTACAAGGCGTTCTGCGCCAAATCCAAGCCGGCCTGGGCGATTCGCAGAACCACTACTTGGTCTGCACTAACTACTTTGAAACCGAGAACGGCCCTGTGCTGCTGGGGACCCTGCACCTGCAGCAGGATACCGTGTGGAACCTGGTTATCGATGCCGACAGCTTTCGTTGCGAAGTGCTGCTACACCCAGATGACCCACAGTATCGCTCTCTCGTCACTGTCAACTACGACCAGGTGTGGCAGGTGCTCCACGGCGACGGCCCGAACTTCAGTGGCGAGCGAGCGGAAAACATCCTCTACGAGAATACTGAAGGATTATCAACTTTTGCCCGCCAGGGCATAGCCGAATAGTTGTGGAAGAACTCTTACAGCCCCGCCACCCGATGGACAAGCACCATCAGGCCCAGCTGCAGACGCTGCAGCAGTTGCCTGAAAGCCAGCGCCACGAAATGGCCCGCTTATTTCGGCTGGGCAATGCCACGTATCGGTACCAACAACAAGCTGTTGGCGAAGTCACCGAAGAAGATTACCGGCATTGGCTGGAAGGCTTGCCCGAACGCATGCGGCGGGCTGTGGAGAGGGAAGGCTTCGAGAAGGCCAAGACAAGCCTAGGCTTGCGGCGGCATGCCTTGGAACGTCGGGATATGGGCTACTCCGCATTTATGCAGTCGATACTCTCCCCTGAAGATTGGGCGTTTGAGCAACAGCAAGTCCGGTCTAATGATAGAGCGTAGTAGGTACAGCCCTACACTATACTCAGATGCTACATATAGTAGTATTTATCGGGTAACATGTCGTCATCTTCTGCATACTGGATGATGAAGGTCATCAACGAGATTGCCAACCTGCCCAACATTGCCTTTTGGACCCGCAACCTCGAACGCGGCAAGGGCTTCGGCATCAACGGCTTTTTAAACCACTACCCCGACTTCATCATCCAGACCAAAAGCGGCAAAACACTGGTGGTCGAGACGAAGGGGGACCATCTCGATGCCGAGCAAAAGATTAAGCTGGGCGCCACGTGGGCCCAGAAAGCCGGCAATGCCTACCGTTATTACATGGTGTACGAGCGTCGTGTGGTAGATGGGGCTCACAAGCTGGATGACTTTTTGAATATTTTGAAGGATATTTAATGTGCCATTACCCGGCCTTGTTTCTCTCTGATACCTTTTAGAATGTATTGCGCATGCCACCATCGCAACCTGCTACCCCAGAATCACCTTCGGATGCAAATGCGGCGCTAGCTACCAAAATTGTGGCAGCGTTGCGAGCGGCTGATTTCATTGGGCCGACAGAAGAGAAGGCCGCAATGATGCTGCTCACTACTACACCGGCCAAGGCCGGTGATTGGCGGCGGCTGCTCGAAAAAAACCTAGCTTCTACGACTACCGACCATGCCGCAACGCATCACACAGCTTAGACTGACGAATTTTCGGGGTGCCACGCAGCCGGTCACTATCAAATTCACTCCTGAGAAAGGTGGGGTGAAAACCAATGTTGTTGTCATTTTCGGGGAGAATGGCACTGGTAAATCTACGATTGTGGATGCACTGGATGTAATCGGGAATACATCGTTTGGCTCCCTCATCCGGCCCGGTATTCAAGCGCCGCAAAAGTATGTGGCTTCGCTTACGCGGGATGCACAATCGGTCGAAGCGGAACTGACGACCCAGGCGGGGCATACCCGCAAGGCTACGCTAAGCGGCAAGACGGTGGTCATCTCATCTGGCACCGCTGATGCTATTATGCCCGAAATTCGGGTATTACGTCGGCGCGATTTACTTCAGCTCATCGAGGCTACGCCGGCGAAGCGTTACGAGGCCATTCAGAAGTTTATCGCCGTAGCGGGGGTAGACAGTGCGGAAGCCGCTTTGCGAGCAGACTGTAACGCCGTAGAAAAGCAGCTTGGCACCGCTGAAGCTACCCGAGCACAAGCAGCGGAATCATTGCAGGCACTCTGGGAGCAGGAAAGGCAGCCGGACGAACCAGCTCAGGACGCATTGACCTGGGCCACGTACCGCGCTGCTGAAAATGTAAGCGAGCTGCAAAGCCGGCTCGGTTTCCTGGCCAAAGGCCCTGCTGGAATACAGCAACTCGCAGGTATCGTGGGGCAATGGCAGCAGACCCAGGCCAAGTTCACCCTTGAACAAGATGGCCTAGATATCGCCAACGCTGCCCTGCAAAACCAGAATCAGGATGCCACTGCCAGAAGCACTGAGCTTATCAGCCTGCTGAGCTCTGCCGAGCGATATTTAGCGCCGCCAGTCGAGCCGAGCAGCTGCCCCTTGTGTGATAACAGCGTGCAGGCAGATGTACTTCGCTCACGTATTCAGACGCAACTCGCCCAACTGCAAACCTCTCGTCTGCTTCTACAAAAAGTAACTGAAGCTCAGGCCCGCTTCAAAACAGCAAGTGATGAAAAGACGCGCTGTAATCAGGAACTGGTGCGGGTAATCCAGGCTATGGGGGCGCACTTTACGAAGCACGAGCCAGCAGCTGTGCAGGAGTTGCGTATCGACTGGCCTGCGCAGGTCATAGAATTGGCCGTGGCCAATGATGACACTAGCATCAAGGTCGCGGCACTAAGCGAGAAGCTGGTTGCCGTTAAAGAAGCGGTGCAATCGGAGTGCGACACGCTACAAACCCGCCTTGCCGTTTACAACAACATCAAAACGCAGGCCCAGTCGTTAAGCAAGAGTATGGATGAGGTAACTCATCTGGAGGCCGTATTGGACCGCCTGCGCAAGGCCTGCACGCTGATAGTAGATAAGCGCCGCGACTTTGTACAGGCCATTCTGGATGAAATTATTGGGGAGGTGAATGCCCTTTATCAATTTATCCACCCCGGCGAAAAAATTGGCCTGCACCGGCTCGAAATGGATGATGCGAAGCGTGCTTCGCTCGACCAGCAAGCCACCTTTGAAGATAAAGACGGGGTGGTGCCCCAAGCCTATTTCAGCGAGTCGCACCTCGACACGTTTGGGTTCTGTCTATGGCTGGCCTTGGCCAAGCGCGACAACCCGAAGCAGTTGGTACTTGTACTCGACGACGTCTTTACGTCGGTTGATGCGCAGCACTTCCGTCGGATTTCGGATTTACTGGCGGCGCAAGCGGCTAATTTTCAGCAGGTCATTATCGCCACGCATAACCGGCTCTGGCACGACTATTACAAAATCAGCGGTGCCAGCGTGCATCTGCTCAAGCTCGAACGCTGGACGCTGGCTCGGGGCCTGCGGCCCCACGAGGACCAGATTCTGGCGACCGAGCTGGCCGCAGCTCTGGAGGCAGACATCTTTGACCGGCAGGCAGTAGCATCAAAGGCGGGCGTACTGCTGGAGAATGTCCTCGACAACCTGGCCGCTTACTACGAATGCAGCCTGAAGTACCGGCCGGGCCGTGGACATACGTTGGGTGATTTGCTGCGCACCACCAAAAAGCTGTTCCAGACGGCGAAAGTGCGGCGGGTGCGACGGGATACGCAGGGGCATCCCCTCGCACCGCACCTAGAAGAAAACTGGGTGGAAATCACTCTGAAGCAGCACCACGAAAAGCTTGACGCTATCAAGCTTATTCGCAACGAAGTGGGAGCACATTTTAACGCCCTGGGCAACGATTGGTCGGATAACGATGTGCGCGAGTTTGGGCAGGCAGCCTACGACCTGGCCGAGGCCCTGGCCTGCCAGCAGTGTGGCCACATTCCCAAGAACCTGCGCACCGACCACCGCGGCTGCGGCTGCGATGCCAAACACCAAACGCAGCTTTACCCGCTTAGCCTTAACTAAGCCTGGCTGCCCCGATGCGGTTCGTCCGCGTCAGCAGCCATAGTCGATACATGCCATCCCAGGGTACCATCTTCCCCCACAATAGCCATGACGGCCGGCAGACCTTCAGCCTGCCGCTCGCGCTGTAGGCGGGCAAACAGGTTCTTATCGTCTTCACTGGGCCGGATGCTGTACCCGTCCGGGTGAGAATGCCATTCGCCGACGTACACTACTTGTCGACCAGTGCATTCGCTAATGCGGGCTAGCTCAGCTGGCACACCCTTTATGCCGCGCACGTAGGCCGTGGGCGACTCCAGGCTGTCAGCTGGCGAGGGAATAAGGTCCACGATGTACAGCCGGCGCTGCTGGGTATCAAACACGCCCACCAGTATGCCCCCTGTTTCATTGGGCAGGCGAGCCTGACGTTGGGCGTGTAGCTCCCGTACTAGTTGCTGTGAAAGGCTTACCGTCCAGCCACTCATTGCCTTTTCTGTATAAGGAGACACCTCGATTTCATGGGCTGTTACCGTTAAATCGGGCTGAGCCTGCCAGATTTTGAGGCGGGCTTCCGGCTCGGCTACCGTCGTGCGTACTGCTCGGGCTCCAATAGCTGCGTGCAGAGCAACCTGGTCTTGGGGCAGTCGCACCGAAACATCGCGGCAGGCGTGGGAGTAGCGAATGGGCCGGCCGGCCAGGTGCAGGTGCGACTGTAGGGCGGGTTGGCGGAGCAGCGCCCGGTAATATTCCATCTCCAGCTGGTCGAGGCGCAGGGCGCGGTCTTGCGGCTCGGCCAGCAGCACCAGGTCTGTACCTGACGGATTCAGAAACAGCGACAAGCGGCGGCCCGGGCTTGTTATTCCCAAGGTTAGGTGCCGCGCTACGGCTACCGAAGCCGACATATCCAGTACGACCTCGGCCGCTTCGTAGGCAATCCGTACCGAGTCTGAAACTGGCTTCAGCACGTTGGCTGCAATAGCCTGCACCTCCGCTTGTTCATGCGTGGTCTGCAGGGTGGCTGCCATGGCTTCGGCCTTACCCATACCGACCGCACTGCCGGGCAAATAGTGGCGGGCCGTATTGTGAGGCTGATAGTAGTCCTCGTCCAGCCACACCCAGTTGCCCTGTCCGGCTCGTACCAGATTATTGACGACCTGCGAGCCTAAACTACCTGCCCCAATGGCCACAAAGCGGGTTGTGGTAGGGGACACGTCGTTATATGCCGCTGCTAATTCGCGCGTCAGGGCACACACCGGATTAAGCAACACTAAGGGGCTCTGCTGGCCGATGCGGCTTGCATCAGTATAAAACAGCTCGACCACCTTATTGGGCTGAGCTCGCCAAATTCCAACGTCCGTACCAATCTCAGCTAACGTGCCTACTGTGGCAAAAGCCCACACTTCCATGCCTTCGATAGGACCTTCTACGGTACGCTGTTTGGGCATTCGCACGATGAGCAACAGCTTATGGTCCCAGCTAAAGCCCGAACGGCCTTTGCTGGTAGCCAGGTGCTGGCGCAAGGCATCCAGAAAATCCGTGTTTTCCGTTGATAAATAGGTCTGCAATGCTCCCAAGGTGCGGGGCTGCTCATGAATTAGCCCGTGTACCTGGGGCGGAGTCGTGTATACAAAGCTGGCAAACTGTACCTGCCAGCCTGCTGTGGGCGGGCTGGCCGACAGTGGCAGCGCCACCAGTGTTGTCTGCCCTAGCACGTTGCTGACAATGCGGGCGCGCACGGGCTCCAAATCGGTTGCTTCAGCCGCAAAGTAAGCGGACGGTAGTACGAGCCGCTCAGCTGGCGCATAAAAGGCCTGTTCCAAGGCCTGGTCGGCAGCGTGCAGCTCACCGCGTGCCGTCTGAGTCAGCCAGTGCTGCAACTGCCGGAGCAGCGCGGCGGCGGTCCAGGTTGGCTTGAGGTCGGCGTAGGCGGTCTGGTACAAGCACAGGCTAAGCGGCATGTTTTCGCCACCAAAATGAAGATGGGGCACCAATGGAAAATCCTCCCGGAGTGCCAACACGACCTGGTGGTCAGTATCGGCTGGGGCGAAGCCAAAAGCAATGCGCTCGACCGTGCGCACATCGTGCACCGGATGCTGAGGCACTTCGGCCTCAATATCCACCACGACTATTTCGTATTCCGGTGTGCGTCGGCACTCTAGCAGCCGCACGTAGGGCAAGCCCTGACTTTGCAGGGCTTGCACCATTTCGACAGCCTTCGGCAGTAGCAGCGCGTCAGCGGCCACCGGCTCGCCCGCTACGGGATAATAGGCAATTTCAGGTAGTTCCATCATCTGCCTCCTTAATTGCCTTGGTAGCCAGCCCGTGGGGGAGGCGTGTTGCCGCTTGCGATGCTGGCGGCAGCCGCCGCCAACTTGCCAATGCTGGCCCCTAATTGGTCAATCTTGATGACGATGGGCTCAGGATACAAGATGCTCTTGTGCTCCATCGTGACCAGGAACTCGCCACCGAGGCGTGTTGCTTGGGCTTTATAATAAGCCGCGGCCTGGCGGTGCGGAGGCTGTTTGTCCTCGTCGTTGCTGGGAATTGGCTTACTGGTAGAGATGAGGCGGCCCCGGCTCTGCCCGTACGTTTCGAATAGCTTTTTCACGTGTGCATCCGGCACGGTCACGTCGGTACCTTTCTCGCTGCTGAGCGACAGGTAGCTACAGTGATGGGCAATCTTAAAGATGTCCCACTCCAGGCGCTCCGTCCGGCCATAGTACTCGGTCACCTTCACGATGGATTTGATGACTTCCCAGTCGATGTCGGAGAAGAAGTGCATACGAGTTTTGCGGCCGCCCTCCTCAAATGTTGCCTGGAAGGTAAGGGCGTCGCTGTTGCGGTCCATCAGGGCCAAGCCCCCACCGGCTGTACGGCCGGCAAACGGTGAATGCACGAAGAACTCCACCCCGTCGGTAGCCAGGTTGAACCCGGGAATTAGGGTGCCGGCGTTCGTAATGAGGTGCGCCCGGTCGGCAACCGTGAGGTTCTTCGAGGCCAGCCAATCGTCGAGTTGGCCCGGGCCGGAGAATACCCGAATTCCTTCACCTTTTAGCAGGCGGTAGCGAGCTTCCTGACGCAGAATGCGGGTTTCGTCCTCACAGCCCTCTTCTACGATGACGGCCGCAGGCACCCACAGTTCCTTGATTTTTACCCGGCCAGCGCCCTGGTATTTAGCAGCGTGCAGCAGCTCAAAAAAGTCTGAAGCGCCGCACGTGTGGTCGTTGTCGAGGTGCGTAAAGGCAACGACATCGTAATTGTCGCGCTTGGCATTGAGCAAGTCCGCGCGAAGCTCCACCGGCAGGTCAATGCGCTTGTCCTTGGGGTCGGTGGCGCACCGCATGTTGGCGTAGTCAATCAGCAGCTTTTTGCCGTTCGCGAGGTCAATCCGCGAGGTATCGGCGTTTCCGAGGTTAAAAATGGTTATCTGGTGCATGTAGCAAAGCAGTTACGGTATGGAAACCATTTGGCCGCAGGCTGCGACGTAGTGGGTTCAGTTAAACAACAGTTGGCAAGAAGTCAACCCCGCGCCCCGGTCGATGTCCGGCTACGACCACAAGCATGGGTTTTCCTTCATTGCCCCGGCAAAGCAAACGCTCAAGTGTGCAGTCTTTTTGCACACTAAGAACTTGCTTCATTGTTTTTTTGTCAATACCCCGTATTTTGCCATAATCACCTGATAATCAAATACAAAATTTCACCGATGAAATTTCTCTAATGTCCTTACTACCTTTTGTAATCCATGAAAAGACCGTTCTTCGCCAGGCTCTTTCACCTGCGCAGGTGGCGAGCGGCTATTTTCCCGTGTCCCGATGCCCATTAATAAAAACGCCTACAATCGTTACCTCATTATTGACCGCTGTTTACAGCAAGGCGGTCGTCCCTGGACTATTCAGGACTTGCTGAAAGCAGTGGAGGAGGATTATCTGGAAACTACACCTGATAAGAACGGCGTCTGCGAGCGGACACTGAAAGGCGACTTGCACAACATGAAGTTGCCAACCCATCATAATGCTCCTATTGCGTACAGCCGTCGGCGTGGGTATCACTATACAGACCCTGAGTACTCGATTCATAAGACGCCGCTCACGAGTGAAGACCTGCTCATACTTCATCAGAGCCTGCACACACTGAAGGCATTGCGCGGTCTGGGCTTGGCAGATGACTTAGATGAACTGATTCAGCGCCTGGAACGAAAACAACCCAGTGCCGGGGCCGCAACCAATTCTATTCTACAATTAGAAGCCGCACCCGAATACACTGGCACTGAGTATTTGAAACCGCTTTACAAGGCTATCCGGGAAAAGACACCACTAGTCATGCAGTATCAACCCTACCGGGAAGAGCAGGCTAGCTCAGAGGTAGTGCATCCCTATCTGCTTAAAACCTATAATGGCCGCTGGTATCTACTAGCTCGCAATGAAGCCAAAGGTCCTCACCTACAAAATTATGCACTCGACCGCATTAAGGGGCTTAGTGCAAGCTCCGTGGCTTTCCGGTCAACCGATGTTGATTTTAGCACTTACTTCGACCACCTTATTGGGGTAACGATACCGAAGAAAGATTCACAGGTTGAGACTATCCGCCTACACATCAGAGCAGGGCGGGCACCCTATGTGCTTACAAAGCCTTTGCATCCTAGCCAAGTAACAGTTAGTCAAGATACTAAAGGCATAGTGCTAGAGCTACGTCTGATTATCAATCAAGAGCTTAAATCCCGACTACTCAGTTTCGGGCCTGACCTGCAGGTGCTCGCTCCTGACTCACTTCGCGATTCTATGCAGAAACTGCTCAACAAGGCCGTCGCCCGCTATCACTAGGCTGTTGAAGGCATAAGCAGTAGCGGTAGTTTGGTCCCGCTGAAGGCACAACAGTAAGCGAGGTGGTTGAGGAAGAGTGCGGGGATGGTTAGCTTGTGAAAGCTTGTAAAAATCAGTTGCCAAAATCGCTGCTTTTAGCAGAGAGTTACTGTCGCACTATCTCGGCTTACATTTCTGCCTTCTAAGTATCTTAGCGTGCTTGCTTATCAAACTAGCATTTTCCTCATACCGCCCTTTAATGGAAGACTATACCTCCTCGATGTCTTATGAAATATTCATTCGCCGAGCTCACAGCTGCGACCGAGACCGAAAAGGAGCATCTCTGGACTACTTCCGCAACTTGCAGAATACCGAATCTGGTCGATTAAAAATTAGTGCCCTGGGCTCTGCCGCCAAGCAGCTGGCCGCGGTGAAGGGATATTTGGAAAAAGCCATAGCAGCCTTTATTAAGCCTCGCCGGGGACGCAAGCTTTCTCCCGTGGAAGTGCAGCAGCTAGAAGCCCTATTACCGCGCATTGCAGGCAGCAACAGCGCGGCCGAGCTACTGCCGTTGATTGAGCAAGGCTTAGCCGTTACGCAGCCCTACAAAGAAGCCTGACTTTCGACCCAGTGAAAATTCTACCTCCGCATAAAATCAGCGGCGCGTTGTTCGACCTCATACACGAGGCGCGGCAGGAACTCGTGCTGGTATCACCTTACGTCAACCTAACGCACTGGAAGCAACTGGCCACCGCTATCAAGGCTGCCCATGCCCGGGGCGTACGCATTACCTTCTTTACCCGGCACGAACCCAACGACCTAACCAGTAAAGAACAGGTAGAAGCACTGGGTATTACGCCACAACTCGTGCCCTGGCTGCACGCTAAGTTTTACTTCAACGAAACGAGTGGCCTTATCACATCACTGAATCTGCTGGGTTCTTCCAACAGCAATTCCATTGAGATAGGCTCGCAGCTTGAAACCGCTGAGGAGTTGAAAGTGCTGCGCCAGTTCGTGCAGCAATACCTTGCGCCGCAGCAACTCGGGCAGCCCGTGAAGAGCGAAGACAAGCGCTTCGACACACAGGATTTCAGCCAGGTTCTAATCGACTATTTGAAAGATGAAATTGATAAGGCCTGTGTGGTGACGTACGAGCCCGACAAGAGCTTGTCCATTCAGGCATTGCGTAATTCTTTCAGCGCTACTATCGAGGGCTTTCCCAATCAGTTTATGATGGATGGTATTATATCAGGCCGCGAAGCTGACCGCTTCAAGGCCAAGCAGAAGAAGCATTTTACTTCACCGGCGGTACGCTACAAACTGGAGCGTGGTAATGCCGGCTACTACGATGCAATCCAGGCAATTCTTATTCAACCTCTTTCCAACAAGAATTTCAACAGGCTCATGTCTGCCGAAAAAAAGCAGCTTTGCCTGCTCATAGCTGATTTTTTAAGAGCGGTACGAGCTTTCAAAGATGACTATTAGCCACTCGGCCTGCGGAAACATCAGTTGCAGAATAGCAGCCATAGTTCACAGCCAACACTCTACTTAACCACCCGTGCACGCATGTCATTTACTCGCCGCTTTGGGCTAGCCTTATCTGGTGGTGGCTACCGGGCTGCTGCCTTTCATTTGGGTACACTTCGTAAACTGCATGAGATGGGACGGCTGGCTTCCATTGATGTCATTTCTACCATCTCGGGTGGGTCTATCACCGGAGCCGCTTATTGCTTACACCAAGGGACTTTTAAGGAATTTTATGACCATATGACACAGGCGCTGCTGTGCTGCAACGTCATTCGCCGTGCCCTGCTGTCGTGGTCTTTTGTGCGGTTCTTATTGTTGGTTTTGGCCTTTCTAGTGCCAAGCGTGGCCTTGCTTTTTACTCACTGGGCACCCTTCTCGCTAGTGCCGCTAGTCGGCTTGGTACTTGTGGTGCTTCGCTACCAGTTTCGCTTGCTGCCGGTCAGTCGAGAGATTGAGCGAGCCTACGACACCTTTTTTTATCATGGCCAAACGTTACAACAACTACGCTCCACGCCTATTCTAGCCATTGGCACATCGAATCTGCAAACGGGACGGCCATTTACCTTCTCGCGGGAATGGATGGCAGACTCGACGTATGCTTACTACCAGCCCCCAGTGCATTTCGATGCAGCTGATTTCCCGGTGGCACGGGCTGTAGCTGCTTCCTCCTGCGTACCATTCGCTTTCACCCCCATTACCATTGCCCCGGCTTTTTTTCGAGAACCGACTGACGTAGACCGTGCCCATCCTCAGCTCATTGATGGAGGTGTTTACGACAATCAAGGTATCCAGAAACTTACACAGGCTAACAGCCGCTATGAGTGTAATACCATTGTCGTGTCGGATGCTGGGGCTGGATTGAGCCCCTTAGGTAGCCGCCCATATCCAAATACTGCGGCCCTACTACTGCGCACAGTGGATTTGTTCATGCACCGCATCAAGAATGCGCAGATGATGGCCAACCTTTTCCGGCGTGCAACGGAGCACAGTAAGTGTGTTGCTTATCTGTCATTAGGATGGCAATTAAAAAACAGCATTCCAGGCTTTATCGATAATCTAGCCCAAGGAAACATTTCCCCAGCGGTAATGGCAGCCCGACAATTACGTGCTGACTGGATAGCTAATCCAAAAGAGTATCGTTTTGCTCTCACAGAACATCTTGAACAACAGGTGGGCTATGCCGATTTGGCCGCTCGTGACCTAACTATAGATGAGTGGCAGGTGGTATGCCAAGTCGGTACTAATCTTACCCCATTGACACCTATTCAACTCGAACTCCTGACTCGTCATGCCGCAAACTTGACGGAAATACAAGTCAAGCTCTATTGGCCTTGAAACAGCTTAATGTATTAGGTTTCAGATTGGGATATGCTCGGCCTTGGCTAGCAAAGGGTAAACCTACAATCTTGGACCTCGGCGCTTAAGAGTTACTACTGTATCGTCAAAAGACTGGCTTTGCATTTTTTTCTGAGCAAGTCGTTCAAGCTGAACTAACTGCTGCACACTTTGGGCAAGGGCCACGGCCTGTTGCATCAGGGGAGGCTCCTGACACAAAATAGAATGCTTCGACACCTCTAAAGCAGCTTGTTGCAAGCTTGCACTCCGCTCTTCGACACGAATAGGTTCGTGTAACACTAGTGTCATCTGCTGCAACAGTTGGTTGCCTCGGGTGGTATCTCCCAGGTCAATGTCCCGCAAGGCCTCACCAATAATGTAGGCACTGGTTTGCATCACCCGTTGCGCTTCCATGCGCTGCATATCAGGCGTAGGAGCTGCTAATGGTCGGGCCTGACTGGCGTCACGCAGTTGCATGGCCTCCGCGCCGGCGAGGGGCGTGACGGCCGTACGCAGCAACAGTACGAGCGGCTCCAGATTCTTATCCGGCTGGGCGGGTCCGTAAGGACGAATGATGGCCAAGTCGCGGGCATTGTTGAGTTGAGCAGCCGCGGCCGGGCTCAGTTCGACCTGGTAGCCGGCTTGCCGACCCAGCAAGGTCATCACGCTCTGAATGGTGCGCCCGTTACCTTCCCGAAAAGCGTGCGCGTGGTTGTACTGGTCAAAATAGTAGGCTGCTCGCCGGGCAAATTGCTCGGGTGCCAGGCCACGCAGGTTGTTTTCCAGCTGCAGCTGGGCGCCGATGGCATCCAGACGCTGGTCGAGTTGCTGGTACGGGGCGTAGCGCATTGTATCACCCCGGGGATTGAGCACGTAAGCCGGCTTTTGCCCCTGAAACGGGCCATTTGGACCGTGGGCGCGGGTCTGCCCCGCCCATGCATACACGTCCTGAAATAGCTCCCGGTGGATGCGTTTGAGGTGCGCAGCGTCAAACTGGCCCGGCAGGTCGACGGCTCCCACCACGATGCGCAGCAGAGCCGGAATGGACAACGCCCCTTCCGCTTCGCGCAGCTGGTCTTGGTTGGTAATGCCTAACCGGTTATAGATGACCTGGTGGGCCGGGTCGTAAAATCCATCCTGAATAGCCACGGCAAGAAGGTTGCGTGATAAAAAACCCGTCCGGCCGAAGACCAGACGGGCTGTATGGGGCGGGGGCGTTAGTCCAGCAGCGGCTGCTCTGGGCGCATGGCCGCCGGCGGGCGGACAGCTGGTGCGTCGTTTGAAGCTTCGGCCTGGCCTGCGTAGAAGCTTTTTAGCTCGTCGGTGACACCCTGCAGCGTCAGCTCGCCCGCCACGTAGCGGGCGTACACCGCCTCAGCGGCCGGGCCGGGTACGGCCCCCTGGGCGACACTCCAGGCGCGGGCTTTGTCGATGAGTTCCTGCCGCTGGGCGGGGGTGGCTTCCCGCTCGGAAAAGGTGATGGGATGAGTCATCGGTTAGGGCTAGTGGTTCAGGTAAGACAACATATTTACCCCCTGAAAGGCTCCTCAAACCGGTAAGAAGCGCATTTCCGGGGCAGTATTGGCAACAAAAGGGAAAAAGACCAACTGGTGGCTTTACTGCTGAGCGGTCAGGAAATGGAGCTGGTCGCGAAACGTGGCCAGGGCCTCGGCATCCGGCAGCAGAAAGCACGGCGTCTTGCTGGCCAGCGGATAGTGCAGCAGCTCGGTGGGCACTGCTAGGCAACCCAGCAGCCGTTGGAGCAGGCGCGGTTCCTCGCGTTTGAGCTTGCCGTTTTTCA
Source organism: Hymenobacter sp. YIM 151500-1 (assembly GCF_025979885.1). Lineage (NCBI taxonomy): Bacteria > Pseudomonadati > Bacteroidota > Cytophagia > Cytophagales > Hymenobacteraceae > Hymenobacter > Hymenobacter weizhouensis. The sequence goes on from NZ_CP110140.1 coordinate 38,240, forward strand.
GGTTGATGATGTTGGGGTACGTAAGCTGATGCGCCGCGCAAAAAGGCTTCAAGCCACCGTTACCCAGCATTTTCAACCGCCCCTGCGCGTAGCGAAGCGCTTCGGCGTAGGTCACGGTCAGCTGTAAGTCGGGGAAGGGCAGCGGGGCTACTACCGGGCATTCAACTTCCATGCGGTATCAGGATTAAGCGGGTCAGGGTAGGCACCGCAGTAGCTCGTGCAGCAACCAAACCCAACCGACGGTCTACAATTTCTGGTGCCTTCGCGACCAGGTGGACACTGCGAAGCTACCAACTGCGGGCAGGCCCGGGGCGAAAAAAGGACGAATGGTAAAAAGTTAGCCGCGAAATGCACCACGACTACGCGAACGGTTCCGCATGCTCAGCTTCATAAGTAATAGCAGCTTGGTAAAAAAGGTTGATGAACTAATCCTAACTTGGTCGATTACCACACCTTTTGATAGTGCTAAAGAACATAATATAGTATGAGCTGGATAGAAGCTAAGCATAGAAGATCCGAAGAAAAAGCTCAAATGCTGCAGGAGTTGGAGATTAACAAAATCCGCAAGCAGCGAGAAGATCTGTTTGCCATCGTTGATAAGTTGAGCTATGACAATTTTGGTATTTCAAGAGACGTAGTTGAGGTTTCTCATTGCTATCTGTCAGACGATACAGACTGCTCCGATTACGGTACCGACACATACCGTTTAGCTAAGCAAGTCAAGTTACAAGGCCGGGTCATGCAATTAGATACTATCAGCCCGACGCTCCTTCGTAAGCACGATTTATACACACATCTTGCAAACGCTCCCGCTTCTCACAGATTTCCAGCCGCATGTTCAGGGTCGGCAGTATTGCGAGAGTCATTGGGCCTAACGCGTGAATACAACTACAAGACTTGCATAATAGATGAGCTTTCTCATGTCTCTGTCACATTTAGTCATGGAAACGCACACTGTATAGACCTTGGAAAATCAGTAATGCCAGATGATGTTCAGCGTTACCTTACCAAACGCTTATCAATCATCAGTGAAAAAGACTTTTCCGATGTCAGGGTACTATATCTTATCCTACCTGAAGTAGTCACAGCAGCACCAAATTCTTAGTTAAAAAGTAACTCAATGCTGCTGCTTGGGGCGCCCCAGCTGCGGCGCCGGCACGGCCACGGGGTGCTGCATCTGGTAGTAGGCCAGCTCAAACACCGTGGGCAGGTCGAGGCGGGCGAGCACGGCTAGGCGCTGCAGTTCCTCCAGGGTAGCGGTTTCGGGCTTCTGCATCCGCAGAGCCAGAGTGCGCGGCACCACTTTCCAGGCTTCGGCTACCTCTTTGCGGGTACCCAGCGAGTGAATCAGCTCGGCCAGTGAGCTACAGGCAACGGGAGCAACGGGCAGCTGCTCGCGCTCCAACGGCTGCACATGCACGCTAGGAGGGGTTAACTTCAGAGTTTTCATGCCGTAAAAAAAGGTTGCTAAATTGGCATTATTACGGCCCTGCGTAATTCATGACCAATTCGGCAGCGGCATACTAGCTCGCCCGTCAACTACGGCTGGCCCCGCTACAATAACAGCAAGGCAAACTGCCCCCCTTGCTCTTCCCGAGTGCAGCGCAGGGCTTCCAGGGCGATAGGGCGGACAGCTCGGACCAGCTTTTCGAGCACGGCGAAATCGTCCGGCGTGTCAATCGCAAGTCCGAGCCGCGGGGCTACCTCGCAGGCCAGGCCCTCGCAGTTCAGGCTCTTGTCCAGCTGCTGCATCTGCGCTTCCACGTCGGTCACGGCGGCAATTAACCGACTGCGAAACCGGTTCCAGTCCGGATGGCACATAGTGGGGGCTTCGGCGGCTTTCATGGGCTTGACCGTTACAGGTGGGTAGCGTAGCCGGTGACCGACGTAAACAGGCCCGTTAGGTCTTCGCCATATACCAGATCGAAGGTTTGCTTGCGGGTGATAACTGCCTCGCAATCGACGAGCTGCTGGTGGTAGAACTCGACCGTATAGGTATCGGTAGGCATGAGGGTAACCTTCAGCCTATTTACGCCCGCCTCGTTGCGGCGCAGGTTCATGCGCAACCAGGGGTTGGTGGGCGTGCGGCCGGCAGCCAGTAACTGGTCGGCTCCGGTCATGGCCAGAAATCGCCGGCCTCCTAACTGCAGCAGGATGATGTAGGCTTCTTCAACGATTTCAGGGCTATTGGAAGAGGGTTTGTCCATGGCCGACAGGTATTTATGAATGGGCTGGCTTATGATTAATAAACAGAATCCGAATTAATAAAGTTGCTTTTTTAGCTTATTTACAAGCGCTTTTATTGCATCTTAAAAGTGCCGCGCTCTTGTTTTCCCCCTTCGTTATTCGCTTATCAAAAGTGGTTTTTCCAGTGGCTTCGCTCTAAGCCGTGGCTCGGCCAGTCCTCTTGGAATGGCCATCAAAGGCAGTCGCTCAGTAGCAAGTGAACGGGCCTCGTGGGCACGGCTGGTGCCAGCGGAAGTAGCGGCCAGTTAGTTTCGGGTTAGTGAAAAGGATAGAAATGGTAAGTCATTAGTTACCTCTCGTCCCAGGCTGCTGAGCAGGGACAAAATCTTTTTAGCTGCTACCCGTTGATCAAGCCGCAAAGGATAATTACTTGGCGTTGGGCCGCTTATGGGCAACGGGCTATGTACCCAGTTGGGACTGGTATGGTCAGCAAGGGAAAGGATAGGTTTTGTAAGTCAACTTTGAAGGAACAGCCTGCGTAGGTTGCCCTCCCCAAAGGCAAAAACAGCCTCCAGGTGCTGGAAATGCTTACCATTTCTATCCTTTAGCTGCTGGCTAGCACCTGCTGACTTACCATTTCTATCCTTTTGGCTGCATCGGTCATGTCAGCTTATCATTTCTATCCTTTCGGGTCCAGAGCAGCTTCTAGTGATTTGCCAGTAGCGCGGGCAGCGGCTTGCAAACTTGGCAAAGCCTTACTCAATACAGCAGACTTTTAAGAAAGAATGTAGCTTGATAGAAAAGGGAATTGTAATCTTGTAAACCGCGATAAAGCCGTCCAAAAGGCCTATCGAGTAAATAAAAGTATATATTTTCTTGAAATAGTGCAAAACATTTTATGCCAATTTAGACTCCTTTTTTTGTTGCTTTTCTTGTCCCGCTCCAACGTTTTGTACCCACTAAAAGCCTATCGCTCGAACGTCATCAACAAATTTGTGAGTTTTTTTTATTTGTCAAGTATTTACTCTATTTGCAGGCGTCATAACTCATTGATTGTCCGTTTTTTATACCCCTAAAAGGATAGCAATGGTAAGCCAAAGGATAGTTTTTGTAAGCGCAGGGGATAGCTTTTGTATGCAAAAGGATAGCAACGGTAAGCCAAAGGATAGGAATGGTAAGTGCAAGGGATAGCTTTTGTAAGCGAAAGGATAGAGCTTTAAGGAAGACTTACCTTAATGTCTGTAAGTCTCTTATCTTTGACCGTACGCTCTATCTATCCCCACTAGCATGAGTACTCCCGTCACCGCCAGCGCCCCCACCACGGGGGTAGAAATCCGGCAGCACAATGCCATTACCACCGCGCGCTACGAAATGAGCGCCGTCGAGATGGATATTGTCTTCTCCCTGCTCTCGGTGCTGCGCAAAGAGGACAAGCCGGGCACTATCTACCGCATCCGGGTAAAGGAATTGGAGCAGATGACGGGACGCTCCTGGAACTACCAGCGCCTGCTGGAAGCAACCTCTAACCTGCGCAGCCGCGAGTACGTGATTGAGGACAACAAGCATGTGCTGCAGGTGGGCTTGCTGGCCTCGGCGCTGTACGTGAAGGGGGAAGGCATCATCGAGCTGGAAATCTCGGAGCGTATGCGGCGCTACCTGATTGACCTGAAAAACAACTTCACGTCCTATCGCCTGCAGTCGGTGTTCAGCTTGTCGAGCAAGTACGCCAAGCGCATCTACCAGATTGCTTCGCAGTGGAAGGATATCGGGGAAACGAAAACCTTCACGCTGGACGAGTTTAAAATCATGCTCTCGCTCAAGGACCCCAAGGGCCACGAGCCGGAGCAATACGAGAAGATTTCGGCCCTGCAGAAGTACGTGCTCGACGTGGCCACTACCCAAATCAACGAGCACACCGACCTGCGCATCAACTACGAGCTGATTAAGAAAGGACGCTCCTTCCACAGCATCCGCTTCTTCGTCAACGGCCAGGTACCCCAGCAGCTGCCCATTCCCTTCGAGGACGGGGCCGAGGAAGAAAAGCAGCGCCGGGCCCTGCAGAACCTGGAAGAGCTGGAAATCCGGGACCCCAAGCTAGTGAGCCAGATCCTGGGGGATGCTAAGAAACTAAACGCCCTCTTCTCCTTCTGCTACAAGCACAAAACCGGCAAAGTGAAGGCCGATAAGAACCCGGGCGGCCTGTTTCTCAAGATGGTGGGCCTGCGCTAAGCTACTGGACTCGGTGACTGTGGCTGTACCAGCGCCGACGGAACCAGAATGCCAGGTTGACCAGCGCAATCAGGGCGGGCACCTCGATGAGCGGTCCAACGACGCCAGCGAAAGCCTGGCCCGAGTTCAAGCCGAACACACCGATGGCCACCGCTATGGCCAGTTCGAAGTTGTTGCCCGTGGCTGTGAAGGCGATGCTGGCATTTTCCGCGTAGTCAGCCCCCAAGTACTTGCCCACCACGAAGCTGAGCACGAACATGATGCCGAAGTACAGGGCCAGCGGCACGGCGATGCGCAGCACGTCGAGCGGCACCTGTACGATGGTTTCGCCCTTGAGGCTGAACATGACCACGATGGTGAGCAGCAGCGCCACCAGAGTAATAGGGCTGATAGCTGGCAGGAAGACCTGCTCGTACCAGGCGTCGCCTTTCAACCGGCGCAGGAGGGTGCGCGAGAGAAAGCCCGCCGCGAATGGAACACCCAGGTAGATGAGCACGCTTTGGGCAATGTCGCCGATGCCGATGCTCACGGTGTAGCCTTTGAGTCCAAAGTAAGGTGGCAATATCGTAATGAACAGCCAGGCCAGCACCGAGTAAAACAGCACCTGGAAAAGGGAGTTCAGCGCCACCAGCCCGGCCGCGTACTCGCGCGAGCCATCAGCCAGGTCGTTCCACACCAGCACCATGGCAATGCAGCGGGCAATGCCGATAAGAATCAGACCCATCATGTACTCCGGCTTGTCAGGCAACAGCCAGATGGCCAGCAAAAACATGAGGAGCGGGCCCAGTATCCAGTTTAAAAACAGCGAGAGCCCGATAATGCGTGTGTTGCGGAATACCGCTGGCAGTTGCTCGTACTTGACTTTGGCCAGCGGCGGGTACATCATCAAAATCAGGCCAATGGCCAGCGGCATGTTCACCGCCCCCACCGAGAAGTAATTCACTACCCGGTTGATGCCGGGCACGAAGTAGCCCAGGGCCACGCCCAGCGCCATGGCCAGGAATATCCACAGCGTCAGGCCCCGGTCCAGACCAGAGAGCTTCTTTTCGGCTAGCACGGCGGGAACTGGCGGGGCAGAAGGGTTCAGCGTCGTCATCGTGTAGTAGTCGTTATGCAATCCCCACAGTCGGGCTGCGACGCTCCAGTTGCACCGTATTGCGCCATACGCCGTAGTGCCGGCCAATTCGCTCCCGGTAGCCAATGATGCGGAAGCCCGCCTGCGTGTGCAGGCCGATGCTGGCGCTGTTTTCCTCAAAGGTGCCTGCCTGCAGCGTCCAGATACCCTGGGCTTCCGACTCGGCAATAAGCGCCGCCAGCAATTGCCGGCCCACGCCCTGCCCCCGGGCGTCGGTGCCTATGTAAATGCTGCTTTCGGCCACCCCGCCGTACACGCAACGGCTCGACACGGGCGAGAGCGCCGCCCAGCCCAACACCACGCCCGTGTTGTCCACCGCCACCAAGCGGCTGTGGCTTAGGTGAGCGTTGTTCCAAGCTTCCCATTCCGGCGCCTGGGTTTCAAACGTAGCATTGCCGGTCGCCATGCCGGCTTCGTAAATGGCCTTCACCGCCGGCCAGTGGGCGTCCGTCATCGGGATAATCGTCATTACAGAAAGGGTTAGTAGGCCTTGCGCAGCATGTCCGCGTATTCGTTGGGCAGCGGCGAGGCCTCCACCGCCCGCGCGGCTTTCTCCACGTCGTATGCCACGCGCACCAGCTCCGAGCGCACGCTGCCGGGGTCCGTCAGGGTGGTGTGCTCGTCCAGGTGCAGCAGTTGATAGGCCGCGCGCGGGTCGCCATCCTTGGGCTTGCCCACCGAACCGATGTTGAGCGCGTGCCGGTAGCGGGTCTGGCCTTCGTGCTCGTAAGCAAAGGTGCGGTGGTAGGGCTTGTGGGTGTGCCCAAACAGCAGGATGTCGGCGTTGGCTTCCTGCAACACCCGCAGGAAACTGGCTTCGGGTCGGTCCTCGAACAGGTACTCGTTGATTTTGCGAGGCGAGCCGTGCACCATCAGCAAACTCAGCGTGCAGGGCTCTTCCTGAAAGTCCAGGCGCATGTGCTTGGGCAGGTAGCGCAGGTAGCGCCGTTCGTCGGCCCCGACGACCTGGTTGGTAAAGGCAATGCTTTGGGCGCCCAGGTCTTTTTCCGTATCCGTTTTGTAGGCACAACCGCAGTTCTCGCTGGCCAGGCCAATGCCCTGGTCGTAGTTGCCGGCCAGCGTGGGGATGCCCCGCCGGCGGACCTCATTGACCACTTCATTCGGCCAGGGGGCGTACCCCACTAAGTCACCCAGGCAGAAAATCATGTCGGGCCGGCGCTGCTCGATATTGGCCAGCACGGCTTCCAGGGCCGGTAAGTTGCCGTGCACGTCGGAGAAAAAGGCAATGGTCATGGAAGAGAGAAAAAAATGGGAAGAAGGGAACAGAGAAACGGCGCCGCCCGGGAGGGCTGCGCCGCTGAATCCGTTAGCAGCACCCGCCACCCGGCGTGCAACCGGCTACCTGCAGTTGGGGCAGGGCCAGGTCCTGGGCCGGAATGCCGCAGGCCTCCTGGGCCAGGCAGGCGGTGTGCTTAGGCGTGAGCACGAAATCGGTGCCATCGAAGGCCAGGCCGAACTTGCCGATGGTGGCTTGCTGGTATTCGACCTCGATGTCGAGGTCTTCGCGGCCGAGAATCTTTTCCGAGAGCTGCAGGATGTGCAGAAACTTCTGGGGTGCTAAGCGGTGGTCGTAGTCGCCGGCTTCCCAGAGCTGGAAGTTGGCTACGGTTTCGCGGCGCTCCACTCCGCCGCAGTCGATGAAATGCTTGCTCACGAGGCCCACTTCCGTCACGTGGAAGTGCGCCGGTAGGTAGGTGCCGTCGGGCAGGCGGAAATTCACGGCGTCGAGTCCGGCGAGGGACTGCTTCATGTCGGCGATGTTCATGGGTACAGGGGTTGGGTTATGGGGTGAAGAAAAGGTGGTAGCAGCGGCGGAATCAGCAGCTGCACGCATCCGCGGGCCCGCAGGCCGGGCTGGCAGTAGCTTCAATGAAGAAGGCAGTGAACTGCTGCTGCACCTGCTGTAGCAGCTCGGTGTTGAGGCAGTAGCACACGGTCAGCCCGTCGATTTCCCCGCGGATGAGGCCCAGGGCTTTGAGCTCCTGTAAGTGTTGCGAGACGGTGGTGCGCGAGAGCGGCAGCTCGGCGGCGATGTCGCCGGAGATGCACGTCTGCTTAGAGGCCAGCAGTTGAATGATGGCCACGCGGGCCGGGTGCGCCAACGCCTTCGCCACGCGGGCCAGTTGCTGTTGTTCTTCGGTAAAGGCGGCAGTTTTGGCGTAGGTCATGGCAGGACGTGAAGTATGTCGCAAATATACGACATAATATGACGCATGTTTACGGCATAAGTTATTTTTTTGCGCTATCTCCATTGAATGAGCTATCCATTGTAGCAGCTAGGCCTGCATACTAGCCATAGCTAGGCTACTCGCTTTTATCCGTCAGCGGGTAATCGGGTATCCAATCTTCCGGACTGCCAACAACCGGCGCTGGCGTGGGCTGGTAGGGTTCTAATTCCCGGCCGAAGCAGTGGCCTAGCGTAACACCGGGGCACTGCCGCTGAAACCAGGCGGGTAGCACCTCAGGGGCGCACACCACGCCCAGGAAGCCCTCGGCGTGAAAGTAGGCTTTCACCTCGGCCGGCCCGAAGCCGTTCAGGTAGATATGCACGCGGGCACCGATGGCCGGCACCTCGCCGCGGCCAGACCAGTGCAGCCCAGCTGGCAGGCCCGCTAGGCTGGGAAACCCGACCCACGCCGGGCAGGCTTGCGGCTCACCCACCCAGGCGGCGGGGCTAAGAGTAGGCTGACGGGCGGCAGAAGCGGCTGGAATTGACATAACAGGGCAGTAACGGGTAAATGGTGAAACGGCGGAGTCCTTGACGGCTAACTCCGGGCCGGACATTTTCCTTTTGTTGGCGCGCTGGGGAGCCGGCTAACCATTGCCAGCCGGCTCCCTCTCCCCTACTCCCTACTAGGCCGCTTCGGGCAGAGCATCTAGGCTGTCGGCTCCGTAGCTGGGCACAATGCCCAGAATATGATTGGCGGCTTTCTGGGCCTGGCTGGCGGCGGAGATAATCAGGCGCTTATCGTTGCGCAGGGCCTGCAGCCAGTTGGCCAGGTAAGCGGCGGTACTGGGTTCGGTTACAGCCAGGTTCAGGCCGGCGGCGTTGCTCAGGAAGGCGGCGCCCAACTCGGCCACCAGTTCTTCCTTGGCGTAGGTTTCGCTGCCAAAAGCCGCCTTTTCCGTGAGCGTGGCCCGGTCGAGACGCTTGGCGTGACCAGTGGAATGTGCCAGCTCGTGAAACAGGGTCGTATAAAAATCCTCGGGCGTGTGGAAGTTCGCCGGCTCGGGCACGGTCACGGTGTCGGTGCTGGTGCGGTAGTGGGGCTCACTGCCGGCGTAGCGAATGCGGGGGCCACCGGCGTAACCGGCCACAATCTGTTCGGCGGCCTGCTGAGGCGTGTGCTCGCGTTGCACCGGCTCGGGCAGTTTCCACTCCACGCCGTCAATCTGGGCGATGTTGAACACGGTGGAATACTGCAGGATGGCCACTTTTTTCTCCTTGCCCTGGGCATCTTCTTTCTTCGACACCTTGAAGAATACCACGGGCATACCCTTCTCGCCCTTGCGCACCTGGCCGCCCAGCTCGCGGGCCTGGTTGTAGGTCAGGTAATAGGGCTGCTCGTGCTGGAGCATGGCCAGCAGCAAGGCATTGATGCCCTGATACACGTGCTTGCTGCGGTAGTTACGGGGCGCGCCGTGGGCAGCGTTCCACGACTGTTTCCACGGGGCAACGCCGCTTTCCAGGGCCAGAATAATCCGGTTGGTGATGATGTCATACACATCGGTGCGGGGGGCGGCAGCGGGGGCATTTTTCATAAACCAAAGGCGGGTAAGTGGTTGAAAAGGCGTTAGTAGAGGTAATCGGGGTGGGCGGCCGGACCTAGCTCCTGCGCCTCGCGGGCCAGCTGGGCATCTTCCCAGGCCTCGCTTTCTTGCAGGGCCAGCAGCTTCCAGCGCAGCAGCTGGGCCGCATCGGTGCAGGCACTCAGCAGCGGCTCAGCCTTCTGGCGGCGCTCCGCGCTGAAGGCGGGATGATTGAGCACTTCGCGCAGGTTCCGGCGAGCCGAGGAAACCAAGAGCGCGCAAGCAGGGGAAAGGGGCGTTGACACCATGATTACCAAGCTGTTTTAGGTGCGTTGCTTATACTTATTAAACGCAAGAGCATTCGTTAAAGTTGCTTTTTTAGCTTATTTATTAATGCTTTTTTAGCTTATTTATGGCATAAAGATTGGCTTTTCCCCTCTTGTTCGCTTTCATGGGACGACTCCATCTCTCGTTCACGGTAAGCGGCCTGTACCTTTCCGCGCGCAGGGTATCTTGTGCGGCTGAACTTTAGTCAAAGAAGCTTGGATGCTGCTTGCCTTGTACCTGCGAGAAAACCATTCCGTGCGTCGGGCGGTAATAGCGGTGTTGCCTAAGTAGAATTAGTACCTTTGTCAGCAAATGCGCCTGCTAGCCCTGTTTTTTGCCTTCTACTTCTCGTGCCTGTCGATAATGACTTGCTCCGACGAAGCCTCCGTGGGCAAAAACCCGCAGCAGACGACCATGGCTGCCACTTCTCACTCCAGCGACGGCACCAATGCCCTGGGTGATTGGTGCTCCCCCCTTTGCCAGTGCCACTGCTGCCCCGGCGTGGTTATGCCGGGGCCGGCAACGATGCCCCTGGTGCAAGCGCCCTTGCCGGACTGGAACAAGGCCCAGCGCCACGCTTTTTTCGTGGTAGCCGCTCCGACGCGGGCATCGGGGGCCGTGTGGCAGCCGCCCCAGGCCTAGCCTTTCCCTATTCTTCCTGCTGACTTCCTTCAGGTAGCCTGAGCACGTGCGCGTATTCAGACTGCCGGCATATGCTCGTGGCGGCCATCTGCCGCGAGAGTGCCGCGTGCCCCGCCGCCCTAGGCATGGGCCAGCAGGTCGTAACCGAAGTGTTAGACCTAACCCCCACAGCAACGGATGTTTGACCGGCTGATTCATTTTTCCATTCACAACAAGCTCCTCATTGGGCTGCTGACGCTGGCGCTGGTCGTCTGGGGCGGCTACTCGCTGAGTCGGCTGCCGATTGACGCGGTGCCCGACATCACCACCAACCAGGTCGTCGTCTACACGGTGGCCCCGTCGCTGGCCGCCGGCGACATCGAGCGCCTGGTGTCCTTTCCCGTCGAGCAGAGCGTGGCCACCATTCCCGGCCGCGAGGAAGTGCGCTCGTTTTCGCGCTTCGGCCTGTCGGTGGTCACCATCGTCTTCGAGGACCAGATTGACATTTACTGGGCCCGCCAGCAGGTGGCCGAGCGCCTGCGCGAGGCGGAAAGCCAGATTCCGCCCAGCGTCGGCCGGCCGGAGCTGGCGCCCGTCAGCACCGGCCTGGGCGAGGTGTACCAGTACCTGGTGCGGGCCAAGCCCGGCTACGAGCAGCGCTACGACGCCCGCGAGCTGCGCACCATTCAGGACTGGATAGTGCGGCGCCAGCTGCTGGGCACGCCCGGCGTGGCCGACGTGGCCAGCTTCGGCGGCCAGCTCAAGCAGTACGAAGTCCGGTTGGACCCGGCGCGCCTGCGCGCGTTGAACGTCACCACCGAGCAGGTGTACCAGGCCGTGGCCGCCAACAACCAGAACGCCGGCGGGGCCTACCTGGACCAGAAGCCCACGGCCTACTTTATCCGCACCGAGGGCTTGGCCGAGAATGCCGCCGACCTGGGCAACATCGTCGTGCGCACCACCCAGGGCGGGCTGCCCGTGCTCGTGCGCGACGTGGCCGACGTGCGCGTGGGCTCGGCGGTGCGCTACGGGGCCATGACCCGCAACGACGAGGGGGAGGTCACCGGCGGCATCGTGCTCATGCTCAAAGGGGCCAACGCCAACGAGGTCATCCAGGCCGTGAAGCAGCGGATGCAGACCGTGCGCAAGTCCTTGCCCGAAGGAGTCACCATCGACGTGTACCTGGACCGTTCCGACCTGGTGGGCCGTGCCATCGGTACCGTGAAAACCAACCTGGTGGAGGGCGCGCTCATCGTCATCTTCGTGCTGGTGCTCTTCCTCGGCAACTGGCGGGCTGGCCTGGTGGTGGCCTCAGTCATTCCGCTGGCCATGCTCTTTGCCATCGGCCTGATGCGCTTGTTCGGCGTGTCGGGCAACCTGCTCTCGCTCGGCGCCATCGACTTCGGCTTGGTGGTGGACGGGGCCGTTATCATCGTCGAAGCCATTGTGCACCGCCTGCACGGCGGGCAGCTGCAGGTGCCGGCGGGCCGCCTGAATGCCGCCCAGATGGACGAGGAAACCTACCACGCGGCCAGCAAGATTCGTTCCTCCGCCGCCTTTGGGGAAATCATCATCCTGATTGTGTACCTGCCCCTGTTGGCCTTGGCCGGCATTGAAGGCAAGATGTTTCGCCCCATGGCTGAAACCGTGGCTTTTGCCATCATCGGCGCCTTTATCCTCTCCCTGACCTACGTACCGATGATGTCGGCGCTGGTGCTGAGCCGCTCCACGGCCAGCACGCGCACGTTCTCCGACCGCATGATGCGCTGGCTCGAAGCCCGCTACCGCCCGGTACTGGCGTGGGCGCTGCGCCGCCAGGCCCTGGTGCTGGGCTCGGCCGCCGTACTCTTTGCCGGGGCGCTGCTGCTGTTTCGCACCCTGGGCGGGGAGTTCATCCCGCAGCTCTCGGAAGGCGACTTTGCTGTGGAGATGCGCACGCTCACCGGCTCCTCACTGAGCTATACCATCGATAAAAGCCAGCAGGCCGCCGCCATTCTGCAGCGGCAGTTTCCCGAAGTCAAGGAGGTGGTCACCAAAATCGGCGCCGCCGAAATTCCCACCGACCCCATGCCGGTGGAAGGCGGTGACCTGATGGTTATCCTGGAGAAAGACCCGCGCAAGTGGACCTCGGCCCGCACCCAGGAAGAGTTGGCCGAGCGGATGGCCGAGGCGCTGCGCGTGATTCCGGGCATGACCTTCGGCTTCCAGCAGCCCATCCAGATGCGTTTCAACGAGCTTATCAGCGGCGCCAAGCAGGACGTGGTGCTCAAAATCTACGGCGAAGACCTGCAGCTGCTGGGAGCCTACGCCCAACGCGCGGCCCGCCTGGTCCGGCAGGTGGAAGGGGCCGAAGACGTGTACGTGGAGCAGGTCACCGGCCTGCCGCAAATCGTGGTCAAGCTCGACCGCAACCGCCTGGCCCGCTTCGGCCTGAATGCCGATGACGTGAACCGCACCGTGCAAACCGCCTTCGCCGGCCAGACCGCCGGCCAGCTCTTCGAGCAGGAGCGCCGGTTCGACGTGGTGCTGCGCCTGGCCCCGGAGCTGCGCCAGAACATCAACAACGTGCGGCAGCTGCTGGTGGCCACGCCCCGCGGCGAGCAGATACCGCTGGAACAGGTGGCCACGGTGGACCTGCAGGAGGGCCCCAACCAAATCCAGCGCGACGACGCCAAGCGCCGCATCACGGTGGCCTTCAACGTGCGGGGCCGCGACGTGGAAAGCGTCGTGCGGGAGCTGCAGGGCAAGGTCGATGCGCAGCTGCCGCTGGCCCCGGGCTACTACACCACTTATGGCGGGCAGTTCGAGAACCTGCGCCAGGCCACCGAGCGCTTGGGCATCGCCGTGCCCGTGGCCCTGTTGTTGATTTTTGTGCTCCTGTTCTTCACGTTCCGGTCGCTGAAGCAGTCGGTGCTGATTTTTACGGCCATTCCGCTCTCGGCCATCGGCGGGGTGCTGGCCCTGTGGCTGCGGGGCATGCCCTTCAGCATTTCCGCCGGGGTCGGCTTCATTGCCCTGTTCGGGGTGGCCGTGCTCAACGGCATCGTGCTCATCGGCTATTTCAACCAGCTCAAAGCTGAAGGCCGCCAAAACCTCTACCAGCGCATTCTGGAAGGCACGCAGGTGCGCCTGCGCCCGGTGCTGATGACGGCCACGGTGGCCTCGCTGGGTTTTCTGCCCATGGCCCTGTCGCAATCGGCGGGGGCCGAAGTGCAACGGCCGCTGGCCACCGTCGTGATTGGCGGCTTAGTCACGGCCACCCTGCTGACCTTGCTGGTGCTGCCGGTGCTCTACGCGTGGTCCGAGCGCATCGCCCAGCCGGCCGAAAAGCCAACGCCGGCCCCGGTCCTGCCGGCTTCCCTGGTCCTGTTCCTGGGCTTGCTTGGCGGGGTGCTGACGGGCTCGCCGGCGCGGGCCCAGGGTCCTCTGTCGGCCACCCAGGCCGTCAGGCAAGCCCTGCAAGCTAACGGCACGGTGCAGGCTGCGCAACGCGCGTTGGAAGCCCAGCAGGCCCTGCGCCGCACGGCCTACGACGTGGGCCGCACCACTCTTGTCGGCACGTACGGCTCCATCAATTCGCCCCAGCCCGACAACGTGGTGAGCATTGGGCAGTCGCTGGCGCTGCCCGGGTACTACCGCGCGCAGGCCGGCCTGAGCCAGGCGCAGGTTGCGGGGCGGGAGCAGCAGTTGGCACAGGTACAGGCCGAGTTGCGCCGGCAAGTGCGCCGCAGCTACGAGCAGGCGGTCTACGCCCGCCACCGCCTGCGCACCCTGCGCGGGCAGGACAGCATCTATTCCGAGTTTCTGCGGGCAGCGCAGTTGCGGTTTAAAACCGGCGAGGTGAACCGACTGGAACCGGCCAACGCCATCATCCAGCAGGGCGAAACCCAGAACCTGCTGGCCCAGAGTCGCGCCGACCTGGTGGTGGCCCAACGGCAACTGCAGGCGCTGCTGCAGGCCCCGCAGGCCATTACCGTCGCCGACAGCACCCTGCAGTTATTGCCCCCTCCCCCCGCCGACACCGCCCGCTTGGCGGCCACGCCCCAGGCCCGAGCCCTGCAGCAGCAGATAGCCGAGCGACGGGCTGAAACGCGGCTGGAACGGGCCCGGGGCCTACCCGAAGTAAGCGTGGGCTATACGAACCAGTCGCTGCGCGGCGTCTACGAGGAAGGCGGCCGCCCTGTGACCTACGGGCCCGGTGACCGGTTCCACAGCGTGCAGGCTGGGGTGGCCCTTCCGTTGGTGCGGGGGCCGCAGCGCGCCCGCGTGCAGGCAGCCCAGCTGCAGGAGCAGGTGGCCGCGGCCACCTACCAGCGCTACCGGGCCGAAGCGGCGGCCCAGCTGGACGAGCTCCGCACGCGCCTGCAGGAGCAGCAGCGGCGCGTGCGGTTTTACGAGCAAACGGCCTTGCCCCAGGCCGCCGCGATTGTCCGGCTAAGCCAGCTCTCCTACAAAGCCGGCGAAACCACCTATTCCGAGTTGCTGCTCAACCTGGAGCGCGCCCTGAGCGTGCGCACGGCCTACCTCGATGCCGTGCTGCAGCACAACCAGACCGTCATTGACCTGGATTACCTGCTCGGCGCCGCCCAGTAATCCGTATCCTTCGGACTTTTTCTCATGAATAAAATAGCATCCCTGTTGCTGCTGCTGAGCCTGTCGCTGGCCGGCTGCAGCAAAGAAAAACCTGAGTCCGCCGACGCGGAAAGCACCGACGCCCGGAAAACAGAAGCGGGCGAGGCCTCGGCCGGAAACGCCGACGAAGCAGCCGAAGCCTCGGACGTAGTGACGCTCTCGCCGGCAGAGCAACAGGCCGGCGGCCTGAAAACCGGGCGCCTGAGCACCCGGGCGATGGGCGCGGGCTTGGCCGTGAACGGCACGCTGGACGTGCCGCCGGAAAGCGCCGTGTCCATTACGGCGCCGCTGGGCGGCTACGTGCAAAGCACCGAGCTGCTGCAGGGTACCCGCGTGCGCAAGGGCGAAGCCCTGGCCGTGCTGCGCAACCCCGAATTTGTCACCCTGCAGAAGGAGTACCTGGAGCTGCGCAGCCGCCTGAAGTTTGCCAACGCCGAGCTGGCCCGCCAGCGCGAGCTCTACCAGCAGGAAGTGGCACCGCTCAAAAACTACCAGCGGGCCCAGGCCGAAGCGGAAGCCCTGCAGGTGCAAACGGCCGCGCAGGCCGCGCAGCTGCGCATCGCCGGGCTGCCGGTAGGCGGACCCATCACCACCACGGCCACGCTACGGGCGCCCAGGGCGGGCTTCGTGCGGGCCGTGAACGTGACGGTGGGCCAGAGCGTGACGGCCACCGAGCCGCTGTTTGAAATCGTGGACCCCGAGCACCTGCACGTGGAATTGGTCGTTTTCGAGAAGGACGTGGCCCGGGTGCAGAAAGGACAGCTGATACGCTTCACGCTGGCCAGTGACTCCGCCGGCTCCCGCCGCGAGCGAACCGCCCGGGTATACTTGGTGGGCAAGGCCATCGGCGAGGACCGCACCGTGCGCGTGCACGGCCACCTCGACCAGGAAAACGACCCCGCCCTGCTACCGGGCCTGTACGTGCGGGCCACCATCGAAACCGGCCGCTCCGACGCCACCGCCCTGCCCAATGCCGCCCTGGTGCGCTTTGAGGGCAACAACTACGCCTTTGCCGTAGAGGCGCCCGGCCGCTACCGGATGGTGCCCGTGACGCTGGGCCGTAGCGAAGACGACTACACTGAAGTCACCCTGCCGGAAACCGTGCCGGCGACAACCACCTTCGTTACGGACGGGGCCTACTCGCTGCTGGCCAAACTGAAAAACGCCGAAGAGGAAGAGTAGCCGCTTCGCCTGGCGCACGGCCCCTCCCGGCCACCGTTCTTGTTTATTCATCCCATGCGCGTATTCTCCAATGCCTGACCCTACTTCCCCCGATACCAACGACGAGCTCAACACCGCCAAGCAGGCGAAACTCGAAAACGTGGGCGCGCTCAGCCGCGACCAGCTTACCCCCGACGCGGCCGCCGAGCCCGAAGGCCACGATGTGCCCGGTCACGACCACCGCGCCCCGCACCGCCCCCCCGGCAAGCGGGTGGTGAACCTGGCCGGCCAGCCCGTCATCGCCTCCCCCGCACCTGCCCCCACCCGGGACGGTGATGACGCCGGCGTTAACCCGTACCTGCTGCCGGGTATCAGCCTGCTGCTGCTGTTAACCGGCCTTGCCCTGGACTATTACCGGGTGGGGTTCTTCGCCGGCTACGTGCGGCTGGCCTGGTACGCCGTGGCCTTTCTGCTGGTGGGCTGGAAAGTCATTCGCTCGGCGCTGCAAAGCATTCCGTCGGGCAATGTCTTCAACGAGTTTCTGCTCATGAGCCTGGCCACGCTCGGCGCCTTTGCCATCGGGGAGTACCCGGAAGGCGTGGCCGTGATGCTGTTCTACACCGTGGGCGAGCTGTTCCAGGACGCGGCCGTGAACCGGGCCAAGCGCAGCATCCGGGCATTGCTGGAAATTCAAGCCACCGAAGTCACGGTCCTGCGCGACGGGCAGGCCGTGGTGCTCGACCCCAAGCAGGTGGCGGTGGGCGATACCATTGAGGTGAAGCCCGGCGAGAAAGTGGCCCTCGACGGTACGTTGGTCCAAGGTCCGGCCTCGCTGAACACTGCCGCCCTAACCGGCGAATCGGTTCCCCAGACCAAGCAGGCGGGCGAGCCGGTGCTCGCGGGCATGGTCAACCTCGAATCGTTGATTCAGGTCGCCGTAACGGCTGGCTACCAGGACACCAAGCTGGCCAAAATCCTGGCCCTGGTGCAGGACGCGGTGGGGCGCAAGGCCAAGACCCAGCAGTTCATCACCAAGTTTGCCAAGACCTACACGCCCATCGTGGTGCTGCTGGCCGCGCTGCTCGTGGCCGTTCCCTACTTCGTGGTCGAGGATTACGTGTTTCGCGACTGGCTTTACCGAGCCCTGGTGTTCCTGGTTATTTCCTGCCCCTGTGCGCTGGTGGTGAGCATCCCACTGGGCTACTTCGGCGGCATCGGCGCTGCTTCCAGAACGGGCATTCTCTTCAAGGGCTCTAACTTTCTGGACGCGATGCGCGAGCTCGACACCGTGGTCATGGACAAAACGGGTACCCTCACCCAGGGCGTGTTTGCTGTGCAGCAGGTGCAGCCCGCGCCCGGCACGGCACCCGAGCAGCTGCTGCGCCTGCTGGGGGCGCTGGAAACCAAGTCGACCCACCCCATTGCCAAGGCGGTGGTCACGCACGTGGGCGCCGCCGCGGCTGGCGTGGCGGTGGAAAACGTGGAAGAAATTGCCGGCCATGGCCTGCGCGGCCGGGTGGACGGGCGCGACGTACTGGCCGGCAACACCAAGCTGCTCGCCAAGTTCCGCGTGGCCTATCCGCCCGAGGTGGACCAGGTGGTGGACAGCATCGTGGTGGCCGCCGTCAACGGGCAGTACGCCGGCTACCTGACCGTGGCCGACGCCCCGAAGGAGGACGCGGCCCGCGCCGTGCAGGAGTTGAAAGCCGATGGCATCACGAAGCTGGTCATGCTCTCCGGCGACAAGGACAGCATCGTGCAGCGGGTGGCCACCGCGTTGGGCATCACCGAAGCCCACGGCGGGCTGCTGCCCGAAGACAAGGCCCGCTACGTGCAGCAGTACAAGGACGCGGGCCATAAACTGGCCTTCGTGGGCGATGGGGTGAACGATGCCCCCGTGGTAGCCCTGGCCGACGTGGGCATTGCCATGGGCGGCCTGGGCTCGGACGCCACCATTGAAACGGCCGACGTGGTGATTCAGACCGACCATCCCAGCAAGATTGCCACGGCCCGGCGCATTGCCCGCGCAACGCATACGGTGGTGTGGCAGAACATCTGGCTGGCCTTTGCCGTGAAAGGTGTGGTGCTGGCCCTGGGCGCCGGCGGCCTGGCCACCATGTGGGAAGCCGTCTTTGCCGACGTGGGCGTGGCCCTGCTGGCCATTTTGAACGCCGTGCGCATTCAGCGGATGCGATTCTAATAAGCCGCTTCGGCTACCGCGTGCGGGCTTTCTGGTTGCTCTCGGCTTCCACACGTTTTTTATTGGGCTGCTCGAAGGCCCGGCCGAGGCCGTGGCCGGCCTGAGCAAGGGCTACTTCGGGCAGAGAAGCTACGAGCTGTGCACCTTAGCCGAGCTGATGCTGGCGGCACGGGCCACGGCCTAAGAAAGCAGCCTCCCCCAGAAAGCGGCACTAGGGCCTCCGCAGCAGCGGCCCCAATCGGAAAGAATTGTCGGACCCGAAATCGTCTTCGAACAGAAGTATTCCGTCGACGTGGCGTGGGGTAAGTCTGGCAAGTGCGCGGTAGTCGCTGGCTGTGTACGAAAGAGCGTCTTTGAGACGAATCCTATCAAAAAAAGCCTTGTTCACCGCTAAAAACACTTGCCCATTCAAGCCACTAAACCCCTCACTGCCAAATTTATCCAGCAGCTTAGCACTGACCCTGCCTGCAAAATCTGCATCGTCCTCGTCCAGGTCAAAGAATCCATCAACATCCATCGTCTTGTGGGGCATGAAAACTTCCAAGTGGGCTATCTGCCCCCGGCCGTCGGTCACGGTTAAGTCCACGTCTTTCTCGGTAGTGATATCCGTGCGCTTGAACTTGGTCTCAAACTTCACTTCGTACCCCTCACCCGCCAGGTAATACGCCAGCGCCAGCTCACTCAGGGTTGCCAGCAAGCTCGTACCTGACAGATTTTTGACCTTGCCGCGAAAAGCCCTGTTGGCTTTCAGCTTCTCAAACTTTGCCAAGTACACGCTCAGCCTCTGCAACAGCCTTTTATAGTGAGTCAACGCCTCGGCTTCCCGGCCATTCTCCAAGCCCCAACCTGTCGCAATCGAGATGTTCAGCAGATTCAGATTGCCATTTTCGCCTAGTAGGTAGTCGTCCAAACTGGCACAGGATTCCAATTGCTTGACCCAGGCTTTAATGTCTCCGGGTTTGATGATTTCGCCCAAAACCGGGAAAGCGTTTGTACACACTTCCAGGTACCGAACACAATCCGAAACACTGTTGAATAGGGCCATACTGCTGCTGGCTTTACAGCCGAGGGGTAATTCGTGGACGGACTTCCTGCGCAAGTTCGGTAGGCTGCTGCAGTAGGTGGGCGGCCTGCCGCAGCTGGATTACTGCTGGACTGGCCTTTACTGTTTCCAAGGTATCGACAACTGCTAAAACCTTCCCGACGTTTTCCTGATTCACTCCCGTTAATGTCGCCTTGGTCAGCAATTGCCGGCTGACTTCCTGCAATCGGGCTGCATCCAGGGTGGCGGCGCTCTTGCGCAACTCCCTGGCGACTTGCCCCGCTGCGTGGATAAACGCGTGCCGGGCTTGGTCACGGGCAGCCGAACCACTCGGCACTAACGCTGCCCCAGCCTGTCGCGTCTGCTCCCGCGCAGCGGCCTGCTGCCGGCGTTCTGCGGCATCCTGTGGGGGCTCAACGACTGTAATGTGCGGGCTCTGTCGCAACGCATCTAGCGTGTCACTAAGAACAAGAAGTTGGGGCGAATCAGCGGCGTAGCGCAACGTCAGCTCCGTAACAATCTCGCGGGCTGCACCTGGTTTGTGCTTCGTTGCGTGGTCAATGGTTAGCCCCACTCGCTCCAAGTTTTCGCGCAGGGCAGGCAGCAATGCTACGGCATCCCGGCTTTCACGTAATTCCACTACCAGCAGCCGCTGCCCGCCGGCGCGGGCCGTCGCCTGCGCTTCGTGCTGCCGCGCTATCTTACCCAGGCCTTCCTGAGCGGGGTTGTCCCAGTGCTCCTGCCCAAACCCGTGCTGGTCCTCGTCCACGGGGCTTAATTCGCGTTGTACCACCCGTTGCAGCTGGTCCTGCTTGAGGTCTTGGTTCCAGTCCTTGCCCTGGCTTTTCGCAATTTCAACCCGGTGCGCAAAGGCCAGAGTCTGGCTGGCCGCCAGGTTGAAAGCGGCCAGCGCGGCGGCGTTCATTGGCACGTGAAACTGGTAAGTGTGTGCTCCTAGCTTCTGCGAGTGAATCAGCTGCTCCCGTAAGGTCAAGTCGGTAGCCGGCGTGCCGGGGGCGCCATTGGCTTGGCTGAACTGCTGGCTGGTGTGCTCGTTGTAGGCCTGTAACTGGCGGCTTAGCGCCTGCACCCCGGCCGGCTGGGGTGCCACGATTTCGACGGTCAACTGATGCTCGTGCTCCCGCACAACCTTCATGGGGTTCTGGTCGCTGGCCAGGCCCGCCAGCAGCCGCGTGTCGAAGTGGTGGCCCTGGGTGTCATTGTCGAACGCGGCCCGGATGGCTGGAATGTGCTCCTCGCGCAGCAGCCGCTGCAGCTCGAAAATCTTGTTCTGGGTAAGCGTGCCGGCGGTGGAAGCGTACAGGGCGCTTTCCTGGGGATGCAGCTGCGCGTAGGACAGCGTATCGAGGGCCGATTCGCTGACGACGAGCACCGTTGCTGGCCGTGCCTCGGGCAGCCGGCTGAGCCACAGCGAGCGGGAAAACTGGCTTTCCGGCGCTTGGCCCTTGAAGCCGTCACCTTTCAGTTCCAAGCCTACTACCCGCCCTTCGTGGTAGGCCGGGAAGGCCGTATTGACGTAAGTTTTGGGCGGCAGGCCCGGCCGCTGCACGGTATGCCGGTGGTTGAGAATGCGCCCGACGAACTGCGGGTGTCGGAGCGTGGCCTGGCTGATGCCCCGCCCTTCCAGGTACGTGGTGTCTTCCAACGGCCGGCAATCCTTGGTGAAGATGCTGTGGAACTTCTCGCCGGGCGCCGTTTCGGCAATGGACGGCAACTCAAGCCGGGGCCGCTGTTGCTCGGGCAGGTTCAGGTAGGTGCGGAAGTGGTCGTTGACGGCCTGCCACAGGTTGCGGCCCGGCGGCTGGGCAATACCCGCGATGCGTCCCGAACTCACCCGGTTTTTCATCCAGTCGATGACGCTGCCCTTGTCGCGGTCGTCCTGGGCGTTGAAATACATCCAGTCGCCACCCCGGCCCTTGAACACAACCAGGGTATCGTCACCCTCGAATACGTACCACTTGCCCCGGCCCAGGTGCTCCCCCTTTTTGAGGGTATAGCCGAAGTGGCTCAGCAACTCGGGCAGTTCCACCTGCTCCTTGATTTTCTGAAAAGTCAGCTCGTGTTCCATGGATTAGATACTGTGATGAAATGCAAGCAAAGACTGCGCTTTAGCTTAAAAAGAAGAAACTTTTTATTTTAGCAATTGCTTAAATTCGCAAGTAGTACCTTTGCATAACCATGACTAAAAAAGCTACTGCCTGCATCCGGGTATTCGCTGATACGGCCCGTATCGAGCAGTGCCAGGCGCGATTGGCGCACGTTGAGCCGGCCCTTCAGTCCCTGGCCTCGGTCCTAGCCCTGGCCGGCAACGAGGTGCGCCTAAAAATTCTGCTGCTACTGGCCGACGAACAGCAGTTGTGCGTGTGCGACATCGCCGACGTGCTGCAAATGACCGTCTCGGCCGTGTCCCAGCACTTACGCAAGCTCAAAGATGGGGGCGTGCTGCACGCCCATAAGGTCGGCCAGACCGTGTTTTATGCCCTCAGCCAACCGCATTTACCCATTCTGCAACCGCTATTGGCGGGCTTAGCGGCCACTCCTTCGCTTCAATCGGCCTTATGAATACTTCCCCTTCTTCCAACAAACCCCTGCTCGGGGCCGGCTTGGTGGCGGCGCTGGCCGCGTCGCTGTGCTGCATCACGCCGTTGCTGGCGGTCCTGGGGGGCCTGGGCGGCGTGGCCTCGGCCTTTGCCTGGCTCGAACCCCTGCGGCCTTACTCAGTAGCCCTTACCGTGGGTGCACTGGGCTTTGCCTGGTATCAGCAACTCAAACCAGCGCCGGCCGCCGATGCCTGCGGCTGCACAGTGGACACAAAACCCACCTTTATGCAGTCCAAGGTCTTCCTAGGTGTGGTAACGGTACTGGCGGCGCTGCTGCTGGCCTTCCCTTACTACGGGGCAAAGTTGTACCCCACCCCAGTCGCACCCGTTCCAGTGGCCGCAAGTGCAGCCGGACCGGTCTGGCAAACGGCGAACTACCGCATCGGGGGCATGACCTGCGACGCCTGCGCGAAACACGTCGAGCACGCGGTGCAGCAGCTGCCGGGCGTGCAGGCCGTGACCGTTTCCTACGACCAGGGCACAGCGCAAGTCCGCTTTGATGCGGCCAAAAGCCCCGCCGCGCAGGTCGCCCAAGCTATTAACGGCACTGGCTACAAAGTGCTGGCCACGAACTAACCTCCCCCTGCTCCATGCTTACGCTCGAACCAAAGGCCCCGTTGCTTACTTCCGTCCTAACGTGCCCGGTATGCGGCCACGCGCAAGCGGAGCAAATGCCGACCGACGCTTGTCAATATTTCTACGAATGCACGAGTTGCCACACGGTCTTGAAACCGCTGGCCGGTGATTGCTGCGTGTACTGCTCTTATGGCTCGGTGCCCTGTCCGCCCATTCAGGAACAAGGTTCAGGAAGTTGCTGCGGCTAAACCGGTGCTTTCTCGTTGGTTTCGGGGTGAACGGATTCGAGCGCTGCTGCTAATTCGTTAACTGCGGGGTGGTACTGCGGGTCGTACATCCGGTCATTTTTCCACAGAGAGTAGCAAAGCAGGAGGAGTTTGCGCATGACCGCAATCACACCAGGCTTGCCGTTGGGGTGTCTCGCCCGCAGTCGGGTATAGAAGGCCATCTGCTGCGGGTTGTAACGCAAGCTGCTGATAGCCGGTAGATAAAGGGCCGTACGCAAGCGTACGTTCCCTCGGCGCGAGATGCGCGTGGCTCCGGCAAACAGCCCACTTTGGCGTTGCACTACATCCAACCCGGCGTAGGAAGCCAGTTGCCGCTCGTTATCCACGAGCACGAAGCCGCTGGTTTCGGCGACGACCACGATAGCGGTGGTCAAACCGATGCCAGGCACACTCGTCAGCTGTCTCAACTTGCGACCAAGTTCGGGTTCCGCTTCCAGCAAGGCGGCGAGGTCCTGGTCAACGGCGAGCAACTGCTGCTGAATAAGTGTTTGTTGGGTGGCCAAGCGGGACAGGGAACGGGCATCGGGTTGATAGCTGTGCTGATAGGCATGGATTTTCACCTTGAGGCGTGCCCCATGTCCGGTTAAGCTTTGCCGCTCGCGGGCCAGCGCCCGTAATTGCCGTAAGGCTGGTGAGGGCGGTTGCCAGGCAGGCAAGGCACGCTCCAACCCGAGCCGGCAGAGTAAGCGCGCATCAAGTTGGTCCGTTTTGCTCTTTTGCTCGGTGCTCTGTGCAAAATGCTTCGCCTTGTTGGGGAGGAGCACGCTGAGTGCTTGCGCCTTATCACTTAGAAAATAGGCCAGTTCTTCGTAGTAGACGCCTGTGGCCTCTACTACAAACCAAATGGGAGCCGGCAGCACCGCTTGTTTTTCAGTCCAACTAAGCAAAGCAGCAAAGCCAGTCAGCGTGTTGTCGAATGATGTCTGTTTGCCGAAGCGCAGGTGCTGGCGGGCATCAATTTGCCCAAAACAGGCGACGAAAGTATCTTTCGCAATGTCGATGCCCACGACAAATTTGAGTGGGCTGGTGCAGGGATGGGCGGTAGGCATAAGGAAATGAAAAAAGGGGAAGAACTAGCCAGTCCGGTTTTTACCGCAACTCTCCTTGCACAAATGCGGGATGCCAACGCCGGGCTCCCTCCATACTGTTCAGTCTTCAGGCAAAAACGGGAAACGAGGCACAGTCTCTAACGCGCAATGTCAGGGCCGAAGCCCCGCATTTAGGGATAGTTGGTGACCTCGTTTCCTTTTCTGGCTACCCTTCTACGAAAGGCACTGCAATCATACAAGGGATGGGTTAGACCGGAGAAGGCTCGGAAAAAAGAAGCCCGGAAAAGTGCTTCCGGGCTTGGGGGCAGATAGTGTTGGTGTGGCAGAAGCCAGCCCGCTCAGTGGCGCGGGCCCCGGGTTTTCACCTGCACGGTTTGCGCTTTGGCCGGGGTGGGCTCGACCGTCTTGGTAGCGGCCGGTACGGTTTGCTGCGTCGGCGGCGCTTGGCGCTGAGCCAGCTCATGCGCGGCGGGGCGCACCTCGATGCATGCCTTGGCGGCGTTTACCTGCACGGTACCGTCGAACTTCCGGCCGCCGTCGCCGCTGGCCATGTTGGTCAGGGCCACCACTTTGCCCTCGCGCAGGTCGTGGCTCTGCTCGGGCGTGAGCTTAACGCCGGCAATGGTGTCGTGCAGGGTCACTTTGTCTTCCGGCAGAATCACCACCTTGTTCATGGCCTTGTCCACGGCCACGTAGCCGTTGTAGGGGCGGCCCTGCTCGTCCTTGAGGCCGCGCAGCAGGCCGGCGTTGCCTTCCGTTTCCAGCTGCTGGCGCTGCTCGGGGGTGAACGGCAGGCCTCCAATCTCGTTGGGTATCACCAGCCGGGCCTGGGGTAATTCCATTTTCAGCGTGGCCGTGCCGTCGGTTTCGCGGCGCAGCACCATCTTCCCCTCAAACCGAACGGGGTCCTGGTCCGGCCGGCCCGTTACCTGCATGGCCAGCAAGTCGGTTTGCCGGCCACTGAGTAGTTTTTCCAGCTGCCCGCTCTGCTCCAGCGTCTGCATGGTTAAGCCCAGCGAGGCCAGCACCTGCTGCGGCACTTCGCTGGCCTGAAATGACGTGGCGACGGGAGTCGCCGGAGCGACAACCTCAGGCGAAGTAGGCTTGTCGGCGTCGGTTGCAGCCACCACGCGGGCACTCGGGGCAGTTGGTACCTGTTCGGGGACAACTTCCGCTTGGGCATTACCCGCCCGGCTGAGCAGGCGCGCCTGCAGGTCCTGGCGAGTTTTCTCATAATCCACCTCCAGGTGCTGCCGGGTCTTTGGCCCCCCGTTCAGGTGGGCATAGAAGTTTTTCAGAAAAGCGGAGGCAGGGTTGCCGCTGGTGTCAATGTCAAAAATGCTCTTGCCGTCGCGCAGCACCTGCTCGGTGGTCTTGCCCTGCCGCTGAGCCAGCTGCTGCACGCGCTGCTCGGCCGCGGCCTGCTGCCCCTGCTCCGGAACGGTCAGCGCGTGTCGGGGCACGGCCGCGAGTTGGGCGCTCAGCGCGTCCCATTGGCTGGCGCCGAATGCCTGCCGCACCTGCTTGCTGCGCGGGGGCTCGTAGCCGTCGTCGTAGCCCACCTCCTGCCGGCGGGCGGCGGCCTGCGCCGGCTTTTCTACCACGGCCACGCCGTGGCCCACCTGCCGGAAGCCTTGCAGTGTCGCTTCCAATTGGCCCAGCTTGTTGGACTGCGGGTCGTAGCTGACTGCGAAGCCCCCCATGAGCTTGCCCGCCGGGTTGCGCTCAAACTGCAGCGCGCCCACGGCCACGCCGGCTTCGCGCAGCTGGTCGAGGTAGGCGCGCATTTCCAGCAGCGGGGCCACTTCGTCGCCTTGCTGCTGCCAGGTAATGCGTAATTCGCCCACGGGCGCCGCAGTAGCTACGTCGGTAGCAAGGCCGGCGGGGGCTTCCGGCCCCTCCCCTACCGGTGGGGCCTGCCCCTGCGAGGCGCTGCTTAGTTGCTCAGCCGGGCCGGCCGACACCTCATTGGGTGCCAACCCCGCAGTAGCTTTATCATCGGCCGGCGCAACGCTCGGAGTCGGGCCTACCTCGTCAGCTCCTGGCATCGATTGCGTAGGGGCCTGTCCGGTGGCCAGAAGCTCATCTGCTACGGCTACCGGCGCCTGGTGCACCGGCGCCGTAGCGCTGAAGCCGACGCGGCCCAGCTCGGCAATTTTCCAGTTGTCGCCCACCTTTTCTAGTAGCGTGGGCTTCTCAACCGCTAGGAATTTGTCTTCCCGACCTGGAAGCCGGTTGGTGGTAAATGCGCGCAGCAGGGCGCTGTCAAACGCATTTAACAACCGGCCATCGGCCCCCGGCGCTGGCAAAAGGGCTGCCTGGCTGGAATTATCCGGGCTTATCTGAAGCTGGTATAGGGTGTGCCCGGCGGGCTCGCGCTGTAGCAGTTGCCCACTAATGTTGCCGTTGGCGGTCGGTATGGCACTTAGGTACCATACGTCCGGCGCTGGGGTCATCGCATCATCTTGCTCGGCCATCGGAAAGTGGAATAGGTGAAGGAAAAAGTTACCCTGACCGCCCAGCACAGGGGCCGAGCCGCCCGGAATTCGACGCTACAAACCTATCGGCTACAACCAGGCGCTTACCAGAAACTTGACGAGTGGTCAGAATTAGGGGGTGAGGTGTCGGCCGGGTACACGAATGGCGTCCTCAGGCTGGCACATTTGCTCTACCGTGCCCAGTAATGCGCAGCCAGTTCTACTGCTCGGCCTTCTCTTTAATCAGGTGGCGCAAGGCCGGGTCCTGCTTGATGCGGGCCAGCTCACGGGCGCACAGCTCCTTCACGTCCATCTTCACGCGGTTGAAGTTGGCCTTAATCATCTCCTCAGCCTCGTCCTTACCCGTGGCCGGGTTAATAAAGCTGGTAATGTCGGGGATGGGCTGATAGTTGCTGGCTTCCGCCGCTACCGCTTTCACGTCCACCTGGATGCGGGCGTGAAACACCTTCTGGTCGATTTCCTCGCCGAAGTTATCGGCCACCGCTCCCACGAAATTACCCTGCGTTAGGTTGGCAATGGTGCTGGCCGGAATCATGCTGTCCATCTGCGTCGACAGGCTGGTGCTCGTCTCTCGCATGTTGATGCTCAGGCTCTGGCGCCGCTGCAGAATTTTACCGAACCGCTCGCTCAGCCACTTGCCACTATTGCCCGATACCTGCCCGCTGAACACGTTGCCCACCGTATTCTTGATGACTTCGGCCTCCTTCTGCCCGTAGTCGCGCTCCAGCTGCGAGAAGTCCTGAAAGCCCAGGCAGGTGCTCACCTTGTTGCTACGGGCCGTGGCAATGAGGTTATCGAGGCCCTTGAAGTAGATGGTGGGCAGCTCGTCGATGATAAGCGACGATTTGCGCTTGCCCTTCTGGTTGACCAGTTTCACTAAGCGGGCATTGTAAAGGCCCAGCGCGGCCCCGTAGATGGCCTGTCGCTCGGGGTTGTTGCCCACGCACAACACCTTGGGTTCCTCGTTGCTGTTGATGTCGAGCGTGAAGTCGTTGCCCGACATCACCCAGTAGAGCTGGGGCGACGCCAGCCGGCTAAGAGGAATCCGGGCGCTGGCAATCTGGCCTTCCAGCTGCTCAATAGCATCCTTCTGGAAGGCCGACACGAAAGGCTTTACCAGGTTCTCAATCTCCGGGTACGAAGCCAGCACCGGAAAAATCTCCTCGTAGTCGCGGCTCAAAAACTCAATGACGTGGGGAAAGGTGCAATACTTGCCCTTCTCGAACAGCTTCAAAAACCAAATGATGGCCGCCACGAAATTGATGGGTGACTCTACGAAAAAGTCTCCCTGTTTCTGAATCCAGCTCTTGTTCAGGTTCAGCATGATGGTCGATGCGCTTTCGTAGGCGTCCACGATGTCAGTCATCAGCTCAGGCAGTAACGGGTTGCAGCGGTGGCTTTTGCGCGGGTTGTCGAAGTTGATGACGTAGAAGCCCACCGGCCGGTCAAACTTGTCCTGGTGGCGCAGCAGCGTGTTGTAGCAGATACGGCTCAGGTCGTCAAACTTGTAGTCGTAGATGTACATGCAGAAGCCCTTCGCCAGGTGCTGCCGGATAAACTCGTTGATGATGGCGAAGCTCTTACCCGAGCCGGGCGTGCCTAGCACCATCGTGGCCCGAAATGGATTCACCACGTTCAGCCAGCCCTGGTGCTTCTTGCCGCGCAGCTGGTACTCCGTGCGCAGGTTCACCGAGTACTCGTTTTCCATCAGCCGCTCCTCCTGCGGGAAGCTCTCGTTTTCCTTATTGAAAATGTCCTTCAGCAGGTCGTTGTTGAACAGCCGGCTTAGCCACGCCCCGGCGCTCAGCAAGAGCAGAAAGCCCGTCGTCAGCAGCCCGGCGTAGAGCACCGTCGTCAGCCCCGCCCCCAGCGTCAGGCCGCGCACCGCATCAGACCCGAAGAGCAGCAGCAACCCCAGCGCGGCAGAGCCCGCCACCGTTCGGCCTTTAAGCTCCTGATTGGCTCGCCCCCGCGTGCCCAGGCAGCTGAGCAGCAGGAATACCACGGCCAGGCTCTTGCTTACCCAGCTGGCCTTAAACAAAAACGTATTGCGCGTAAAGCTTTCCAGCAGGTGCTCTACCACGCCCGTCGTCCAGCCCAGCCCGCGGAAGTAGCCAAAGCAGTAATAGTAGATGTTTACGGCCAGTAGCCCGATGGCAAACAGACGCATAAACTCCATGATTTTCCGTAGCCCCTTTTCATCTTCCATCGCTTGAATCACTTGGTGAATCAAGCAACTTACTGCCCTACCCTGCCGCTGGCACGGATTACTTGACGAGCGGTTCAAAGTCAGCGGTGAGGTGCACGCTCAGCACACGAAGGGTCACCACGTCTCCGACCTGGTCCTAGCGCTCATGCCCCTTCCGACGCGCCGGCTTCGGCCGTTGAGGAGGCAACGTTTGAGGGAGTGCAGGCAATACCTCGGGACGGGCTTCGTGCTCAGCTTTGTGTTCCATCGCCGCCCCCGCAGGTGCCGCCAACGCCTCCCGCAGTTGCGCGCCTTTATAGCCTACCTCCTGGCCCCGAAGTGCTACCCCATCCATTTCAAAACTGACGCCGCGCAGCACCCCGCCCTTATCGTGGGTGTAGCGAATTTCAATGGCCAGTTTTTGCAATTGCAAAGCCAGCCACTGCTCCCCTGCTCTATCCGTCTGCCGCAGCAACTGCGCCAGCGCCTGACTCACTCGCTGCCGCGCCGCCTCCTTGGTTGGGTCCAGTGCCTTCAAACTGCGCCGCCGCTCAGGCAGCGGGTCCATACCCAGCTCTTGGCTTATCTGCCGCGTGATGGCCGGCTGCCGATAGAAGTTATTGTCCGTTCGCAACGCCGGGCCACCATCAATCGGCACCCGATTCAGGTAGATGTGCACGTGGGCATGCTTCTTGTCCCGATGCTCATACACGACCACTTGGTGTCGGTCAATCGGGGCGCCCATCAGCTCACAATAGCGCTTGGCCGCAGCTACCTTTTGTGCCTGGCTTACTACC
This sequence comes from Hymenobacter sp. YIM 151500-1, assembly GCF_025979885.1. Lineage (NCBI taxonomy): Bacteria > Pseudomonadati > Bacteroidota > Cytophagia > Cytophagales > Hymenobacteraceae > Hymenobacter > Hymenobacter weizhouensis. The sequence continues at coordinate 67,561 of NZ_CP110140.1, forward strand.
TCTCCAGCTTTCCACGAAAGCACCGTATGCCACACCGGTTTCTGCACACGCTTGCTACGGGCCGCCACGGCTTGCATGTCTTGCGCCATCTCTTTCGGGCTGCCTGGAATCACATTAGCCACTACCAAGAGTGGCGCTTCCCCTGGCTCTTTGCCCCTGCCCTGCCGCTGGCCAGCCCCGTACGTTAGTGCACCTTCAAAGTCACTGCCGGTAGTTGTTTTCGCAATCATACCAGGTAGCTTCTAATAACTGTTAGCGCCTCTAGCAATTGCGCCTCATGGTTGCTAAATGATTTGCCGGCCTGCGCTAAACGAGCAATCTGATTAAGGTTTGTGCCAATTCCAACCAATTGTCGCCGTAACTCAGCGGGTACACTCTCTTTCACTTCTACCCCCATGCCAACATCACGCAGATACGTTGACACCTTCTTGTAGCCAGCTGCCTTTGCTTTCTCCTGCAGTTCCTTTTTTTCGTCTGGACTTACCCGCACGTCAATACGCGAAGTGCGCGCTGCCTCGGCAGTCCTTTCATCCGGCTTTTCTGATTCCATGAGCTATCTACGATACTTTAGGAGCAATGGCTACGCAATCCTTGCTACGCAAATCTAAGCGACTAAAGTTAGCAAGCCAAGCCATGTGAGCCTGCGAACATGGCGGTGTTATTGAAACGGGCAAACGAAGTTTGTCCGGACAATGACATGGCTTACTGGTCGATGAACGAGCCGATTGAACGAGGGCGTTGAACGGGGCTAGGACTAGAGCTAGTATGCTTCTGTGCTTCGTTGCATCTGCGCTTCAATGAAGCAGTTTTAGTATCGGCTATTGGTGATAATATCAGGCCAAATAAAGTATCTTGTATTGTGGCTAACTCTTTTGAGGTTTCCGCTTCAATGACTCATTGCTTCAATGACTCATTGCTTCAAGGCTAATGGTTGTGTTAGTTATGAAACACAAAGTTTTTGCGCGCTTCAATGTTTCAGCGCTTCAATGCTTCAAAACAAAGGCTTTTTAAATTTAATCCGCTTCGCAGCTTCACAGCTTCGATGCTTCAAGGATGCAATGGGCTGTTGATTCATTGAAGCTGTGAAGCTTTGGTGCATCGACAAGCCGTTTCAATGCCTCTAAATTTCACTGAAGCTGCGTATCTTTGAGGCACTGCTTCCTTGTTTCAATGTTACACTAATTTTAAGATGTGCTGAAGCACAGAAGCAAAGTCTCAGCGCTACGCAGACAAATTGGAGCGCTGAAGCATTGAAGCACAATACCAACTAGCTGCCATTCAAAAACAACGCTCTCCCCATGAACAAGACTCGGGTAATAGCCTTTGCCACTCAAAAGGGTGGGGCTGGCAAATCCACCATCGGTACGCACGTCGCCTCGGCACTCTGCTACCTCTATGGCTACAAAGTAGCGATGCTCGACTGCGACTATCCGCAGAACACCTTGCACGCCTACCGCAACCATGAGCAGCAACTCCTGCAATCCGACGTAGCTTTTCAGGAGCGACTCATCAAGCAGGGAGTAACGCCGTATCCCATTGCTATTTCTAGCGTGGAGAAGGCCGTTGAGGCCATTGATACCCTGGCCGAGAAAGAGTTCGATTTTATTCTGGTGGATACGCCGGGTACAGTCAACGTTGTGGGGTTGACAGAGCTATTGGAGCGGGTGGACTACATCTTCTTGCCCATGGAGCCGGACATGGGCACGATTGCCTCCACGATGTCCTACATGCACATCCTAGGCAACTTCACCCGCAAGCAGCGGCCGGAATCCAACTTGGAAGGCTTTTACGCTTTCTGGAACAAGTTTCTCAAGGCGGAAAAGCGGACAGTTTACACCAAAACCGCCGAGCTGTTCCGCGAGAAGGGCTACCCGCTGCTCAACAGCCGCGTGGAATCACTGGTCAGCATCAAGGATAAGCGCTCCACGATGTTTCCCATGCCCGAAAAGGAGTTGGGCAAACTCGGTCTGGGCAGTCTGATTACTGAAATTTTGGAGCTAGTGCTCGGCAAGGGTACCGTTACCCCCTCGGGCAAAACCATCGATTTCACGCCCACGGAATTTGAGCAGCCTGCTCCCGCTGCTATTGAAACCCTCGACGACAACGCTAAATAACGCCCGCTCCCATGGCCAAGAAAACAACCGAATCCAAAGAAGCCGCGGCCGAGCGGCGCCAGCGTGAACTAGCCGCTCTTACGTCGGGCGTCGCCGCGTTCAGCCTGATGGGCGACGCGCCCCGGCCGGCATCGCCCACGCCGGCGCCGGCTGAGGCACCAACATCTGCAACTCCGGAAGCTCCTGCGGCGGCTCCGACACCTCCCGCTGCCGCAGCCACTTCGCCGGCTGCAGCCAAGGAACCAGAGGGAAAAAAGGCGGCGCCTGCGCCAGCGGCGCCCGTACCGGCGGCACCTGCACCTGTCCAAGCGATGGAACCGGTAGCGGTGGCGCCGGCACCGGTGGGGGAGGAGCCGCACACGCCTGCCTCCGCGCCACCGCCTGCGTCAGCCGCGGCTAGCGCGCCGGAAGCGGAAGATGAAGCGGAAGCTGATGACGAGCCAGCTGTTGCCGCGCCGGTCGCGGCGGCGGGCGGGGAGCTTGACCTGGCGCAGCTGTTTGTGCCGTCGGCGGAAAAGAAGACGACTACCCTGCGCATCACGGCCGACCACCAGCAATATTTTACCCAGCTTGGCTTTATCCTGGGCGGAGGGGCTTCGGCCCCGGATATCATCCATAACATCCTCACGCGCTTTCGGGAAGAGCACGAGGCGCAGTTGCAGAAGGCGATGAAAAAGCAGATTCGCCAGATGATGGCCCCCAAAAAATAGGACAGCACTGGTATCCCAGGGCTTCTCGATACGTATAGCGGCCGGCTCACCTTCTCTGGTTGAGCTGGCCGCTTCCTTTCCCGCTATGGCCTTTTCCTGATGCGCCGCCTAGCGGTGGGGTAGGGGAGGGGCTGCACTATCCGTCCGCTATGTCTACACCTACTTTCTGCCAATCACTACCTTACCCAAAATCTGTTACTGCGTGAGGGGCGGTGCCTTCTGGGCCGTGCTCGGCCTGCTCCTCGTCAGCCCTAGCGCCTGGGCCAACACCCGAACGTCCGCTTCTCCTAGGGCGCCGCAACTCATCGACTCGCTCCGAACCTTGGCGCGGCGCCCGAAGCTGCCCGACTCCGTGCGCTACCAAGCGCTCCAAGCCCTGAGCGACGAGTTGTTCGCCCAGGATGTGCCGCAGGCCCGCCGGGCTGGGGAGCAGGCGGTAGCCCTGGCCCGGCGCCGGCAAGACTGGGCGCGGGCGGCTAATGCCCTCTACGAGCTCGTGGTGAACTGCGAGCGGGCCGCCGACTACGTGGCTGCCATGCACTACAGCCAGCAGGGGGTGGAGCTCACCCGCGCGCACCGCCCGCGCGAGCAGTGGCGCTTTACCCAGTGCCTGGGGCTGGTGACCGTGGATACCAAGGACGCGGCTGGTGGTCTGCGCTACCTGCGCCAGGCCTACCGGCAGCAGGCCGCCACCCCGTCCGTTAGCTCCCGGGAACGGGGAGGCCTGCTGCTGAACCTAGCCAACACTTTCCTGGTGCTGCAGCGGTACGACTCGGTACTCCACTACGCCACGCGGGCCCTGCCCTACATGCAGCGCGCGGCCGATGCCCGCGGCCTGGGCTACGTGTACCAGTTTCGGGGCGAAGTCTACGCCAAGCTGACGCCCCGCTCGCGGGCCAGCCTGGCGGCCGCTGCCACGAACATGCAGCGGGCCCTGCGCATCATGCAGCGCTACCACTACCAGCCCCAAGCGGCTAGCTCGGCGCTTTCGCTGGCGCGGGTGTACCGCCTGCAGGGCCGGCCAAGGGCTGCCCAGCGGACGGCCGAGTTGGCCCTCGCCCTCGCCCGCACGGAGAAAATGCCCGAATACGAAGCGGATGCCCTGTCCAGTTTGGCCTTTGCGTATGCTGACCAAAAACGCCCCGCGCGGGCGGATGAGCTCGACGCCCGGGCGCAGGACCTGCGCGACTCGCTCTTCAACGGCAACAAGGCGCAGGCCCTGGCCCAGCTGCAGGTGCGCTACGACGTGCAGCTGCTCACCGAGCAGAAAAAGGCGGCCGAGTTTGAGCAGCGCAGCCAGCGGGCCCAGCTGCACTCGCTCTGGCTGCTGCTGGGCGGCCTCGCCACCACCATCGGCGTAGGCGGGGGCTTGTACTGGCGGTTGCGGCGGCAGAAAGCCCTGCTGGCCCTGGCCAACCAGGCCAACTGCCGGGCCGTGGCCGAGAAGGAGGTGTTGCTGCAGGAAATACACCACCGCGTCAAAAACAACTTGCAACTGGTCAGTAGCTTACTGGCCTGGCAGCGCAGCACCCTGCCCGACCCCGTACTGCAACAGGCCCTGGCCAGTTCGCAGGCCCGCATCCAGAGCATGGCCCTAGTGCACGAATTTCTGTACCGGGCCGACAACCTCTCGCAGGTGCGCATGAACGAGTACCTGGGCGAGCTGCTGGAATCCCTGCACCGCTCACTCACCACGCCCCAGCAGCGCATCCAGCTGACCAGCAGCTTGGTTCCGCTGGTCATGGACCCCAAAGAAGCCAGCGCCTTGGGCCTGGTGGTCAACGAGTTGGTAACCAACGCCTACAAGCACGCCTTCCGGGACCTGGACTGCGGTCATCTGCATGTGGCCCTGGAACAGACCGCCGCCGGCTTCCAGCTGACGGTGCAGGATGACGGGGCCGGATTACCAGGGGCGGAAACAGCGTCCGAAACTCATTCGCTGGGCTTGCAGTTGGTTAATACCCTAGCTCGACAGCTCAAAGCCAGCGTGTCGACCGTTCCCCTTCTCCCCACGGGCACCCAGGTAGTCGTGGCCAGCGCGTGACGCTGGCCCGTCTCCTAGTCCCTTATCCCACCCTATGGCTACCATCCTCATTGTTGAAGACGAACTGCTGATTGCCGCCGAAATTGAACGCGCCCTGGTCCGGCTGGGCCACACGCCCCTGCCGCCCGTGGACAACAGCGACGAGGCCCTGAGCGTGCTGGCCACCCAGCCCGTAGAGCTGGTGCTGATGGACATCAACATTGCCGGCGACTGCGACGGCATCGCGGCCGCGCTGCTCGTGCGCCGGCAGTTTGCCGTGCCGGTGGTGTTTCTGACAGCTCGCTCCGACTCGGCCACCCTGAACCGAGCCAAGCTGGCCCAGCCCTACGGCTTTCTGGTCAAGCCCTTCACCGATGATTCGCTGCGGGTGCAGATTGAGCTGGCCCTTTTCAATGCCTACCAGGCCGGGCCGGTCGGGCCGGTGCTGGACACGGCCGATGCCGGCGCGGAAGTGCTGGGCCCAGCCGAGCGCTGCCCCAAGTTCAAGGACTACCTGTTCGTGCGCAAAGGCTCGGGCCACGTCAAGGTGCTGCTCAGCGACATCCTGTACTTCGAGGCCCTGCAGAACTACGTGCGCCTGCACACCGTGCGGGAAAACTTCGTGTTTGATTCCACCCTTAAGGAACTGGAGCAGAAGCTGCCCGACCAGTTTTTCAAAACCCACCGCTCCCACATCGTGAACCTGGACCACGTGCAGGCCTACGAGGAAAGTAGCGTGCTGCTGGGGAAAGAATACGTGCCGGTGAGCCGCTCCTGCAAGGATGAGCTCAAGAGCCGCATTCACCTGGTAGGGTAGTCTCGCTGCGTTGCTACCCAATTTTCCGTTCCACCCGCTGACTGTTGGTCGCCAGTAGTTTATCTTCGGGCTGGCACCTACGCAATTCTATCCGAGTCTATGCAAACAACTGAAGAACGCCAGGCCCACCTAACGGCCTCCAAGGCGCTGCTGGATGAGGCAATGAACGAGGCCGGGCTCAGCAGCGGCAGTCAGGGGCTGGACCGGCTGGATGAGCTGGCCGACAACCTCGACAAACTGGCCGCCTCCAAAGCCATGGGCGTAGCCAATGCCCGGCTGGCTGAGTTCAACGAAGCCTTGACCGCGGCCGGGTTCCCGGCGGATGCCGTTGAGTCAGAAACCGAAGCGTACAAGACCGAGCTCATCCACCACCTGCGGCAGCTACTCCACGAACGACTTTAACGAGCGTACTGCCCGCCTACGGGCTGCTACAACCCACCGGGGACCGAGCCTGCTGGCCTGTGTTCTCGGTGGGTTGTCTTGCTTGAAAGAATGCTGTGGGCCCGCTTGGCATGCGCCCATGGTGCCGAGGCGGGCAGCTCCGCCGGAAGCAACGGTGATTCGACCATTTGGCGCGAAAACGGCCAGAAAGGGCATTCCATTCGTGTAGAGTCGGTGCACCTCACCACCCGATTTTAACCGTTCGTCAACTTTCTACTAATCGGGTTTTGGGGCCGAATAGGTTTGCACAAGTCAAACCTCGGTTTGGCACGTCCACGCTCAGGTCGATCGACCCGAGGTGCCACGCTTGTTTCCTGCCGATGCTCAGTGCTTATACCTGGAGCCAGTTTGGCCTGTTTATGCTGGTCGTGGTTCTGCTCTACTACCTGGTAGTCGGATTGCTCTACTACCGCACCGAACTCGCCTCCCTGCTTACGAACAGTAAGCTCGGCGCGAGCCGCCCCCCGGCCACCGTAGCGGCTCCGCCCGCCCTGGTGCGCCCGACCTCAGCCTTTGCGCCGACCCAGCCAGCGGCAACCGCAGCAGCCCCGGAAGCCCCGGCTGCGGAGGAAGGTGCCGCCGAGAACCTACCCCCAGCCACCGAATCGGTAGTGGAAGGCCAGTTGCCAGCCTCCACCGCTACGGCCACCGGCCAGGACCAGAGCGCCGACGACAGCACACCGATGGATGATGCTTCGGCCTCGGCAGAAGAGCAGGCCGCGGCGCAGGACCAGACCCGGACCGAAGCCCCCGACCAGGCCGATGAGCGCCTGGCCGAGCTGGTACGGCGCGAGGCCCACGCCGAGGCAGACGTTGACCACCCCGCCGAACTCCTCGACGCCGAACCCATGCGCCAGCAGCAGCTGCCGGAGGGCTACGAGCCCCTGGCTTCGTTCGAAGAGCCGGTGGCCTCCCCGCTGGACATCATCACGGCCGGGCCCGCGCCGCAGCTGGTGGCCGCCGATTCGGTCAGCGAGTACATCGCCCTGCTGCAGGCGGGCCAGAACCCGCCCGCCCCGGCCGGCCTGCAGGGCACCTGCCTGGCCGAGCAAATGGCCCAGCACCTAGAAGAATACCAGGCCGAGTTGGCCGCCCTGTTCGGGGCCGACGAGCTGTAGTGCCCGGCCGGCCCATCCCCCACGTCTCATTCTTTCCCATTCGTATGAACCAGAAGCGTTTTAGTACCTCGCTGGCCATCCTGGCCCTGCTGCTCAGCTCGCACCTGCTCTACGCCCAAACCGGGGGCGGCAACGGCACGGCCGGCATCCAGGATGCCACTACCCAGGTCACCAGTTACTTCGACCCGCTCACCAAGCTCATGTACGCCATTGGGGCGGTGCTGGGCCTGGTAGGCGCCATCAAGGTGTACAGCAAGTGGAACTCCGGCGACCAGGACACCCAGAAAACGGCCGTGTCGTGGTTTGGCTCCATGATTTTCCTGGTCATCGTGGCCACGGTGGTGCGCTCGTTCTTCCTGTAAGCCGCCGTCATGCCCGTCTACGACCTCAATCGCGGCATCAACAAGCCCGTCGAATTCAAGGGGCTGGTGGGCAGCAACATCTACTTTCTGGTGGCCGGCATCGGGCTGGTGTTTGCCCTGTTCGTGACCTGCTACCTGGCGGGCGTGCCGCTGGTACTCACCGTGCTGCTCACTTTCCTGGCCGGGGGCGGCATGTGGGCCGGGGTATTTGCCCTGAACCGCCGCTTCGGCGAGCATGGTCTGATGAAAGCCGCCGCCCGTCGCGCCGCGCCCCGCTACATCACCAACCGGCACAGCCGCCTTTTCCAACGCCTCAACCAGGACCCGCCCGGCCGCGCGTAGCGGCCGGGGCGGGTGCTTTCCCTGCCTATGAGCAACAAGGTTCTGTCCTCCGTTTCCCTGGAATCCAAGCAGCCCATCTACAAGGTGGAGAAGGATTGCCTCGTCTCGAAAAATGCGGACGTGACGGTGGCGTTCCGCCTGGAGCTGCCGGAAATCTTCACCCTCTCGCGCGAGGACTACGCCCAGCTGCAAGCCGCCTTCGTAAAGGCCGTGCGCCTGCTGCCCGACCACTGCGTGGTGCACAAGCAGGACTGGTACGTGGAGGACAAGTATGCGCCCGGCTTCGAGGCTGAGCGCACGCTGCTTTCCGCCGCCTACGAGCGGCACTTCAACGAGCGGCCGTTCCTGAACCACTTCTGCTACCTCTACATCACCAAAACCTCGTCGGAGCGGCCCAACTGGGGCAGCACCTCGGGGCTGCTGGCCCGCCGCCACATCGTGCCCAAGGACATGCTCGACACGAAGGTGCTGGAAAGTTTCTTCGACAGCGTAGGCCAGTTCGTGCGCACGCTGGAAGGGGTGGGGCCGACCAACGCACCGTTCATCCGCTCGCACCGGCTTACGTCGGATGAGCTGGCCGGCACCCAGGAAAAGGCCGGGCTGCTGGAAAAGTACCTCTCGCTGGACTTGTCCGACCAGGCCCTACAGGTGGACCTGGATTTAACCAACGGGCTGAAGGTAGGGCAGGAGTTCTGCCAGATGTTCTCGGTGGCCAACCTCGACGACTTGCCCACCTCGGTGGAAACCGACATCCGCTACGAGGCCTACAGCACCGAGTACTCGGACTTCCCCATCTCGTTTGCCGCCCCGCTGGGGCTGCTGCTGGGTAACAGTCACATCCTGAACCAGTACGTGTTTCTGGACAACACCCAGAAAACGGTGAAAACCTTCGAGCAGAAGAAGGACCGGCTCACCTCCCTCTCGCTCTACTCCCGGCAGAACGCCATCAACGTGGAATACTACCACGCCTTTCTCAACGAGCTAATTGCCCAGAAGCGCCGCCCGGTGCGGGTGCACTGCAACGTGCTGACCTGGGGCCGCAGCGAGGAGGAGCTGACGGAGGTGCGCAAGCTGGTCAACGCTGCCTTCAACCAGATGAACTGCAAGCCCCGGCAGAACACCGTGGACATTGCTGCGCTCTACTGGGGCGGCATTCCGGGCAACGCCGGCGACTTTCCTGCGGAGGAAACCTTCTACACCTTCATCGAGCAGGCCGTGTGCTTCTGGGCCTCGGAAACCAACTACCGCAGCACCGGCGCTACCAAAGGCATCAAGCTCTCCGACCGCCTCACCGGCAAGCCCGTGCTGGTGGACATCTCCGACGAGCCGATGAAGCGGCAGGTCATCTTCAACCGCAACAAGTTCGTGCTCGGCCCCTCGGGCTCGGGCAAGTCGTTTTTCACCAACCACATGGTGCGCCAGTACTATGAGCAGGGCGCCCACGTGCTGCTGGTGGATACCGGTAACTCCTACAAGGGCCTCTGCGAGCTGGTGGGCGGGGTATACTTCACCTACGAGGAGGATGCCCCGATTGCCTTCAACCCCTTCCTGATTTCGGGCAAGCTCGACGTGGAGAAGAAGGAAAGCATCAAAACGCTGCTGCAGGCCCTCTGGAAAAAGGACGACGAAACCGTGAGCCAGTCCGAGTACGTGTCGCTCTCCACGGCCGTGAGCCTGTATTACGTGATGCTCGAAGCCAACCCGGCTATCCAGCCCAGCTTCAACACGTTCTACGAGTTTGTGAAGGGCACCTACCGCAAGGTGCTGGAAGAGGAGAAGGTGCGCGAGAAGGACTTCGACCTCGACAACTTTCTCTACGTGCTCGGGCCCTACTACCGCGGCGGCGAGTACGACTACCTGCTCAACTCCGACAAGGAGCTGGACTTGGTGCAGGCCCCGTTCATTGTCTTCGAGCTGGACAACATCAAGGACCACCCCATCCTGTTTCCGGTGGTCACGCTCATCATCATGGAAACCTTCATCTCCAAGATGCGCAAGCTCAAAGGCGTGCGGAAGATGATTCTGATTGAGGAGGCCTGGAAGGCGCTGACCACGCCCGGCATGGCCGCCTACATCAAGTACCTGTTCAAGACGGTGCGCAAGTTCTTTGGAGAGGCCATCGTGGTGACGCAGGAAATCGACGACATCATCGGCAACGAGATTGTCAAGGACGCCATCATCAACAACTCCGACTGCAAGATTCTGCTCGACCAGCGCAAGTTCATCAACCGCTTCGAGGAGATTCAGGCCCTGCTCTCGCTCACGCCCAAGGAAAAAGACCTGGTGCTGAGCATCAACCGTGACAACCAGCCCGCGCGCGGCCGCTACACCGAGGTATTCATCTCGCTGGGCGGGGTGGTGTCGAAGGTGTACGCCATCGAGGTATCGAAGGAAGAATACGTGACCTACACCACCGAGGAAACCGAGAAAGTGCGGCTGTTCGAGAAGCTGCGCCAGACCGGCGACATGCCCACGGCTATCAAGCTCTTCGCCGCCGAGTTGCGCGAAGGGTAGGGGGCGAACCATCAACAAAAGGGAAAAAACGATGCGCAATCCACTGCTTTACCTGGCCCTGCCGCTGGCGCTGCTCAGCAGCTGCGGCGCTGATACATCCCCGGCCAACTCGCCGGCGGCAGCCCCTGCAGCCGCCGCTCCTGCGCCCGCTTCGGCCGCGGTAGCCGCCGCGCAGGCCCTAGCCGACAGCCTGGTGGCCTTGCCCACCGCCGACCCGGCCGACAAGGCGGCGGCCCGGCGCTACGCTCAGTTCGTGGCAGCCTGGCAGGACAGCGACCTGGACGCTTCGGTGAAAGAGCACCCCGTGGTACGCAGCGGCTGGGCCCGCTACCGCTACGTGCTGCGCACGGTAGCCCGCTCGCGGGGCCTGCCCCGGGTGCAGTCCGAAGACGTGGCCACCTGGAACGGCTTGGCCGGCCGCTGCGAAACGGTGGCCACGATGCTGCTGGCCCTGACCAAAGAGCCCAACGTGACGGCGACGCAGGCGCTGCCCACGCTGCTGGGCTTCGAGGGCGGTACCGGCCAGGCCCGCTTCGCAGCCGAGCGGCATATGAAGTACCTGCTGCACCCGCAAACCCGGAATCAGTAAGCCAACCACCACGCAAACGCGCCGCCCATGCAGAAGAAAATCATCCTTATTAGCCTAGTCCTGCTAGGACTGAGTTCTACCCAAGCCTCGGCGCAGCTGGTGGTATCGGCCCCGCTGCTGGAGGGGCAAAGCGCGGTGCAGACCGGCCTGCAAAAGACCATGAAGGGGCTGGAGGCCGCAGCCAATAAGCTCGTGGCCTTCGGGGTGAAGGAGCAGGAACTGACCAAAACCTTTGCCCGCAAGAACCTGGAGCAGCACAAAGAATGGTACGACGGCCTGCTCAAAGTCAGCGCCGCCGTGCGCGACTATCGGCGGGTGCGCTCCATCTACGCCAAGCAAACCCAGATTATCCAGCAGTACTCGGATGCCATCAACGTGCTGCGCACCTCGCCCTACATCAGCCCCCAGCAGCTCACGCAGATGACCAGCGTGTACGCTCAGCTGCTGACGGAAGGAGCCAACACCGTAGCCGACCTGCGCACGGTGGTCAGCCCGGCCATGCTCAAGATGACCGATGCCGAGCGCATGGAATTCATCGACCAGCTGGACGCCAAAATCACCGACCAGCTGGGCTTGGTCAGCTACTTCACCCGGCGCAACATGATGCAGCTGCGGGCGGCCCAGCAAATCGAGCAGGACCGCCAGACCCTTCTATCGTTCATGGGCGCCAACGCCCGCTAACCCCACCCGCTACCGATGAGAATTGCCTCCATCTTCGCGCTGCTGGTGTTGCTGAGCCTGGTGACCCGGCCGGCGCGGGCCCAAACAGTGATATCGGCGCCCATCTCCGAGCAAATCTCGCGCAAGCAGATTCTCCACCAGGGCGTATCGACCACCCTGAAAGGCCGGGCCAAGGTGCTGGCCGGCGACATCAAACAGCTCAGCACGGCCATCAAGGGCATCACCGACCAAACCCAAGCCCTGCACGCGCAGTGGTATCGTGGATTGCTGCAAATCAGCACCGGTGTGCGCAACTACCGCCGGGTGCGGGAAATCTACGACGCCCAGGCGACCATGATTACCCAGTTTTCCAGCGGCGTGACCGAGCTGCGCACCCGGGGCCTCACGCCCGCGCAGGTCAGCGAGGCCTCCGCCATGTACCAGGTGCTGCTGCAGGAAAACGTGTCGCTCATCGCCGAGCTGGCCACCATCATGACCACCAACCGGGCTCAGATGACGGATGCCCAGCGCCTCAAGTTCATCAACCGCATCGCCGACCGGATGCAGCAGCAGCAGCACCTGATGACTTACTACACCAACAAGTGCCGGGCCGTGGCCTACCAGCAGCAGCAGTCCCGGCAGGACCGTGCCTCGGTACTGGCCCTGATTGGGGCCGCAGACGCCGCCCGCTAGCGCCCTGCCGCTTTTCTCCCACCGCATTTCCCGCCGCTATGGACATGAACTCAATTACCATGCAGATGCTTCAAATGGAGCAGATGCTGGGCCGGCTCTACGATTCGATGCTGCCGCTGGTCGCGCAGTTCGTTACCCTGGGCCGCGCCGTGGGTGGCATTGCCGCCCTGGTTTTCATCAGCTCCCGGGTGTGGGGCCACATTGCCCGGGCCGAGCCCATTGACTTGTACCCGCTGCTGCGCCCCTTCCTGATTGGTCTGGCCATCCTGCTGTTTCCGCAGCTGCTCGGCGGCCTGCGCGGCGTCACGGGCGCGCTGGCTACCAGCACCGACTCGGTGCGTACCGACCAGACCGCCCGCATTGACCAGCTGCAGCAGCAGAAAAAGGCGCTGCTGGCCCGCCAGCCGGGCAACGAGTACTTTGCCACCGACGAGGCCTACGAAAAGCGGCTGGAAGAGCTGGGCGGGGCCACGGGCATGAGCAACCTGGGCCAGCAGGCCGCCTTAGGCTTTGACAAGCTCAAGTACGAAGTGAAGCAGGACTTCCGGGAGTGGATGAAAAACACCCTGGAGCTCTTCCACATTGCCGCCCGTCTGCTCGTCAACGTGCTGGCCACCTTCCTGCTCATCGTGCTTTCGGTGCTGGGTCCGCTGACCTTCGGTATTGCCATTTTTCCCGGCTTCACCGACTCCATCGCCAAGTGGCTGGGACAGTTCGTCACCATCAGTCTGTGGGTGCCGGTGGCCAACATCTTCGGGGCCATCATGGGCCAGTTTCAGGTGATGATGCTGGAGGCCGACATCGGCCGCCTTAACACCGGCGCCGGCGTCGACTCCGCCGATTTCGGCTACCTGGTCTTTCTCTGCATTGCCATTGCCGGTTACCTGGTCATTCCCTTCATCACGGATATGATGCTGGCCGCTTCGGGCGTGAGCGGCGTGGCCCGCGCCATGCAGGGGGCGCTAGTGGGCACCGCCGCCACAGCAGGCGCCGCGGCCGGGGCGGCCACGCGCCTGGGCGCTGCCCCTGTGGCGGCGGCCGCCGCCACGGGGGCAGCCACTACCGACAACCGGTCTTGGGGCGAGCAGCTGGGCCACCGCGCCGGCACCGCCCTGCGGGAGCGAGTCTTCGGCCGCCGCTCCGCCTAAGCCCGGGCCCACTTATTCCTCACTAGCCCTCCCTAGCCATGTTCGCATCCCTGAAAACCATCGACTCCGCCTTTCAGCAGGTCAAAACGCTGGCCCTGCTCTTCATCGTGGCAGTGCTGGTGCTGGCCGGCGCCATTGCCTACTTCGCATTCCAGACCACCACGGCGGCCGCCAACCGCATCTACGTGCTGGAAGGCGGGCAGCTGCTCACGGCCGGCGCCCGGGATGCGCGGGCCAACCGGCCGGTGGAGGCCCGCGCCCACGTCACGCGCTTCCACGAGCTGTTTTTCACCCTGGACCCCGATCAGAAAGCCATCGACAGCAACGTGAACAAGGCGCTGTACCTGGCCGACAACTCCGCGAAGCGGCAGTACGAGAACTTCAAGGAGAAGGGCTTCTACAACGACCTGATTGCCGCCAACATCAGCCTGGAAATGAGCGTGGACAGCGTGGTGATAACCAACTCCCGTCCCCTGGTAGCGCGGTGCTACGGGCACCAGCGGGTAATTCGAGCCACTTCGGTGACCACCCGCAACTTCCTCTCGGAATGCTCCCTGCGCGACGTGACGCGCTCGGAGAACAACCCGCACGGCTTCCTGATGGAGAACTGGCGGGTCCTGCGCAACGAAGACCTCAGCACCCAGCCCCGCTAAGTCCCACCCGATGGAAACCAAACCGCACGACGCGCAATTTCTGCGCACCCGCAAGATGGCCACCTTCCTGCCGGTGGTGGGCGTCCCCTTCCTGGCCGTTATGTTCTACCTGGGCGGCGGCGGGCAGGGCGCGCCCGCCGAGGCCCAGAACGTACCGTCCGGCTTTAATACCACCCTGCCTACGGCCGAAAAAGGCTCCATCACCGCCAGCAAGCTCGAAGCCTACGCCAGCCCGGTGGACACCCTACGCAACCGGGGCCTGGTCGACGCCCGCCTCGATACGGCGGCCGGCTCGGGCCTGTCCTACTCCATCGGTGCCGACGGCAAGCCTGGGCCCAACGGGTCGGTGGACAAGTCCGTGGTGGAAGCCCAGCAGCAGCTCATTGCCGCCCAGCAGGCTCAGCTGAACGGTGGGACTGCGCCCGGTACTGCGGTAGCCCCGACGGCGGCGCCCGGCGCCCTCACGCCCCAGGAGCAGTTGGAGCTGATGCGCAGCCAGCACGAGCGGGAGCTGGCCGAGAAGGATGCTCAGCTGCAGATGGCCCAGCTGCTGGCGCAAAGCAACAGCGGTGGGGGAGGGGTATCCCGTCCGGCCGCGCCGGCGGTGGCCAAGACCAGGAAAAAAGCCCGCACCCGGGCTAACGTGGTCGATGAGGATGCCGTCGTTTCCCGGCTGGGCGGGGGCGGCACGGGCAGACGGCGCACGGCCTCGTTTACCGGTTTGGATGACGGCCATGCGGCTACCGAAGATGCCAACACTTTGCCGGCCGTCATTCACGAATCGCAGGAAGTCGTCAGCGGCTCGCTGGTGAAAATGCGTCTGACGGAATCGGCCGTGGTCAATGGCCGCACCCTACCGGCCAACACCTTCATCTACGGCAAGTGCAGCCTGGCCGGGGAACGGCTGAACATCAGCATCGAAACGCTGAAAACCGGCAATCGGGTCTTTCCGGTGGCCCTCGAAGTCTACGACGTGGACGGGCTGGAAGGCCTGCACATCCCGGGCGCCATTACCCGGGACGCGGCCAAGCAGGCCGGTGCCGACGGGCTGAACGCCGCCGATGCCATGACCATGAGCGCCGACCCCACCCTGGCCGCGGCCGGCGTCGCGGTTACCGCCGTCAAGGGCCTCGGTCAGAAGAAAATCCGCCTGGTCAAAGTGCGCCTGAAAGCCGGCTACCAGGTCATGTTGAAGATTGATAAATAAGCTACTATGAGAATCGCCCTTGCCCTCTGCACCCTGCCCTTCAGCCTGGCCGTCGCGCCCGCCCTCGCCCAATCCACGACGCTGGCCAGCACCCGGCCCGTAGCGCCGGCGGCGCCGGCGAAGCTAGCGACGTATCCGCTGTTTGTGTCGGAGCAAAAAACCACCCACCTGGTTTTCCCGTCCCCGGTCACCTATGTCGATTTGGGCAGCGCCGGGTTGATTGCGGCCAAGGCCACGGGCTCCGAGAACATCGTGCGGGTCAAGGCGGCCGGCAGCGGCTTCAGCGAAACCAACATGACCGTGCTCACGGCCAGCGGCAAGCTCTACTCCTTCGTGGTGGGCTACCAGCGCAACCCGCGCCAGCTGGGCCTGGACCTGGGCGCAGCCAGCGCGGGCCCCGCCCAGCTGCCCGTGCTCCCGCTCTACGTCTCAGACCAGAAAACCACGCACCTCGTGTTTCCCTACCCGGTCACCTACGTCGACCTGGGCAACTCCGGCATTCTGGCCGCCAAAGCCACGGGCGCCGACAACATCGTGCGCGTGAAGGCGGCCAGCAACCGCCTCACCGAAACCAACATGACCGTACTTACTTCCGGGGGCAAGCTGTATATGTTCGTCGTGAACTACCAGCACGACCCCAAGGTGTTGAGCCTGGACCTGAGCACGATGACCAGCTATACCGCCCGGGCCGGCAGTGGCAGCGAGGCCATTTTATCGAATACGCCCATTCCGCAGGGCAACCTGGATGCTTTTTCTAAGCAGGCGCTGGCGCGCGGCGGCGCGGCAGCCAGCGACACGAAAAACCAGCTCAGCGTGCGCGCCGGCCGCGTGGGCTACCAGCAGGAAACGTTGTTTTTCCCGCTGCACCTGCGCAACCGCTCCAACGTGACCTATGACGTGGATTTCATCAAGTTCTACATCCAGGACAAGAAGGTGGCCAAGCGCACGGCCGAGCAGGCCATTGAGCTCACGCCCACCTACGTCTACAACGGCAACCTGAAAAAGATTGAAGCCGCCGGTAAGCTGGAGCAGGTATTTGTGTTCAAGAAGTTCACGATTCCTGACCAGAAAAACCTGGTTGTCGAGGTGTATGAGAAGGGAGGCGGGCGCAACGTTAAGCTCAAGCTTTCCAACAGCGACCTGCTACGTGCCCGCGGCTTCCGGTAACCACAATTCACCTGTGCGCCTTGCTGATTAGCTGCCTTGCGTGCACCAAACCGGCATCATTTCGTTTACTGGGTAGAACAAGCAGGGCAAACGACCGGCTCGGCACTCACTCTCATCCCTACTGCTATGCGTATTCTGCTGCTTATCGCCTTGGTTATCTTTCTCTATTCATCCTGGGCCCCGGCCTGGGGAGCCCAGGTGGCCACTTGGGGCCTGCTACTCTATTTCGGCTACAAGTTCTTCCGCCTTTCCAGCTCCGTTATGCACCGGGCCTCCCGCAGCCCCCAGGACCGCTACGGCCCTCATAATCACTAGCAGCTTCACTTCCGGTGGTATTGCCTAATACACCCTTCTGTTGCCTTTCCAAGGCAGCGGAAGGGTGTTTGGCGTTTGGGCCTTCTGTGAAACACTAACCAATGCGTTACCGCCTGAGCCGCATTCTACCCGAAGCACAGAAAACACTTTGTAATGATTACTGGATAACCTGGGTGCTGCGCAACCTAGCCGACTCGGCGGTGGCCAGCACTAGCAGCAAGTCGTCATTTAGCTATCTATTTCCCAGAGCGCACCAGATTCTGCCCTTAGGCTGCCAATCAGTAGCCCTTGAGCCCATACTGAGCCCATTGCCATGACCTAGCTACCCGCTAAAAAGCGAGTATTCGCGCTCCACAGGCCCTTTCAGCCATTCCTACCCACGAATGGTGAGCCCTTTGTGAGCCCTTTCTCCAACCTATTTAAATTAGTAGTCTATCGTTTGTTGCTCACAGTCACGAGTAGCTAGCTGCGCGTGGGCAAGTCGCATACTGCTAAGACGACTTTTCCTACAGTACGCAAGGCCAGCTAGCTATTTCAGTTCCTGTTCCGTGCGCACGTAATAGGTGTTCTTTCCGCTGCCGCGGCGCTCAATTGCCCGTGCTTTTAACATTTGGGCCAAGTCCAAGCGACTCTGTCGTTCAGATACCTCACCGGCAGCCTGTTGCTGGTAATCCCGACCGGTAAATTCCTGCCCGGCAGTAAGCGTTGCCAGAAATTTCCATACCCGTGGGTTGAGTTCAGCAGTCGAACGGGCTCCCTCCCCGATTGTAGCTGTACTGGCGGCCCCAGGCAAACGCAGCGTTAATAGCATGCCACCTGCCTTCTCTTCCCATTTGGGCGCCGGCAACCCGGCGTTCTTACAAGCCTCAATGATGCGCCTTCCCCCAATGCCCATTCGTTCAATAAGGCCGCGCAAGAGTAATACATGAGCCAAATCAGGATTCCGGGGACGAGATATTCCTCCCTCCCTTAAATTCTTAAGGGTAACGCCTTCCGGCAATCCTCCGGCGTTCCAGATTTCTAGATACCGAGGGAAAAGAGACAAGCTAATGCTTCCGTCACTGCGGGAATAGTCCCGATGCACAATAGCGTTTAGCAAAGCTTCACGCAATGCTTCCGGTGGAAAGGAAACTGATTCTGTTCGTACGAAACCAGTTGTTTCTGTTAAAGAGGCCTTAATGGCCAAATTAGTTTGCAGAAAGCCGCTCATTTGCTCTAGCAATGAAAACACGTGCCCCTCAAAGGACTTATTATCCAGCATTTGCTCACGACTCTCGTCGGCAAAATGCACGGCTCGTACTCGCGTCTGTGGCAGGAAGCGAGCTGCTTCTTTTGCGTAGAGTACTACGGCCGCATTTGTCAGTGCGCCCCCTCGAATCAAGTAGAGCGAATCCAACAGTCGCTCCGGCTCTGCTGGCAGGTCGGTGTATCGTCGGCGATTAGCATCTTCGGCTGTTCGTTCCAACTCCCTGGCGTCCAAGTCCGACAAGTCGCACTGCAAATTGGTGCGGGCCTCCCAGCGCGGATTGCTTTCCAGTTGACCAACTAACTCAATGACATTTTTAGGGGTTGCTTTGCGCGTTGCATTGCCTTCCCGCACATAGATAGTGTGCGCATAAGTATAGGGGCCATCAGCACCCGGAGCTACTTCCAGCAGTAATACGTCTTGTCGGTTGACCTCCAGGAGGCTAGCCATGCAGGAAGCAGGCGGCTGTACGCGCGAGAATATCTCTTTCTGCACTTTCTCGACTGCTTCCTTTGCCTGGGGGATGCCGACGACTTTGCCGTTATCCTCTACTCCAACCAGCACGCGTCCTCCCTCACCATTCAGAAAGGCACAAACCGTTCTGCCAATAGTTGTCAGGTTGTATCTGCTTAGCCGTTCCAGAGTTTGGCTTTCAGGCAGGTGCAACAGCTCTAAGTCGCTGGGAGTAGTCACGTAGGCGTTAGTTGCTTTCTCGTTTGTCATCTCTAAGGCTATTTTCCAGAACCTACTGCCCAGTTATTGCTCTCCGCATTCGATTTACATCTCCAAACTGGGTTGCGATATACCGGAGCGCATCTTCGTCGGTTCGGTATGTCTGCACCCAGTTACCGGTACGCTCGGCTATGGGTAGGTCCAAGCGCATCATCTCCTCATACAAATCCAGTACCTGTAGGTCACTGATTACCCGATTGCCCCGAGGCCATTCAATTAAATGCAAGTTGCCATCGGCGTCCTTTCGAAACGGCCCTGCTTCTGGGTCCAGGCGATAGGGACTTAGCAGTTGTCGCGCCAGCACTACGGATTCATGCACCAAGCAGCAGCGCTGCTTTTCCAGCTCCAGTGCCCGCCGCATTTCCATATGCGTAATGCTGGGCTCGCCTTTTTTCTCAATGCCGCTCCCATAGTTGCCCGTGATAATTCCAAGGAACACGTCGCATTCTTCCACAGCCGCGATGCAGTTGGCAAAGTTGCCCACCTTTGAATTGACAAACACGGTGCCTTCGTGTGACATCCATACGTTGTAATTCACACTCAGCGTAGCGTAAATGCGGTCAAGCAAATTTTGATTTCCATAAACGGAGGAACTCACCATCACATTTAAGCGCCTTGCCTTAGCCATAGAACCTAAAAGTAGCGGGTTTGCAAGAAAACAACCACTTCCGGAAGCTTCCGGAAGCTTCCGGAAGTGGTCAAAGGAGAACTTTTTAAACCGGTTGCCCGAACAGAGATAACCACAGATTGTGGCTAGAAACGTGGTTAACTATTTTATTCCCTCCTAAACGGCTCATTGCTCTTACACCGAGCGCGCAATTTTGAGCATGGCCGCCGGCGAGTCGCCGAACTTGCACAGCGCCTCGCAGTGCTGGCGCAGCTCCGAAAACAGGATGTAGCGAATGGTGGCGCCGGCGGCCCGGATGGCGGGGCGTGAGAGCTGCGCTTGCACTTCCTTTTCGCGGGCGTCGGGCACCACCAGGTAGAGCGCCGTCTCGTGCTCGGGCATGGAGAAAGCCAGGTCGGTCAGGCGTAGGATGCCCGAGTAGATGCTGGTGCTCTTCTCCACTTCGAAGGCGGCCACCACACGGTTGGTGCCGGGCGCAAACCACACCACGTCAATGAGGCGAATGGTGGTGGCCACCTCGGCCGACACGGGCAACTCGGGGTGCTGGTCGAGGCATAAAAACGAGAGCTTCTGGCCGGCGCATATTCGGTTGCGGTCGTTGATGGCCGTCGTCACGTCGCAGCCCAAGGCCTTGCCTACGCGCAGCAGGTGGTGCTGCATCTCGGTGTGCTGGTTTTCTTCCTGAGCCTCGGTCTGCACCTCCTGGTGGCGTTTGCGGGCCTGCTGCTGGTATTTGTCGCGGTCTTCGTCGCTGGCAAACTGTTGGTCGCCGGCAATCATCTTCTTCACGCCCACGTCGAAGAGCAGGCCGCTTAGGGCGCCGTAATCGAGACTCAGGTGCTGGCGGTGCTCTTGGTTCAGGTCGCGCAGCCGCTCGCGCATGCGCAGGTACTCCGACCAAGAACCCAGCTTGATTTTCTCCCCAAACAGCGCGTTGAACCCGTTGACGATGGCCGTGTTAAAAGGCGGCATCAGCGTGGGGTGCAGGAAATACAGGATGCTGGCCACGGCCGGGCCCAGCCCCTTGATTTTGCGACGGTCCAGCAAATCGATTTCGCGCAGCAGCTGCTGCTCAGTGGTAGCCGCCAGGCAGCTTTCCAAGAATTGGCCGAAGGCGCGCTTGTTTTCCTCGTGCTCGTAGATGTCAGGAATGCGCAGCTTGGGCTTCCAATAAAAAGGGTGAGCCGCGCCCTGAAACACCTGCTTCTGCTCGCTGATGACGCTGAGCACGAATTCCAGCGACGTGCCCTTGAAGTCGTTGCCGAAGCTGCCCGCCTTGATGTCCTTGACGACTTGCTGCACCCCGCGCCGGATGGAGCGAAACGCCTTCAGGCGCTCCTCGTTGTTGATGAACCAGGTGTTGTAAACGGATTCGGAATCGGCTTTGTATTGCTGGATAAGAGGCGGTAGCGGTGCGGGCATACGGGGGTGGGATACGTTGTAACTACTAAGATGCGCAGAAGCCCGTGCCCCGCCAACCGGCCCGCCAAAATTTCGGCCAGTTGGCGCCCACGCCCGGCTTAATGCGTCATGCCGGGCATAGCCATTTCTGGCATGTGCATGGGCTGCCCGGGTCGCATCGACAGGTCGCCGAACCGGGCCGCCACGTAATAGCCGGCCGCCAACAGCAGCAGGCTGAGGAGGGTAACCAGTGCTTTGCGCCCGGCCGATACATAGTCATCTCCCGTGGGGCGCATGCTGGGCATGGCGTGCCCGGCGTGCGCAGTGGTGTCCATCGCGGGCGTAGCGGGCGGCATTCCGTTCATCATCATCCCGGCGTAGCCGTGCTCCGCTACGGTGGGGCTGCCGCCCTTGCCCAACGCCCGCTCGGTGCCCATGCCGTGCTTGAGCTTGTGCTTCACCAGCCACCAGTTGATGGGGTAGGCAACGACCACGCCCACGAGCGTAGCGGCCGACATGGCCGCCCAGAACCAGGGAGACGTGGCCTCCATGGCCCGCATGTCGCGCGTCATCAGGATGACCATGGTAGGCAGCATGCCGGCCATCATGGCGTTCATCGACATCCATTCCGGCAGGAAGGAGCTACGCAGGGCCTGCCCGTAGCTCATGTTCATCATGTCCTTCATAAACAGCGCCTGGAAGATGAACAGTCCGAACGCAAACCCAGCGGCGTATTCAACCCAGATGTCGGTGCCCATGCTTAAGCCGAAATAGCCGGTGATGGCCGCGGCCACGATAATGCCGGTCGCGTCGCCGGCGGCGCAGTGAATCGTCGAGCCCACGGCCTGCTTCCAGAGTGGGGCCACAAACTGCTCGTGGGTGCCCGGAGCGGGCTCGCGGCACGAAAACCAGTAGACCAGCAGCCCAACCGGCCCGGTGTAAAGCGTGACCAGTACCCAACCCCACTTCATCACTTTCATCTCCGGGGTACTGGTAAACAGGTCCCAGGCCACATAGGCGACAGATAACAGGGTGAGGCCGAACCAACCCCACAAAAGCCATTCGGGTGCCCAGGGTGTAGCGTGCATGGGAGACATAAACGGAAGTCAAAAGGCGATGATAAAATGCTGGAAACAGGCAGGGCGGCCCATAGGGCCGCCCTGCTTACCGTGCTGTTACGGGGCAGCACTAGTATTTCTTGTGGGCCAGTAGCCAGGCCTGCAAGTCCTTTATTTCCATTTCCTGGTCGTCAATAATGTTGTGCGCCAGGGTTTTCATGGTTGCGGTGCGCCCGTATTCCAGTTCGGCCTGGGAATTCTCGATGGCGCTACGGTGGTGGTCGACCATGAGCTGCGCGAAATCAAAGTCGATGTCGCCGGTGAGCGGCCGCAGGTCATTGGCCTGCATCATGCGCTGCATGCTTTCCATCTGCTTCGCGTTGAACTCCGGCACGGCCGGCTGCTGCGGGGTGTGGCTGCTCAGGAAAGCATCCAACTGCTGAATCTCGGCCTGCTGCTTGGTGATGATGGTTTGCGCCATCTGCTTCATGTCGGCGTCTTTGCCGCTGCGCAGCTCTTCCTGGCTCATGGTGATGGCGCCCTGGTGGTGCATTTTCATCATCATGGCAAAGTCGTGGTCGGGGTCCTGCGTTTTTTGCATCGCCATCATCTGGTCCATCATGGCATGCATCTGCTTCATGAACACGTTGTCGTCGTGGGCCTGTACTTTCAGGCTGTCAGAGTCGTCCTTGTTGCAGGATGGGAGGGAGGCCAAGGCAAGAAACGCGGCCAGCAGCGGGAAGCGAAGTATCTTTTTCATCTAATCAGGTCTGAGGGAAATTTGCTGATTAGTGAAACGGCTGGCCATTGCCCTGGATTTGCACGGTTTGCTCCCAGGCTTGCATAATTTGCCGGCACCCGCCAGCCGCAGTTCTTCGCCTGATATCCAGCTTTACCGTGCCGGCTAGTCGTTTGCGCCTCGGTTGACGATGGGCAGAATCTGATAGAGCATCTCTCTGGGAATGCCCAGCATATCGCGCTGTTCGGCATAGTTTTCCAGAAACAAGGCAAACGGGTGGATGCTCTGCATCTGCCGTTGTTCATCCTCGGCTGGCGTCATGCCCGCCCAGACCGGGGCTTGCAGGTAGGCCACGTATTCATCCAACACGTCCTCGAATACCATTCGCCCATCCCGGAAATCTTCGTGATAGGCCAGGAGCGTATCAACGTCAATGATAATCAACGGACGCACGTTGTGCACCGGTAGCCCTTGCTGCTCCAGCTTGGCCAGCTCCGCCTGGAACCAGTCGTTGACGACCACATTCAGACCGGGCTGGTTATAAAGTCGGTCGTGCACCACCAGCACCGGGTAGATTATCAACTCTGTTGGGTTGAAATCGGTATCGAAGGGCAACTGCTGACGCAGTAGTCGCTCCACGTTGCCGGCCAACTGCCTGGCGGCTTTGGGGTGCTGGTTCTCGTCTTCGTAGAACTTCTTCTTTACCTCGTCAAGGTACGTGGCGAAGTCGTGGCCGGCCTTGGCCACCTTATTCACCCACACGTCTTTCGACTCGAAGAGCACGGCCCGGTTATCGTGGCGGAAGTAGTAATCCGGCTCCGACTGGCCTTTCAACTTCCACCCGTCAAAAATGGCCCGGCCGCTCAGGGCTAAGCCCCGGCCGCGAAAGGTGGCATCGAGCAGCATGTACAGGAGGTATTGCTCCGAAAACAAGTCACAGTACACCGAGCGCCAGTCGGGCTCGCGCTGGCTTTTCGGCAAAGACCGGTTGGCCAGATTGAACTGGAAGTACAGGCCTTTGTGCATGGCTTCCACCACCAATACCGGGTAAGCCAGCACGAAAGTGCCGGGTGTTTCTTCCACCAGCGGAGTAGTCCTTAGGCTGGTAAAGTCAGCCTTATCCAGTGGCTGGCCCTCGCGCAGCGCAAAGTGGCGCAGGAAGGCCCGGTCCGCTTCGTAGTCCGGTTGCGTATCGGGAATCTCCACGGAAATGCGCCCCGGATTTTCTGCCTGCATGACGGGTTTGGTTACGCCGCTGAGCTTACGGAAGTACTCGGGCCAGTCCCGGCAGCCGAAACGTTGGAGAAATGCCTGCAACAATGGGGCAAAACGGGCCTCCGCCTCCAAGAACTCGAATAGCCGAACTGACTTAATGAGCTGGAGGACGGCAATATGGAGCAGACGCAGGTTCACCAGCTCAAAGTCCGAGAACGTTAGCGCCAGGGCCATTGCCGCGAGCGGCTGCGTCGGAAGCAGCGCCTTCGCCGCGGCCGAAGCATGGTCCTGCTCCGCGATATAAGGGCCGTTCAGCACCAAGCACGCTTTGAACAAGCTCTGCTCTAACTCAGCCTCGGACTTGGTGTCCGGCTCATCCAGCAACTCGAAACAGTAATTGTACAGCTGTAGAACCGTCTTGGGGTGCAAAAAGCTTAGCCGGTCATGACCTTGCTGTTGAAGCAGCTGCGCCCGGTCAAATACCTCGTCGGCAAACCGCTGGCTGTGGGCGCCAAAGAACTGCTGCATGTCGGTGATATGGTTCCGCTTGGGAGCGGGCACCTGGCTGAGGTAGCCCAGCAGGTGCGACACGCATTGGAGGCGCCGTAGTCGGCTGATGCCGGAGAGGTAGTCCTCAACGGGCAAAGCGGGCTCGGAAAAAAGATACGTAAAGTCGACAAGTAACCCTCTAGTCATGAGCAGCGCAGGAGCCGGAAGGCCTGGTGAATGGCTCCTGCGCTGGTGAACAGTAAAAAATAGTCCGGCGTTAATAACACGGCAGCTTTTTTCTTACAAGTCCTTTACCGACCACTTACTCGTCACTAAATCAGCGAATCCAGGCTGCGGCGCGCGTGCGAGGCCGGCCCCAGCTTCTGGAACTCGGTAGGCGTGAGGCCCGTCACCTGCCGGAACTGCCGCGAGAGGTGCGCCGGGCTGCTGTAGCCCAGTTGCTGCGCCACCTCGGCGATGCTTAGC